>NZ_DASZTJ010000288.1:0-98517 GCF_035548235.1 Rhodopila sp.
TCGCCGCTGTCGGTCCCCAACTGCCTGCGGGGTAGGATTTTGGTCGGTCCGGATGCGTTGACCATGCCTCTAATATCGGCTCAATCCAGGTCCAGGCCGCCTCGACTTCATCCCGTCTCATGAACAGCGTGGGGTTTCCGCGCACCGTATCCATTAACAGACGTTCGTACGCGTCGGGAAACCGTTTACCGAATGTCGTCTCAAATCGGATGTCCAAGCCTGTCGGCGATAGCCGTAACCCTCCAGGGCCGGGGTCCTTAGTCATCATCTCCAGTCGCATTCCCTCTTCGGGCTGCAGACGGATAATCAGGGAATTGGGACGCCACTCCGCCGCCTCAGCCGGGAAGATCGAAAACGGCGGTGCTCGGAACTGGATCACGATTTCCGACACCTTAGAGGGCAATCGCTTGCCGGTGCGCAGATAGAAGGGCACGCCGGACCAGCGCCAAGTCCGCACCTCGGCCTTCAGTGCGACGAAGCTTTCCGTATGCGACGACTCGTCCGCGCCAAGATCCGTCAGGTAACCGGGTACCGGCTTCCCGTCGATCGCGCCCTGGATGTATTGCCCGCGGACCGTATGGGTGGCGACCTCGTGCGGCTCCAGCGGTCTCAACGCCCGCAGCACCTTCAGTTTCTCATCGCGTACCCGATCGGCGTCCAGCGACACGGGCGGATCCATGGCAATCAGGCATAGTAGCTGCAACATGTGGTTCTGCACCATGTCGCGCAACGCGCCGGAGCGGTCGTAGTAGCCCCCGCGCCCTTCTAAACCGACCGTCTCCGCCACCGTGATCTGCACATGGTCGATTACGTCGGCGGTCCACAGCCGCTCAAAGATCGTGTTGGCGAAACGGAGGGCCATCAGGTTCTGCACCGTCTCCTTGCCGAGGTAATGATCGATGCGGAATGTCTGCGCCTCGGTGAATACGAGTCCGACGCCCTCGACGATGGCATGCGCCGAGGCGAGGTCGTGGCCGATCGGCTTTTCCAGCACTACCCGGGAGTCCTCAGTAACAAACCCGTTCTTCGCCAGTGCAGCGCAGATCGGCCCATACAGGTCCGGCGAGGTCGCCAGATAGAACACGCGCACTCGTGTGGGGTCGAGCATCTCACGGAATCGACTCCAATCGGCATCCACGGCGGTCGCGTCGATCGTCACATAGTGGAGCAGTCTGAGGAATCGGGATACCATGTCCTGCTCCCAGTCCTCGGCGGGTACGTGCTTTTCCAAGGCCTCCGACGCCTTGTGGCGGAAAACATCGTCGGAGAGATGGGACCGTGCCGCCCCGATCACCCGGGATTCCGCCGGCATCTGGCCGTCACGAAACCGATAATAGAGCGCGGGTAGGAGCTTTCGCAGCGTCAAATCGCCTGTGGCGCCGAAAACGATGCAATCGAAGACGGCAACGGGAATGATCTTCGGCATGCGGTCTCCTAATTGGCCACTCATCTGCGCGTATAGCAAAGCCGACACCTCGACTGCGCGCAACAGGGGAGTCGCTGAAGATGTCCCTACCGGACGCCCTGAAAGAGGCCTGCCTAACCTAAACCTATCGGCTCAGTTGCCGCGTCATATCGTCGATTCCGTTCATCGTCAGCGGGAACATCCGCCCTCCCATGAGGTCGTTAATCATACTGATCGAGCGGACATGTCCCCAACTGTTCTTTGGCGTCGGATTCAGCCAGGCAGCGCTGCGGTATTGGGCCAGCATCCGGTCCAGCCACACGACACCTGCCTCGTCGTTGAAATGTTCGACCGAACCGCCCTGCATGGTGATTTCATACGGACTCACGGCCCCGTCGCCGACAATGATCAGCTTGTAGTCGGGGCCATAGGTCCGCAGTACCTGCCAGGTTGGGATCACTTCCTCATGCCGGCGGCGATTGTTCTTCCACACCCGCTCGTAGGGAAAGTTGTGAAAGTAATAGTATTCCAGATGCTTGAACTCGCTGCGCGCAGCGGAAAACAATTCCTCGATCAGCTTGACGTGATCGTCCATCGAGCCGCCGATATCCAGAAACAGCAGCACCTTCACTGTGTTATGCCGTTCTGCCACCATCTTGAGGTCCAGCGTCCCGGCATTTCGCGCGGTCGAAAAGATCGTATCGGGAAGATCGAGCTCTGTCGCGGCACCCTGGCGTGCGAAACGGCGCAAGCGGCGCAGTGCGAGCTTCATCCCGCGTGTGCCCAATTCGACGGTATCGTCGAGATCCTTGTAGTCGCGCCGATCCCATACCTTCACCGCACGCCGGTGACGTGATTCATCCTGGTCGATCCGGACGCCTTCCGGATTGTAGCCATAGGCGCCGAACGGCGACGTGCCGGCTGTGCCAATCCATTTCGGACCACCCTGGTGACGTCTCTTCTGTTCGGCCAGCAACTCTTTCAGTCGCTGCATGATGGCGTCGAAGCCGTCCAGCGCTTCAATTTTCGCCCTTTCCTCCGGCGTTAGCGTCTTTTCCGCCAACCTGCGTAACCATTCCTCCGGCAAGTCGTCGACCTCCACCCCATCCGGCGATTCCAGTCCCTTGAAGCATTGGGCGAATACGCGATCGAATCGGTCCAGATGCCGCTCATCCTTCACCAGGGTCGCGCGCGCGAGATAGTAGAAGTCGTCGATGCTGTATTCCACCACCCCGGACTTCATCGCCGCGGCTAGGGTTAGCCACTCGGTGATGGAGGTCGGCAGACCTGCGCTGCGCAGCGAGAGGATCAGGTGCGAAAACATTATCCGCTCCGTCGTGCCAGGAAGGCGAGGCGTTCGAATAGATGCACGTCCTGCTCGTTCTTCAGTAGCGCGCCGTGCAGCGGCGGTATCACCACCTGTTTTTCGTTGCTGCGCAGGACGTCCGGCGACAGCTCCTCCACCATCAGCAGCTTCAGCCAGTCCAGCAGTTCCGATGTCGCGGGCTTCTTTTTCAGGCCAGGAACGTCCCGGACCTGGAAAAAGACATTCAGCGCTTCCCGCGCCAGATCCTTGCGGATGTCCGGGTAATGCGCCTGGACGATCCGCTCCATCGTCTTCCAGTCGGGAAAGCGAATGTAATGAAAGAAGCAGCGACGCAGGAAGGCGTCGGGCAGTTCCTTTTCGTTGTTGGAGGTGATGATCACCACCGGACGGTGCTTCGCCTGAATTGTCTTGCGAGTCTCGTAGACGTAGAACTGCATGCGATCGAGCTCGAGCAGCAAATCGTTCGGGAACTCGATATCCGCCTTGTCGATCTCGTCGATCAGCACCACCACGGGCTGGTCGGCCTCGAACGCCTCCCATAGCTTGCCGCGGACGATGTAGTTGCCGATGTCATGCACCCTGGGATCGCCGAGCTGACCGTCGCGCAGGCGGGAGACAGCATCATATTCATAAAGGCCCTGCTGCGCCTTGGTGGTGGACTTGATGTGCCACTCGATTAGCGGACGGCCCAGCGATGCCGCAACCTCTTGCGCCAGGACGGTCTTCCCAGTGCCCGGCTCGCCTTTCACTAGCAGCGGACGCTGCAGGGTAACGGCGGCATTGACGGCCACTTCCAAGTCACGGGACGCAATGTAGTTCTCGGTGCTCTTGAAGTCGGCCACGGTCCGGGGTGTCCCTTTGTGTATCGGGCGCGAGTTTCGAGGGATTAGACCCATTCGGCAAGCAGGGTTGTGCGTTGCGGTATCCGGGAGCATCCCACCGGCTAAGCATTCTTGCTGCCGTAGCGGCGCACCCGCAGATCGGCCTGTTCCTTGTGACCGGCGAAATTCTCGATCGCGCACAGGCGCGAACAATATTCGCCGATCGTCGCGGTCGCTTCCGGGCTGACCTCCTGATACGTGCAGGTTTTCAGGAACTTGCCGACCCAGAGGCCGCCGGTATACCGCGCCGCCTTCTTGGTCGGCAGGGTGTGGTTGGTGCCGATAACCTTGTCGCCATAAGCGACGTTGGTTTCCTTCCCCAGGAAAAGCGCACCATAATTGCGCATCCGTTCCAGGAACCACCGTGGTTGCCGGGTCAGCACCTGGACATGTTCGCTGGCGATCCGGTCTGCTTCCGACAGCAGCTCGTCATCCGTGTCGCACAGGATCACCTGGCCATGATCCTGCCATGCGATGCTGGCGATATCGGCGGTCGGCAGGACCGCAAGCTGTCGCTCGATCTCCTCTTGGATACCCTCGGCGATCTTTCGGGATGTGGTCAGGAGCACGGCCGGCGAAGTCGGTCCATGCTCCGCCTGTCCCACGAGGTCGGTCGCACACATCTCCACGTCAGCGGTGTCGTCGGCGATGATCAGGGTCTCCGTCGGGCCCGCCAGCAGATCGATGCCGACCCGGCCGAAGAGTTGCTGCTTGGCTTCCGCGACGAAGGCATTGCCCGGACCGACCAGCATGTCGACGGCCGGGATCGTTGCCGTCCCCAGCCCCATCGCCGCGACCGCCTGGACCCCGCCGAGGACATAAATTTCGTCCGCCCCGCCCAGCGCCATGGCGGCAATGGTAGCCGCGGGCGGCACGCCGTTCAGTGGCGGCGTGCATGCCGCGACCCGCGGCACGCCGGCAACCTTCGCCGTCAACACGGACATGTGCGCGCTGGCCACCATCGGGTACCGACCACCGGGCACATAGCAGCCGACGCTCGCGACGGGAATGTTCTTGTGCCCGAGGCGGATTCCAGGAAGCGTCTCGACCTCGATATCCTTCAGGGCAGCTTTCTGCGCCTCGGCGAAGCGGCGGATCTGTGTCTGGGCGAACTTAATATCCTCGATCACCTGAGCAGGCAGCGTGGCCATCAGCGACTGGATCTCCTGCGGCCGCAGCCGGAAGGAGGGCGGCTCCCATTTGTCGAATTTGGCGGATAGTTCGCGAACAGCCACGTCGCCGCGCGCTCCGACATCGCTCAGGATGGTCTCGACGGTCTGGCGCACCTTGCGGTCGGCCTCGGTCTTCTCGGCTTCGGTCGCACCGTGTTTCAGAATGCAGATCATGCTCATCCCCTGTTTGATCAGGCCGATAGGCGGCGCTCTGGATTTTCGCAAGCGCCCGTTAGGTCCGCTGCGTTTGCGCTCCCCGTAACGCTAGCGCGATCGCCCCTAGCTGCAATCAGAGTCGCGATTACGGGGGTGGCAAGGTGCTCAGGCCGGTTTCGCCGCCGACGTTGCGACCGCGCTACGTTGGATCGGACCCGTCGTCCGCAGGACGACGAACGCCGCGCCCAGCATCAGGGTCATGCCCAGGGCATTGCCCCAATGGAGCTTCTCCTCGAACCATAGGCAGCCGACGATCACCGCAATCACCGGCGACACGAATGCGTAGGTACCCGGCCTGCTGGGACCCCAGTCACGCACCAGCATGAAATACATCGTCGTGGACAGCAACGCGCCCGGACCCAGCAGGTAGAGCCAGGCGAGGAAGGCCGGCCATCCCCAGGCGAAATGCAGTGACCGCACCGCGCCCGGTTCGACGGCCACCGGCGCCACCAGCAGGATCAGCCCGCCGATCAGGTCCGTCAGCCCGGCAAGCTGTACCGGGTCCAGCGTCCTCATGATCGGTCGGGTCATCACCGAACCGGAGCAATAGCACAGGCATCCGATCGTGACTCCAGCCGCGCCGATGACCTCCCACAGATTCAGCGTGCCGGCGATGGTGGCCGGACCGAACAGGATCAGCACCCCCGCTACGCCCATGCCCAGGGCGCCGAGTTGGCGGCGATTGAAACGCTCCTGACCCGTCGCGACCGAGAATCCCAGCAAGGCGATCGGCGTAAGTGCCGAACTGATCACCGCGGCTAACCCCGCCGTAATGGTTTTAAGCCCGTAAAGCTGGATAACCTGGTTCAGCGTGATCAGTAGGACGGAGATAAAGGTGACGCGCGGCCACAGTCTCGATGGTGGGACCACACGTTCGCCCAGGGCGCGACGAATCAGCAGGATGATCGCACCGGCGAGGCTCCAGCGCAGGCCAGCGAAGATGCCGGGCGACACCGTAGCGATGCCGATCTTCATCGCTAGCCATGTGGTGCCCCAGACGAAGCAGATGAAGACGAACATCACACGCTGCGCAACGGTCTTGTTGATGGGCATGAATGCTACCGACGCGCCTCTCGAATCGGTACGGACCGTAACCCGTGCGAAGCGATTTTAGCTAAGTCGATCCATCATGGCGCATATGCAGCGAATCCAGGCGAATGGCGCCCGTTCCGCCGCCCCTCGCATCGCACCCGCATCCATCGTTGTCCTCAGGCAGGGATGCCCGCGGCCGGTTCCAGCGTCGGACGGCCCTGAATCATGTCCGACGCCTTCTCGGCGATCATCATTGTCGAGCTGTAGGTATTCGCCGACGGCATGGTCGGTATGAGGGAAACGTCGACCACCTGCAGCCCATGCAGCCCATGCACGCGCAACTGATCGTCAACGACGGACGTCTTGTCGCTTTCCGGACCCCATCCGCACCATGCCGGTCAGGTGATAGGCAGTGGAGCCGTATTGGCGGGCATAGGCCAGCCATTCGTCGTCTTTCTTCACGTCGGGCCCCCGGCAATCTGTCGCCATCGAAATAAGGTGCCAGCGCGTGCGTATGCAGCAGTTTGCGCGCAAGATGCATCCCCTTAACCAGCACGTGTTGGTCGAACGGATCCTTCAGGTAGTTCGGCTGAATGATTGGATGCTCGAACGGATCGGTCGAGCGCGCTCGGGCCGGGGTAGTCGTCGAGCAGTCCGACGAAGCCCTGCTTGTAGCTGGCCGGGCTGAACACGCCTTACAGGTCCGGCTAGCGCATCGTGTCCTCGGTCTTCCAGAACCAATGCACGATACTGGGGCTGACCGACATGATGTTGGGTTTGCGCCTCACCCAGAGCACCATTTGGGCAGCTAGTCTCACACCCTTCGACATTTCGTTGATCGTCCTGACGTTCTTCACTCGCGCGACGATTCGGGTCGAGCAGTGGTCGCGGAAGTTCTCGCCCACACCGGCAGATCGGCGATCGTCTCCACATCTAGCTGTTGCAGCGGGACCGTTGGACCGATATCGGACATTTGCAGCAGCTTCGCTGTGTTGGCCGAACCGCAGGAGACGATGACCTCTTTCCGTGCGAAGACGTCCCGCACTGTGGCGCGGTCGCTCACATAACGTACGCCCCTCGCGCGCTTGCCCTCGAACAGGTTGCGGGCGGCGCGGGCGTCGGCGAGAATGTTCGGCCGGCCGGAGGCCTGGGCGGGATGCAGGAACACCCGTGCAGCGGAGTGGCGGTAGCCGCCGTTGATTGCGCGCTGCGAATAACCGACGTCCGCCTGATCGTCGCCGCTGTTGTAGTCGGGGTTGCGCGGGATACCCAACTCCTGCAGGCCCGCAATGAACACTTCGTTCACCGGATGGATCCAATCGTTGCTAGTCACCGGCAGGCTGCCGCCATGGCCACGGATACGCTTGTCCGCGACGCCGATCCGCCGCTCCCCGCGCTTGAAATAGGGCAGGATGTCGACATAGCCCCAGCCGCGGTTACCTCGCTGCGCCCAACTGTCGAAATTCTCCCGCTGGCCGTGATTGTAGATCATGCCGTTGATAGAGTTCGATCCGCCCAATGTACGGTCTTGCGCGGTAGGGATGCGGTGGCTGTTGATGCCTTCGCCCGGTTCAGTCTGAAACTGCCAGGTGCAGGCGGGATTGAAGAGCATCCTAATGACGCTGGTCGGAACGTTGATGAACGGATGCCGGTCCGGCGGCCCGCATTCCACGACGCAGGCAGTCACGTCCGGATCCTCGGTCAGGCAGGCGCACAGCACCGAACCGGCCGCGCCACTACCCACGATCACGAAATCGAACGTATCCCCGTCCGTTGCCGTCACTTTCCCAACCGGCTGTTTACCCGCCGGACACTTCCATTTTATGTTGACGTGACGACGCAATCCAAGCCACCGAAAGGACTGTGCATGGAGTATGTTTGTGACGCACCGCACAATCGCACTTGGTTCCGCCTCGTAACCGAAGGCGAGGCGGCAACGGAATCGCTGGAGATGCGCCACGCGGTCGAAAAACACTACCGGCGAGAGCGGGAGCGGGCTGCCGACAGCTTCCATCCCGCAACGACGGTATTCATTGAACAGGACATCGGCAAGGAAGACCACATCAAGCGGGCGATGCCCCTGTTCCTGACATTGCGGGACGAGGAAGGAAACGCTCTCGCCACCGCCATGCTGCCGCCGCGGGGCCGGAGCAGCCAGGATCTCGGCGGGGGTTGCATCATCGTCGGACCCGGCAATGCCGATCCTTATCCAGAGCATGCCGACGCCATCGCCGCCCTGGCGGATCATTTCGGCATGCCGCTGGATCGCGCCAACTGCTATCCGTATCGTCGCTAATTTCCGTCTTGTTCGAAGGAGGCTACATCATGGCCATCACATTGGAAAAATTCGCTGCCGACTGCCACAACGCATTGAAGTCGCATCCTGGCACGCCAGGCCGCGAGAAGGTCCGGGACCTTGTGCAGCAGGTCCTGGCCGACCCGGACTTCGTCGCGACCTACATCCCGGAAGGCACGCCCGAGCGCCACATCCTGTATGAGGATTCCGAGCTTGGCTTCACCATCCTCGCGCACGGTTATGTGGGACCGAAAGGCAGCAACCCGCATGACCACGGTCCATCCTGGGCGATCTACGGTCAGGCCTCGGGCGAGACAATCATGACAGATTGGGAATGCCTCGCGCGCCCCACCGAGAGCGCCCCCGGCAAGGCCGGTTTCATTCGTAATTACGTGATGAAGCCGGGCGATGCTTATCTGTATGATGTCGGCATCCTGCATTCCCCTGAACGAAAGGACGATACGCGCCTGTTGCGGATCGAGGGGATCAACATGGCCAAGATTCGGCGGTTCCCCTATGAAGCCGTGCAGCCGCAGCAGGCGGCGGAATAGTCTGCCCGACAGGTGCCGACCGTTGGTCCCGCGGTCGGCGGCCGCGATGCCGCACCGGGTGGGCGGGAGCGGAACGCGTGCTTTGGCCTGCTCCGCAAGCTGGCGCTGGGCATGGGATATAGCACGGACCTCGGGCGAAGCACCCAGCCATCTGCCAGATACTGTTCAAATGCGGCCCAACAGCACAGACACAGGACGCTGTCTGAGCGATGCATAAGCTCGATGTCCTGCGCCTGATCCTGGGCTATCAGGACGCTTGGTTCGTGCAATTTCCTCAGCTATCGCGTCGTGCCGAGTGGCACATGCTCAACCATCTCGCCACCAAGGGACGGAACGGCGCACCGGCGGGGGAGCTCTATGGGCTTGTGAAGCAGGTTTTCTTGCTCGACGATGCAACGGTGAAGGAGCGGCTGACCTCGATCAGTCAGATGGCCCTCTGCCATCTCGATCCGCCCGGCCAAGTGTTTGCCCGTACCGTCGTCACACCCACACAGGAATTCCTCGGCCGGTTCGATGCGCATCTGGCCGATTTCGCTCAAAGGCTGGCGGATATCGCCGGCGTTCCCTCGATTGCCAGGGTCGGCGAACCATCGGCACAGTGGCGCAGCCAGGTGCTTCGTCCGCTGGAAATCTACAACGACTGCTGGCTGTCCGCGACCGACGCCATCTTTAATCAAACGGGCCTCTCTCCCGCTCGGCGCAGCGATGCCCGGCGACACCTGATTTCATCCTCGCATTGGAACCTGATCCACACGGCGTTCCGCTGGCATCATGAGGCTGCGCCGGAGCCGACGCCCATCCTCGCCGATCGTCTGGCCGCGCGGTTGTTGGAGCTGACCGGTCAGACGGTGCAAACAACCAAGGACCATATCGGCTACCTGATCGAACTGGGGCTGTTCCAGCGCGTACGCGGGCGCGCTCTGCACGTGATGCCGTCCGAACTGGCTCTGCACTATATCGGATGGGCGCTTCAGCAGACAGGCGCGGCGCTGCCGCCGTTGCTGGCCACGCTCGCTGTGGGAGCGACGACGCTCGGACCGGCAGTCATGGGGTCGAACGAATTCCCGTTCGCTGACGGTGTCGAGGACGAAACCGAGCGGACATTAAACCTCAAGCAGGAGGGGTTGCGGCACGTGCTCGAGATCGTTTCGCCCCCGTCTCTCGCTCAGCGTTTTGAAATCCACCCGCCCGCGACGGTTGGCCGCATGCCACCCAGCGAAGTCCTGTTGAGCCGGTCGGACGTATCCCGCGCGCATTGCCGCATCGAACAGGCGGGCCCCTGGTTGTTGCTGTCGGACCTGAATTCGACCAATGGCACCTTCGTCAACGATCGACGGATTGATGCCCCCATGCGCCTCAACCCCGGCGATCGTCTTCGCATCGGGTCGTTCATTCTAAGATATGATATGGAAACGTTTTCCGAGGACCAGACGCAGCGCGGTTCGGTGAACGACAAGACGGCGATCCGACCATCCGCTTGTGAATAAGAGCGGAAGCTCGGCGATTTAATCCGTGGTCTCGGACCAGAAGTGGTTGCCCTTCGGGCGACTGCCGGCCACTCTCACCTGCGGAGGAGACAACCATGCCCGACTTCGCAAAGCGTTTGCTCGGCCGCACCAAGCTGCAGGTGACAACGCTCGGCCTGGGCACCGCCACCATGGGTGGCAGCCGGATTCCGATCACCCAGCAATCGGGTCAGGCGATCGTAACAGCAGCATGGGAGGCGGGAGTCCGCTACGTCGACACCGCCCCGTTCTATGGCTTCGGCGCAGCTGAACGGCGTGTGGGCGACGCGCTGCGCGACAAGGACCGCGACGCTTGGGTTCTGTCCACAAAGGTCGGGCGCCTGCTGCGTCCCAGGACGGACAATGCGCCATCGCCCGACGGGCGCCTGTCGCCGCTGCCGTTCAAAGTGGTCTACGACTACACCTATGACGGCCTCATGCGTTCGATCGAAGATAGCTACCAGCGCCTTGGCCTTGCCCGTATCGACATATTGTATGTGCATGATATCGGCGTCTATCAGCACGGCAAGGAACTCAACGCGCACTATTTCGCGCAATTGAGGGACAGCGGCTACAAGGCGCTCGATGAATTGCGGCGTACCGGCGTCGTCAGCGCCATCGGCCTGGGTGTGAACGAGACAGCGATCCTGATGGACGCGCTGAAGATCGGCGACTGGGACGCGTTCCTTCTTGCTGGCCGCTACACGCTGCTGGAACAGGCGCCGCTGGACGACCTGATCCCGGAGTGCCAGCGGCGGCAGACGTCGCTGGTGGTTGGTGGCCCGCTCAATTCGGGAATCCTCGCCGGCCGGGACACCTGGAATTATGCGAAGGCGCCGCCCAAGATCGTCGATCGGGTGCGCAAGCTGCAAACGGTATGCGACGCCCACAAAGTGCCGCTCGCGGCGGCGGCGCTGCAGTTCCCGCTGGCCCATTCGGTCGTCGCCTGCGTCATACCCGGCCCGAGATCCGCCGAGGAGTTCAACGCCAACCTGCCTCTATTCACGATGAAGATACCGCCATCCCTCTGGTCGGACCTGCGCGCGCAGAACCTGCTGCATCCTGCGGCACCGGTGCCCACCTGATGCCAATCCTGCAGACCGATCCATGGCGGGTGCAGTTCTTCAAGGACGTCCTTTGTCCGGGTGACGTGACCATCCCGACCAAAGATTGGGAGGCGTGGACTCTGTTGCCGCGCCATCGTTGGATTTACGACAAGCTGGCCGTTGCTCTGTCGCAAGGACTGGATGCCGCCCCGCATGGCGTGCCGCCACCGCGCTATCCGGTTTTCTCTAAGCCGATGATCAATCTGCGCAGCATGGGCGCCGGCAGCATGCCGATCCCGGATGAGGCGACCTATCGCGCCAATCTGCAGCCCGGATACTTCTGGGCGACACTGCTGACTGGCGCGCATGTCAGCACCGATGCCGCGGTGGTGAACGGCGAGGTCCGGTGGTGGCGGCATGCGACAGGCGCCACCGCGCCGGGGGGGACGTTCGATTACTGGCACGTCCACGCGGAACCCAGGCCAGAGATCGAGGCATGGTGCGGCGCCTGGTCGCGCAAGCATCTCAACGGCTATAGCGGAATGGCGAATTTCGAAACCATCGGCGGTCGCATCATCGAGGCGCATCTACGCTTCGCCGACCAATGGCCGGATCTATATGGCGAAGGATGGGTCCACGCCCTCGTCCGACTCTATACGGAAGGGCAATGGGTCTTCGACGACGCGCAGCGGGCGGATGGCTACAGCGTCGTACTGTTCGCGCCGCACGGCCCCGCCTATCGCCATCCGCCAGCCGAAACCATCGCGCAAGCCCTGGCGGTTCCAGGCGTCAGCAGCGTCCAGATCTCGTTTCATGAGGATCGGGATCCGTCACACCATTCCATGCCGCCCGGCGGGTTCCGGTTGGCAATCGTGAATGCGGCGTCGCTGGACGGGGGATGCGCGGCGCGCGAGATCTTATACCGGCAGATGGTCCCTGCGGCCCGATTCCGCTAGGCATGACGCTACTCATGCGCCAGCACCCAATCGTTGACGAAGCTCGCCAGGCCGTTGGCACGGAAATTGCGTCCTAGCGCGGCTTCGTCATAGTCCTCTCGTACCCAGTCCAGGAAGGATTTCCGCCCCTCACCCTCGCGCTGGTAGTGCAGGAAGAACGCATCCAGGATGCCGGTACGGGCGTGGCGGATATGGCCAAAGCGCCAGGAAAGTTGCCGCAACGCGTCGGCCGCGGAACCACCCTCGAACAGCACCATCAGGCCGGATGCCAGGCCGGCGCGGTCGGCGCCCGATTTGCAGTGCATCATCGCCGGGGCGCGCATGCCGGTGTAGATTTCGTGCAGGCGCAAGATTCGGTCCCGTTGCGGCGCGCCTCGGCTTTCGAATGCCATGTCGTAGAAGTCGAGGCCAAGGTCATGCGCCGTCTCCCGCGACAGCGAGTCGGAGCCATTCAGCGTACGGCCACGTAGGTTGATCAGCGTGCGTAGCCCGAGCGAGCGGGTCATTCGCCGCAGCCGTCCCGGGGTCGGATGGTTACAACGGTAGATCTTGCCCGGTACGACGGGCGACAGGTTGCTCCACACGAGGCGGAACACCGCGTGATCAATGAAGAGCGAGTCGATCCAGGCGACAAACCGGCCGCGTGGGGTCGTCAGGTCGCCGTCAAAAATTGAATCCATGCCGTGGTCGAACAAATCCCAGACTGGCGGCATATGGTCACGACGCGATGCACGATGCAAATCCTTCCCTACGCATGGGAAGACTGGTGTGGAATTTGCTGGCCGGTCCGCCGATCGAAATCGCATCGCCGGGGAACGTCGCATGACCGCCAGCACCTCTGCCCAGATGACATGCATTCCGCTGGATGGCCCATTCGAGGCGGAAATCCGCGCCATCGACCTAGCGGTGCCGATGGAGGCGGAAACCTTCGACGCGATCCGCCACGCCTTCCATCAGCATGCCGTCCTGCTGTTCCGCGACCAGGACCTAACTCCCGCCCAGCATATCGCCTTCAGCCGCCGGTTCGGTGCGCTGGAGGAGCACGTCCAGATCCAGTTCCCACTGCCGGGCCATCCGGAGGTCTTCATCGTCAGCAATAAATCCGCCGACAACAAACCGGTCGGCGCGACCAATTGCGAGCTATGCTGGCGCTCGGACCATTCCTATCACGCGCTACCGAACCTCGGGTCACTGTTTCATGCGCGGGAGGTGCCGGAGGTCGGGGGCGAAACGCTGTTGCCGACATGTACACGGCCTATGAAATCCTGCTCGCCGTGCATGATTTTCGCCGCCTGGTGACGGTGCAGTTTCCCCACCGGCTGCCATTCATCAGCGACGATTCCTTTGCACGCGTCCCGGCGGTCGCGCATCCATCCGGTGACGCACCGACGGTCGCTGTTCCTGGGCGACGAGGTGATCACGCACACAGTGCGGAACGGCTAGGTGGGAAGCCGCGAGGAGATCGTCGAACTACTTGGACTGGGCAACGAAGGATTACTTCGTCTACCGCCACAGACAGCGGGTCGGCGATCTGGTGTTCTGGGACAATCTGCACGGCACACCGCGTGGACAATTATGACGAGGGCGTTCTTCCGCGCCTGATGCATCGGACTACATTGTTGGGCGGAGTCCCCCTTCTGATGGATCGTTCAGGCCGCGATTTTCGCCGGATCGGCGTTGGCGCCACACAAGACGATTCCGATCCGCGCGCCCTCCGGTGGCAACCAGGCGCCGGAGAGCAGGGCGGCGATGGCCGTCGCGCCGCCCGGTTCCGCGATCAGGCGGAAACGATCCCATAGGAAGGTTTGCGCCTCCCGGATTGCCTCGTCCTTCACCAGTATTGCCTCGGAAACGAACCGGCGGGCGATCTCGAACATCAGCGATCCGCAGCGGCGCGCGCCCAGGCTGTCGGCCGCCACGCCAGCGACCGCAACATCCACCGGCTCGCCGGCGCGCAGGGCAGCGTGAAGGGTCGGGCAGGTTTCCGGCTCGACGCTGACAATCGCCGCGGCGCCGGCATACCAGGCCGCGACGCCGCCGATCAGACCGCCACCGCCGGTGGCAACCAGGATATGCGTGAGATCGGGCGCCTGGCTTTCCAGTTCGCGCCCCAGCGAACCTTGGCCCGACAGCACCTCGGCTTGGTCATAAGCGTGGACGTTCAATGCGCCCGTCTGGCGTTGACGCTCCTCGCAGGCCAGCACCGCCTCAGCATAGGTTTCGCCGACCCGAACCACGCGTGCGCCATAACCCGCGATGCGATCCACTTTGGCTGGCGGCGTCGTGGTAGGGACGAAAATCTCCGCCGCGACACCCAACGCCCGAGCGGCGTATGCCACGGCCGCGCCATGATTGCCACCCGAGGCTGCAGCGACACCGGCGGCCGGGATGCGCGCCGATAGCAAACGGTTGAAGGCGCCGCGGGGCTTAAAGCTGCCGGCGCACTGCAGCAACTCCAGCTTCAGCGCCACGGGATGAGGGGTTGGAAACTCGCTTTCAGAGGCGAAAAGCACCGGCGTTCGCCGCACATATGGATGTATGCGAGCTGCGGCGGCGGCAATGCTTTGGCGATCCATGATTTCAGTTGTCATAGTGGTACGCTCTCACGACTGACGCTTCGTCACAAGCCGCTCCGCTTTTTGCCGCTTTCCTTTTTCTGCCGGTCGGCTCAAATTGCGAACCCATGCACAGCCCCCGGCGCCTGCATGGAAGCTGCGTTGCAAGGAATGGTAATGCCGTTCTCCTCATTGGTCCGCCGGGCTCTGGCAAATCCGATCTCGCGCTGCGCTTACTGGCGCGCGGATTTGACCTCATTGCCGACGATCAGGTCGATATCGCCGAGGACGGCACGGCCTCATGCCCCGCGCCTATCGCTGGCCTCTTGGAGGTTCGCGGTCTCGGCATCCTTCGCCTGCCGCATCATCCCCGAGCACCGCTTGTCTTGATCATCGATCTTGCCCAACGCCCCGACCGGTTGCCAACGCCACGGCGCGACCTAGAACTGGACCTGCCGGTAGTCGACCTAGACGCCTTCGCCGCGTCTGCTGTGGACAAAGTGCTGCTGGCCCTGGACTGCACCCTAGGTCGAGTCACGCAGGTTGCCGGAGCCTTCGCGGCATGAGCGAGGCCCCACGCCTGTCGGTAGTGATCGTCACCGGCTTGTCGGGCGCCGGCAAAGCCTCGGTCTTGCGAGCGCTGGAGGACGTCGGGTACGAGGCCGTGGACAACCTGCCTCTGCCGATGCTCGAGGAGACGGTGGCACGGGGCGACCGTCGCCTGGCCGTTGGAATCGACGCCCGCACGCGCGGCTTTGTCGCGGAGGAGGCGCTGGCAACGATCACCCGCCTGCGTGAGAACCCGACGCTGAACGTCCATTTGGTCTATGTCTGGGCCGACGAGACCACGCTGCTGCGCCGCTACACGGAATCCCGCCGCCGGCATCCACTGGCGCCACAGGGACGGGTGGCGGACGGCGTCACGGCCGAAATCGCGCTGACCAGCGGATTGCGAGGCCAGGCGGACCTGCTGATCGACACGTCCCAATTGCCAGTCGCCCAACTCCGCCGACTGGTCGAACGGCATTTCGGCAATGGCACCGAAAACGCAGAAGGGCGGATGATCGTGTCGCTGATGTCTTTCGCCTTTCCGAAGGGCCTTCCCCAGGAAGCGGATCTGGTATTCGATGCTCGCTTTTTGCGGAACCCGTACTACGATCCCATATTAAGGCCTTTGACAGGGATGCAGCCAGAGGTTGGGGCATATGTGGAGGCCGACCCCGACTTCCAAAAATTTTTCACGAGACTCGCAGATTTGGTTGACTTTGTCTTGCCTCGTTTCGTGCAAGAGGGCAAAAAATACGCCACAATCACGATTGGTTGTACCGGTGGTCAGCATCGATCAGTTTTTTTGATTGAAAAACTCGCGACTTATCTCCTAGTACGGACATCTGCCGAGCAGGCAGGGTCCGTACAGCAATCTCCTTGGCGGGTCTACGTCACCCATCGGGAGTTGGCGCGAGATGGCAAGGCGGAGACATTTCTGATGGATCGCCCGGTTGCGCGTCGCGACGATTCAGATTTAGACAAAGGCGCGCAAGCCTTCTCGGTTCGGGCGTAGGAGGCCTGATACAACAGATGGTCATATCGCGTATGCGCGAACTCAAATGTTCGCGGTCCTGCTGGGAAAACTCGGTAAACGCATGATCGGCATGGTCCTGGTCACGCATGGTCGTCTGGCCGAAGAGCTTCGGTCGGCGATGGAACACGTGGTTGGCGCGCAACGGAACGTCGGGACGGTTTGCATCGGACCGGAGGACGACGTTGACGGCTGTCGTGCCGAGATCGAGGAATGCATTAGACGATGCGACACAGGCGACGGCGTCGTCCTGTTGACCGACATGTTCGGCGGCACCCCGTGCAACCTAGCAATCTCGATGATGGAGCGTAAGGGCGTCGAGGTAATCGCCGGCGTCAACTTGCCCATGCTGGTGAAACTGGCCAAGGTCCGATCCAAACAGCCCCTGGCTGATGCTGTCAGTTGTGCCGAGGACGCCGGTCGGAAATATATAGCCGCTGCGTCCCACGTTTTGCACGGCTGCAAACCCAACGGTGGGTGCACGGTAACTGAGGCTGAGTCCGCCGAAACCCACTCCTTCGCAAGCGGCGCCAAGAATGGTTCGTGCGCGTCAGCGGCAAACGGCACGGAGTTGGGCCATGAGCAGCGCAGCGGGTGAACAGCCCATCCTGACGCGCACCGTGACGATCTGTAACAAGCGGGGCCTCCACGCCCGCGCTGCGGCGCGCTTCGTCACCCTAGCCGAACGATTCGGCGCCTCGGTCGATGTGCTTAAAGATGGACAGATCATCTCCGCCCGCTCCATCATGGGTCTCATGATGCTAGGCGCCGGCCGCGGTTCAGAAATAGAATTGCGGGCCGAAGGCTGGGACGCCAAGGAGGCGCTAGACGCCCTGGCAGCCCTGGTCGAGGCCGGCTTCGATGAACAAGAATAACCCGCCGCCACCTCAGCACAAGCGACTGGCCCGCACCGCCCTCACTGCCCCTAACGTACGTGCCGAACGTCTGTTCAGCGGCATCGCTGTTTCTGCCGGGATCGCTATCGGCCCGGTGTTTGGCACGACCGAACCGGACGCCGTTATCACACGCCACAAAATCCTCGCCTCCGACATCTCCGCCGAGGGAGCGCGGCTTGAAGCCGCGATCATCCAATCCCGCAAGCAACTCGGCAAACTGCGTGCTCGGTTGACGGTATTGCCAGAAGAAAGCCAGGCGGAAATCGCCCCGTTGATCGACGCCTATACCCAGATGCTGAGATCCTCCCGACTGGTGCGCGGGGCCCGCCGTCGGATCGAGGAAACGCTGCTGTCCGCTGAGTCCGCCGTGATTACCGAATCCGAGACAATCGCCAATGCTGTACTGGCGCAGGTGGGACCGGACCTGCCCGCTGAGGACCGAGCCGGTCTGCGACGACGTGCCGATGAGGTGACGGAGATCGCGCGGCGTCTTGTGCGGAACCTGACGCGAGCTCCGTTCCGTAGCTTCGCTGACCTGCCAGAAGGTGCCATTCTGGTAGCCGAAAGTCTCCGCCCGGCGGACGCGGCGCTGTTGGACCCCGCGCGGCTCGCCGGTGTTGTGACCGAGGAGGGCGGCGCCGACGGCCACACTGCGGTGATGCTGCGCGCGCTGGGCGTGCCCGCCGTGCTAGGCGCCGTCGGGCTGGCGCACGCGATGAAGCCGGGCGACACGGCGGTAGTCGATGGCGGAACTGGACGCGTCGTGCTGAACCCGAGTCCCACCGCGTTGGCTGAAGCCAAGCGTGCGGTGGCCGCTTTCGCCCGGGAACGCCAGCGCTACGCACGACTGCGCCGCCTGCCCGCGCAAACGGCGGATGGGGAGGCGATCGAGTTGCAGGCCAATCTGGAGCTACCTGTCGAACTGCCGCTGATCGTCCAGTCAGGTGCTATTGGGATTGGTCTGCTACGAACTGAATTCCTGTTCATGAACCGTGAAACCATTCCGGATGAAGCGGTCCAGACGGAGACTTATCGCGCGATCGTCGAGACGATGCACGGCGATCCGGTGACTATCCGTGTCCTGGATTGGGGTGGAGAAAAAGAGATCGAGGCGCTGACAATCGCCGGCGTGGTCCCGGAACTCGTCGATACCAATCCGGCGCTCGGTCTGCGCGGAATCCGGCTATTGCTTCGACGATCGGAACTTTTAGAGACCCAGTTTGCCGCTATCCTACACGCTTCAGCCTTTGGGCCGGTGCGCGTCCTTCTGCCCATGGTCACTACGGTCGCCGAGGTCCGGTCCGCGCGAGAAATTTACGAGCGGGTTGCCCGCCGGTTGCGACGCCGTGGCGACCGGCTACCGGAAAAGTTGCCACCGCTGGGCATCATGATCGAAACCCCAGGCGCTGCCCTTTCAGCCGATGCGTTGGCGCTGGAGACGGATTTCTTCGCCATCGGCACCAATGACCTGACCTCCTATACTTTGGCGGTCGACCGGTCGGAAACAGATGTCGCCGAGCTTTATGACCCGGTTCATCCGGCCGTTTTGCGCCTTGTGCAATTCGCCACCGAAGCAGCGTTGCGGCTGCGCATGCCAGTGTCGATCTGCGGCGAACTGGCCGCTGAACCGCGCCTGACGCCGCTGCTGCTTGGGCTCGGCGTCCGCTCCCTCAGCATGAATGCCTCGGCGGTCCCTAAGGTGAAGCAGGCGATCCGATCGGCCAAGATTGACGACTGCATTCGTTTCGCACGCCGGATCATGGAACAGGGCCAGGCGGAGCGCATTCGCGAGTTACTACTGGATGGGATCGACTCGGAAGACCGGTAAAGTACGTCTATTCCCGCTCTGGAAACAGTTTCAGCAACCCGGTTTCTGTCGCCGGGCAGCGGCCGCGTTCGGTGATCAGACCTGTCAGTAGTCGGGCTGGTGTGACGTCGAAAGCGGGGTTGGCGGCTGCGCTGCCCTCGGCGGCGATCCGCATCGTGGCGATTGAACCGTCCGCCAAGCGACCCGTCATTTCTGTCACTTCGGTTTCGGACCTTTCCTCGATCGGGATTTCTGCGACACCGTCCGCCACGTTCCAATCGATGGTCGAGGACGGGGCGGCGATCCAGAACGGCACGTTGTTGTCCTGCGCCGCTAGGGCCTTCAAGTATGTGCCGATCTTATTGGCGGCGTCACCGCTCCGAGTCACGCGGTCGGCGCCGACAATGGCCAAGTCTACCCGCCCATGCTGCATCAGGTGTCCGCCCGCGTTGTCAACCACCACGGTGTGCGGCACGCCGTGCTTGCCTAGTTCCCACGCCGTCAACGCAGCGCCCTGGTTGCGTGGCCGCGTCTCATCCACCCAGACATGTAGGTCGATTCCGGCATTGTAGGCCGTGTAGATCGGCGCCAGTGCAGTACCCCAGTCGACGGTCGCCAGCCATCCCGCGTTGCAGTGCGTCAGCACATTGACAGTCCGCCCGGGCTTGGCAAACGCTTCGATCAGTGGCAGGCCATGGCGACCAATTGCCTCATTCTGCTTGACGTCTTCCTCGGCGATCAGCATCGCTTCGGTGTACGCGACGGCGACCCGTTCCGGCTTCGGCGTGTTGCGTAGCCGGGTCAACATACGGTCCAATGCCCATTTCAGGTTCACCGCCGTCGGTCGCGTGGCGTTCAGCAACGCGACATCACGCTCCATTGCTTCGGTCGAGACATCGGCCCGTAGCGCCAGGCACAGGCCGTAGGCGGCGACCGCACCGATCAGCGGCGCACCTCGCGCCTGCATGGCCTTGATTGCGTATGCCGCCTCGTCGCGAGTGGTCATACGGAGAACCTGCAACGACCAGGGAAGCTTCGTCTGATCTATGATATGGACCGACCACCCGTCGTCCGGGTTCAGCCAGACGCTGCGATATGCGACGCCATCTATTTTCATCGTGCGGAAACTCGTTGCGCCAATACGCAAACCAGAGTGAACAAGCGGCGGGCCGTGTCGAAATCGATGTCGATTTTTCCAGCCAACCGTTGCGCCATTAGTTCGGCGCCTTCGTTATGCAGACCTCGGCGGCCCATGTCGATTGCCTGAATTTTCGCTTCACGCCCCTCCTGCACAGCCAGGATGTGGCTGTCCACCAGCATATGGTAGTCCTTTACCAGTCGCCTGAATGGTCCCAGTGCCAGGCCGATCGCCGTTACCCGTGTTCCCCCGGCATCGCGGATGTCGAAAATCAGCCGCCCTTCCACGATGGAAAGATGCAGCGCATATGGGCCGGCCTTCGCCATGCCGATCAGAGGGACGAAATGATTCGTCGCGGCGAGGTCGGCGACCGCCTGCTCCCGATCCGCCTCGATGTACGGGGACAAAGTCGGCAGGTCGCCTTCGAGTACGACACGGTCCAGACGAGCGGTCAGGACGGCAGTTGTCATCGCTCGTTTGGATCGCTCTTGAGCATGTTCAGTGTCAGCATCAACCCAACGGTGCCGCCTTTGATCGGCTGGATCAGACCCAAAGCGAGGATCACTGTCAGCGGCAGGAAGATGAGCGACATCAGCCAGAGAGGCGGCTCACCCATCCGATCAACGATGATCATCGGCGGCACGATGATGTGGCCGACGATGAAGATGGTGAAATAGGGCGGCGCATCGTCGGCCCGCGCCAGACCGAGCGGCGCGGTGCAGTTCGGACATTTGTCGATGACCTTGAGGAAGCGCCGGAACATGCGGGTTTGGCCACAGCCAGGGCAGCGCCCCTTCAGGCCACGGCCGATTGCGGTCAGCATCGGCGGATTAGACCAGGTATCCGTTATGGCCGTCCGATCCGGCGGCCAGCGCATGGTGGGCATAATTAATCCTTCCGGCCGCGCAGCACGTCCAAGCGCGAAGACGCGCCACTCCGAATAGCAAGGCACATTACGCTTCGCGGCGGTGCAATACCATATCGGCCATATGGAATAGACAGAGGCCTGCCATGCATCCCCCCAAGGCAAAGTCCTTCAAGCATGATAAGGGCGCTTCCGCCCATCATTCTTTGGATGCTTGCTTGGCAGGCTGATTCAGATCTGCAGCGTTTCCGCCTACGGTCATCACGCTCTACAATCGAGGAGGCAGAGAACGCCATGTCACGCATCATGATGGTCAACCCCAATTCATCGCAGGCCTGTTCCGATGGAAGCTCGACAGCGCTAGAGCCGCTGCGGTTCCCCGGTAGTCCGGCGCTGGACGTGGTGACGCTACAGGAAGGCCCACCGGTCGCCGTCGTTACCTGATACGACTGGTATCGAGTCGTCGAACCGATATGCCGCCTCGTCGAGCGTACTGAGGCCGCTGCCTATGTCTTTGCCTGCGCCCCGGACCCCGGCATCTAGGTATACCTACCGCCACCGAGAAACCCGTCTTCAGCACCTTCCGCTGCGCTGTCGCCTCCGCCATCGTTCACACCGAGCGCTTCGGGGTCATCGCAATGGTGGACTCGTCGATCGCGCGGCACTGGCAGGCGTTGCGGGCCGTAGGCCTAGAAGGACGCTGGCGGCCGGGTTCCGTTGAACCTGCCGATGGAGACGCTCCTCGACCCCGACGCCGCGCGCTGATCGCGGCGGGGCGGGAGTTGAAGGCGCGCCGCGCGGAACGTCTGATCCTGGGATGCACAGGCATGGCCCACTACCTGGCCATTGTGCGTCAGGAGCTCGGGGTTTTGGCGATCAAACCAACCCTTGCCACCGGTAGCGTCGCTGTTGGGGTAGTCATCAACGGCAGGTCGCAGGATGAAGCAGCGGCTCAGGTCACCGCTTCAGCGCCTACCCGACGCTCGAATCGCCTACGCTCGTGCGGATCGAGGTACCGCTTGCGCAGCCGCACAGCCGTCGGGGTTACCTCCACCAGTTCGTCATCCTCGACATAGGCGATCGCCTGTTCCAACGACATCTTGCGTGGCGGGATCAGCAGCATCGCATCGTCCTTGCCAGCAGCACGGATGTTGGTCAGCTTCTTTTCCTTGATCGGGTTCACTTCCAGATCCGACTCCCGCGAATGCTCGCCCAGGATCATACCCTGATAGACCTTTTCGCCGGGGCTGACGAACATCGTGCCACGCTCCTGAATATAATATAGTGCGTAATGCACTGTCTCGCCCGGCTCGGTGGAGATTAAGGAGCCGTTGCGCCGCCCTTCGATCGCGCCTTTCCAGGGGCCATAACCGGCGAACAGCCGATTCATGATCCCGGTGCCGCGCGTGTCAGTTAGGAATTCGCCATGGTACCCGATCAGGCCCCGCGACGGGATCATGAAGGTCAACCGCACCTTGCCGCCGCCTGACGGACGCATGTCCTGCATTTCGCCCTTGCGGCGGCTGAGCTTTTCAACCACTACGCCAGAATAAGGCTCGTCGACGTCGATCAACACCTCTTCCATCGGCTCTTCGCGCTCGTTCGTTGTCTCGTTCCGGCGTGTCAGCACGCGGGGGCGGCCGATCGACAGCTCGAACCCTTCGCGGCGCATCGTCTCGATCAGCACGCCGAGTTGAAGTTCGCCGCGGCCGGCGACCTCGAAGGCATCAGTTTCGTTGGAATCGGAGACGCGGATCGCTATATTACCCTCAGCCTCCCGGAATAGGCGCTCTCGGATCTGGCGGGAGGTGACCTTCTTACCTTCGCGGCCGGCGAGGGGCGAATCGTTGACCCGGAAGGTCATCGCCAACGTCGGCGGATCGACCGGGATGGCAGTCAGAGGGGCGGTGAGTTCCGGCGCGCCGATCGTGTCCGGTATGGTGCCGTCCGATAAGCCGGCGACGGCGATAATGTCACCGGCTACGACTTCTTCGACCGGCACACGCTCCAACCCACGGAACGACAGTAGCTTGGTTAGGCGGCCAGTTTCAACTGGCGTACCATCGGTGCGAATCACCTTTACCGGCATGTTGAGCCGCGCCACGCCCTGTTCAACGCGTCCAGTCAGGACACGACCCAGGAAATTATCATATTCCAGTATACTAGCGACCATCGCAAACGGTGCGTCAGCCTTCACGTTTGGGGCAGGCACGTGCTTCAGGATCAGGTCGAACAGCGGCGATAGATCCTTGCGAGGCCCGTCTAGCGAGTCGTCTGCCCAGCCGTTGCGACCCGAAGCGAACAGCATCGGGAAATCGAGCTGCGAGTCGTCCGCGCCCAACGCCGCGAATAGATCGAAGACTTCCTCATGCACCTCGTTCGGACGGGCATCCTGACGGTCGACCTTGTTGACCACGACGATTGGACGCAGCCCGCGCGCTAAGGCCTTGCCGACCACGAACTTGGTCTGCGGCAACGGTCCCTCGGCGGCATCGACCAGCACGATCGCGCCGTCCACCATGTTCAGGATACGCTCCACCTCGCCGCCGAAATCGGCGTGGCCAGGGGTATCGACGATGTTGATACGGGTGTCGTCCCACACGACCGAAGTGCATTTGGCTAGGATCGTGATCCCACGCTCCTTTTCCAGGTCGTTGCGGTCCAACGCACGTTCGGCCACCTGCTGGTGTTCCCGGAATGCGCCGGATTGCGACAACAACTTGTCCACGAGTGTGGTTTTGCCGTGGTCGACATGGGCAATGATGGCGACGTTGCGAATCTGCATGACAGCCTAATGTTGAGCGATCGAGCGATGATGCGGCGCACACATAGGCGGGAGACGTCCGGACTGCGAGGGAAAATGTGCTTCAGACGCACGGTTCTGCCATGCTTTGCCAAAGATTCACGGCTTTTCCTAGGCCAATCCGACCCGCTCAACCTATTTGGGCAGTGGGATGAACTCGGTTTCGTCTACGACCTGGCCGAACCGGTTAGCTTTCCAGTCCGCCTTAGCCGCCTCGATCCGGTCCAGCCGTGATGACACAAAATTCCACCAGATATGCCGCGGCCCCTCCAACGGATCGCCGCCCAGGACGATTAGATGGCTGCGGGCCAGCGCACGGACGGTGATCCGGTCGTCTGGCCGGAACAGCAACAGGCGGGCGGGATCGAAAACGTCGCCCGCGATGTCGATGCGCCCATCCAGCACGTAGATGGCCCGTTCGGCGACCTCATGCGGCAGCGGGATCGATTGGCCAGTCTCAAGCCTAATATCGAGGTATAGGGTCTCCGACTGCGCCTGCACCGGGGAGCGGGCGCCAAACGCCACGCCGACCAGGACGCGCGCCTCCACGCCGACATCGGTTACCGTCGGCAGCGTGTCGGCCGGATAGTGGATGAAGGCGGGGTCGGCCTCCTCCTTGTCCAACGGCAGTGCGACCCAGTTCTGCAACGCCAGCATTCGCCGTTCGATGTTCCGAGTGTCGGCCTCGCTGCGTTCCGAATGCGCGATGCCTTTGCCTGCGGTCATCCAGTTGATAGCGCCCGGCAGGATTGGCTGACGGGATCCGAGCGTGTCGCGATGGAAGATCGCGCCCTCCAGCATATTAGGTAACGGTGGCCAGTCCGATATGCGGGTGCGGCCGGACATCCAACCCCTTGCCTGGCGCGAGAACGGCGGGACCCATCTGATCGAGAAAGATGAACGGTCCCACCATCCGTCGCCGTGCCGATGGTAGTGCCCGGCGTACCTGGAAGCCACCCAGGTCTTTGACGGCAGGCTCGACGACGAGGTCGACATAGGCGGATGGATGCGATCCGCCATCGGGATAGACGTCAGAGAGGATACTCATGCGCTGCTCCAATGCCGGGCACACTATACAGCAGGTTCAGGCCGAGCGGATAATCCCCCGGCAGGAGCGGGAGTTCGGATCGATCACGTCCGCAGATGCGCGCGGCCAATCCCGTCGAATCAGGCGAAAGCACTTCATGAGGGTGAGAGGGTCCGTGCTCCTGTTTCGGCGCCTATGCGCTTTTGCCGACCGCGGAGCGCTGGGGCTAGCCTCCCTACGCCCCCCACACCCTCGGCGTCACAGCGCCGATTTGTCCGGTGATTCGTTGATACGCCTCCGGCCGGCGGTGTCTCTCAAACGCGAAGATCGTCGTGCGACCAAGCTCGCACATGCTTAGATTGCACTCTGCGGTGATCAGTTCGTCCTCCCAGCTTGCCGCCATCGCGATGATCTCCCCCTGCGGGTTGACGATGATGGAATGACCGAACAACTCGTTGCCGTCTTCTTTGCCAGCCTTCGCCGCCGCCACCGCGAAGGTCGCGTTCTGATAGCACCCCGCCTGAATCGAAAGATGCGAGTGGAAGACGCGCAGGTGATGCGCCTCGAACCCCGTCGCCTCCATGTTCAGGCTCGGCGTGTTGTAGCCCAGCGCGACAAGCTCGACAGATTGCAGCCCCAGGACGCGCCAGGCCTCGGGCCAGCGGCGATCGTTGCAGATCATCATACCCACGTTAACCCCATCCAGCCCACCCATCGGCGCGCGGATCACCGGGAAGCCGAGATTGCCAACCTCGAAGTAGCGCTTCTCCAGGTGCTGGACCTTCCGGCCTGGCGCGTATTCGGCATGGCCGGGCAGATGAACTTTCCGATACCTGAGGACGATGTCGCCTGATGGTCCGACCAGAATTGCGGTGTTGAACCGGCGTTTGCGAACCCGGCCCGTCTCGTCGGCTTCGTGCGTGATCTCGGCGTAGCCTAGATGGAAGCCGATACCGTAACGCTTCGCCGCGTCGAACAGTGGCGCGGTTTCGTTCGAGGGCATCTCCGTCTCGAACCAGATATCCGCTTCGGTGATGTCGTCATGGTAGTGACGGGGGAAGAACGTGGTCAGGGCCAACTCGGGGAACACCACGAACTCGACCCCGCGTCGATGTGCTCGCTCGATCAGCCGCACCATGCGGTCCACCGCAACCGATCGAGGCTCCGCCTTCTGGATCGGCCCGAGTTGGGCGGCGGCGACGGTGATGATGCGGGTCATTCGGATGCTCCTGAAGCTGTGGGGTCACAGCATCGCATAGTCGCCTGCGCGATTCACCCCGTGACGACGCATGGATGCCGGTGCCGCGCCGGCCGCCGGCTCCGGGCGCATTCCCAAGCTGTCGATTTCATTTGAAAGTAGGAAGAGGCATGCCCCGGGGCGGCCCATTTGACGATCCACCACCTGGATAGCGGCCATGGCGTCCTCTCCATGGTTCCCTCCTCGTGACGATTTCGCTATGCAGCACAAGCATCGCACGATTGCGAGCTGCCACAAAAAGTGGGTCCTAGGTTCGAGATGCTGCGCATGTGCTTGCCGTTCTGTCCGCACGACCTTACGAAGCTGCGCCAGAGCCGGGGCGCGCGGCTGTACCTGATTGGAGGGAATCCCAATGATTCTACACGACGTCAAAGTCAGTCCGTCGAAGGCAAACTTGAAACGAGAGGACCAACTTGCCTGGAAGATCGCCGGTGTCGCGGCCGACAAAGTCGCGGTCCCCAGGGACGTGCAAGCGATGATCATCAATCGCGTCATCGACAACGCCTCGGTGGCGATCGCGGCGATCAACCGCCGACCGGTGACCTCGGCGCGCGACATGGCCCTGGCGCGCCCGCACAAGGGCGGCGCGACTGTGTTCGGCGCGCCGCCCAGCAAGCGCGTTACGCCGGAATGGGCCGCCTGGGCGAACGGGACGGCGGTGCGAGAACTGGACATGCACGACACGTTCCTCGCCGCCGACTACTCGCATCCCGGCGACAACATTCCACCGATCCTCGCGGTCGCGCAGACGACCGGGAAGTCTGGACGCGATCTGATCCGCGGCCTGGCGACGGGCTATGAGATCCAGATCAACCTGGTGCGCGCGATCTGCCTGCACCAGTGGAAGATCGACCATATCGCGCATCTATGCCCCGCACAGGCCGCCGGCATCGGCACACTGCTGGGGCTGAAGCAGGACGTCATCTATCAGGCAGTGCAGCAGGCGGTACACGTCAGCTTCACCACCCGCCAGTCGCGCAAGGGCGAGATCAGCTCCTGGAAAGCCTATGCGCCGGCGCATAGCGGCAAGCTCGCGGTTGAAGCGGTCGATCGCGTCATGCGCGGCGAAGGTGCGCCGAGCCCGATCTATGAAGGTGAGGACAGCGTGATCGCGTGGATGCTGCATGGCGGTCCAGAGGGCCACTACCAGGTGCCGCTGCCCGCACCCGGCGAAGCAAAGCGGGCGATCATGGACAGCTACACCAAGGAACACAGTGCCGAATACCAGTCGCAGGCACTGATCGACCTGGCGTTCAAGATGCGTGAAAAGATCGACGACTTCGATGCGATCGAGAAAATCGTGATTCACACCAGCCATCACACGCACTACGTGATCGGCACGGGCGCCAATGATCCGCAGAAGATGGACCCGAAGGCTAGCCGCGAAACGCTGGACCACTCGATCATGTACATCTTCGCCGTCGCGCTGCAGGATGGCACCTGGCATCACGTCGACAGCTACACACCGAAGCGCGCCGCGCGCGCGGACACTGTACGGCTGTGGCACAAGATCGAAACAGTAGAAGACCCCGAGTGGACGCGCCGCTATCGCGCAACTGACCCGAACGAACTGTCCTTCGGCGGGCACGTCGAGATCTTCCTGCGTGACGGCACCAAGCTGGAGGATGAACTCGCCGTCGCCAATGCCCACCCGCTGGGGGCGAGGCCGTTCGGACGGGACGATTACATTCGGAAGTTCCAAATTCTGACCGACGGCATCATCAGCGCGCGCGAATCGAACCGTTTCCTGGAAGCAGCACAGAATTTGGCGAAGCTGCCGGCAGGCGAGTTACACCAGCTCAACGTGACATTGCCGAACGGCACGCTGGAAGTCGGGAAGCCAGGTATTCTTTAAGGAGAATCCGATCATGAGCGAGAGCACGACCCTACCCAACCGCGCCAAAAAGGGCGTAGGCCTTTCGGGAGTCACCGCCGGCAACACCGCGCTTTGCACGGTCGGCCGCTCCGGCAACGATCTTCACTATCGTGGCTACGACATCCTCGATGTCGCCGATACCTGTGAGTTCGAGGAAATTGCGTATCTGCTGGTCCATGGCACGTTACCGACCCGCGCAGAGCTAAACGGCTATAAAGCGAAGCTGAAGGCGCTGCGGGGCCTCCCGGCTTCCGTGAAGGCAGCGCTGGAGGCCTTGCCGGCCGCCTCGCATCCGATGGATGTGATGCGCACCGGCGTTTCCGCGCTGGGCTGTGTGCTACCCGAGAAGGAGGACCAGAATCCGCCTGGCGCCAGGGACATCGCCGATAGGTTGATGGCTTGCCTCGGCTCCATGCTACTCTACTGGTTCCACTACGCGCATAATGGCAAGCGGATCGACGTAGAGACCGATGACGACTCCATCGGCGGCCACTTCCTGCATCTGCTGCAGGGCAAACCGCCATCCGAGATGTTCGTGCGCGCCATGCACACCTCCTTGATCCTCTATGCAGAGCATGAATTCAACGCGTCCACTTTCACCTGCCGCGTCGTTGCGGGTACCGGGGCGGACATGTATTCCGCGCTGACCGCCGGCATTGGCGCCCTGCGCGGGCCGAAGCACGGCGGCGCCAATGAGGTTTCATTCGAAATCCAGAATCGCTACGCCTCGCCTGACGAGGCGGAGGCCGATATCCGCCGCCGTGTCGACGCCAGGCAGGTCGTCATCGGCTTTGGCCATGCCGTCTATACGATCGCCGACCCTCGCAACAAGGTAATCAAGGAAGTTGCCCGGCGTCTCTCGCAGCATGCAGGTTCGATGAAGCTGTTCGACATTGCTGACCGGATCGAGGCGACGATGTGGGACGCAAAGAAGATGTTTGCTAACCTCGATTGGTTCAGCGCCATCAGCTACCACATGATGGGTGTTCCGACGTCGATGTTCACGCCGCTGTTTGTGATTGCTCGGACCAGTGGCTGGGCGGCACATGTCATGGAACAGCGCGTCGACAACAAGCTGATCCGGCCAACGGCGAACTATACGGGGCCTGAGAACCTGAAATTCGTGCCGATCGAACAGCGGGGATAAAATCAGGCAAATTTCGGTTTCGACCGGCTGGATCCAGAAGACGAGAAGCCCTCTCCGGCTAGTCGGTTGGAGGGCTTTCTCATTTCTGCCAGGCCGCGCTGAGTGGTTCCAAACCATTCAGTTGTGCAGGGCAGATGTCACTATCAGATCACGTAGAGGTAAATTTTTTGAAAAAAAATTGGTCGGGTTGGTTGCTTTTCGTTGACATGAATCCTTCCGAAGCGGAATAGCGCATACTGTGTTCGCGAATCGATTCGCTGTTTGGGTTTGGCATCGATGCGCGGGGACGTTTAACAGAGGACGGTCAGAGGACCGCGACCTTGGATAGCCGAAGACGAATCGATTCAGCGCCAAGACCCGGGCAGCGATCCCGCGCCGACGAGCCGAGGAGAGGTGATCGCTCGTTCCCTCCTGCGTTCGGCTCTCGATACCGATATCGAAATGACCGACAGATGGTCTGTCTCGTTATTCCGGCTTCGTCCAAAGCGCATGACAACCAGGCTAAGACTGACAAGGAGTTCTACAAGTGAGCACAGACGATTCCGTGATGGAGCCCTCGCGCTCCGCAATACCGATGGCGATGAAGGCCGCGGTCAAGAAGGCGCCAGCTAAGAAGGTTGCCGCGAAAAAAGCGGCGCCGAAGAAAGCCCCTGTTAAAGCGGTGGCGAAGAAGAGCCCCGCGAAAAAGGCAGCTCCTAAAAAAGCGGCTTCAAAGAAGGCAGCTCCCAAGAAGGCAATGCCGAAGAAGGCGGCTCCCAAGAAGGCTGCCGCCAAGAAGGCGGCCGTAAAGAAAGCCGCACCGAAGAAGGTGGCAACCAAGAAGGCAGCTCCCAAGAAGGCGATGCCGAAGAAGGCAGCTCCCAAGAAGGCGCCGTCGAAAAAGAGCGCGCCGCGCAAGGCGAAAGTCTCGACCGCACCGGTCATGAGCGAAGCGCCACCCATGGGCGGTGAAGAGTAGTTCTGTCCGGTACGACCGTGTCAGGGCCCGGAAGGGTTCAGGCACGGTCCGCGAAAGCCGCAACCTTCTCTAGGTCGCAAGGCCAGGTATCTGACTTCGCGTTCCGCTCGCGTCGCAGTCGACCCTGTGTCGGCCATCCACGGTTATTGAGCGGTCAACATCACCGGAGGCCTGGACGGCCGGGCAACGCCCGGCCACGATCAGGTAAGGATTAAAGGCTACACCGGCTCGGCGCAAGTTGATCAAGCCACGCGGGCCAGACCGTAGGAAAAGACGCTTCCACCGTTCAAGGTCAGTTCAGCCGCATATCGATCAAGTGTTTCGGATCGGGCTTCAGCTCGCCCTTCTCTACCCGCTTGACGATATCCGTCAGCGCCGCGTTTACCGGTGTCGGAAGACCGATCTCCTCGCCCTTGCGCACGATCAGGCCATTAAGGAACTCGATCTCCGTGCGGCGACCTTTGACCATATCCTGACCCATCGATGGCCGGTGCTCACCCCCACCGGCCCTGTTGACCTCGGCCAGCCGGTGCTCGTCATAGTCCCGGCAAGCTGCCAAATCGCCCTCACCGGCCTTGGCGATCACCTCGGGGTCGAGGTGATGAATCTCCTCGAGTTCATAGCCTAGTGCCTGGCCTACGCGTATCGCTTCCGAACCCAGGCGCGCACCGAAGCGGCGCAGCGTGTCGTTGCGCAGGATATCCTTGCTGATCAGCCCGGTGCAGGCGGACATACCGTTTGCCATCGCGTTGGTCACCAGCTTCGACCAGCGCTCGCCCCAAAGATTAGAGGTCACCAGCGCGGTATCCGCCAGCGACACCAAACGGCGAATCTCCTCCACCCGTTCGGTGATACGACCGTGGACCTCGCCCGTCCGAAATACCGTATGCTTGTCACCGCTCTTACCGGCCGCGCGGCGAACATGGCCAGGCTCGCACAGATCGACGGTGATGGAGCTGGCGATGCAGCCGACCACTTTGCCCCAACCAACCACGCCAGCAATCGTCTCTTCGTTCATGCAGTTCTGCAATGAGACCACGAACCCGTTCGGAGCGAGGTATTGGGAGATCATGGCCGTCGCCCACTCGGTGTCATAGGACTTCATGCAGACGAATGCGACGTCGAACGGCTTTTCCTTGGCCACTGACTGCAGCTCCGTCAGGTGTAGCGCCCGTACCGGCGTCGACCATTCCGGCACATCGCGGATATGGGAGACCTTCAGGCCCTTGGCTTTCATCGTCTCCACATTCTCCGGCCACGGATCGACGAAGGTGACGTCCTCACCGGCGTGCACCATGTGCGCGCCGGCATAGGCGCCCACTGCACCGGTGCCCATGACTGCGATCTTATAACCCATCGTCGGTTTCCCCCATTGCTGTCGCAGCCAGAATGCGCCGGTGCGTGGGAAACGCAACCTTGAGGCATCGACGTCGCAAGCGCATTCAGGCACGATCGCAACATGTTCTTCGATCCCAAGCTATGGCGCTTGACGGTGGAATACCGCGGCCGCGTCCTGCTGTCCGCATTCCTTGGACTTCTGGCCCTCGCGGCGGGGATCGCGCGCTTTGCTTTCCTCGGTCGTTTCCTAGCCGGTGTGTTCCAGCAGCAGCTGACCTTCATGCCCCTAATCGCCGCCGCCGCCGCAATCCTGCTGCGGATGATCCTGGATCATGAACGGACGATGATCGCACATCGCACTGCCACCATGGTTCAGGAGACCCTGCGTGGCCGGCTATTTGATAAGATCATCGCGCTGGGTCCAGCCTGGTTCGGCGCCGAACGCACCGGCGGTGTCATGCTGTCAATGGTGGACGGTGTCGAGCAGCTGCAATCCTTCTTCGGTCAGTATCTGCCGCAGGTCACCATCGCCGCCTGCGCGCCGATCGCCATCTTCATCTTCATCGCGTTCTGGGATGTCCCTGTCGCCCTGGTCATGCTGGCCGCGGCGTTGTTCACGCTGTTCCTGCCGAGCCTCGTGCACGAACGGACCGGCGAGGCATCACGCGCGCGCCAGTCTGCGTTCAAGTCCTTTGGCGCCGAGTTTCTCGACGCAGTGCAGGGTCTGCCTACCTTAAAAGCTTTCGGCCAGAGCGCCGCCTATGGCTGCGTGCTTGCTGATAAGGCCCGCGCGCTGTCGGACGGCACGTTCTGGGTGCTGGCGCTCAACGTCATGACGCGCGGCTTCACGGACCTGGGCACCGCGCTGGGATCGGCGGCGGCCTTGGCGCTTGGCGCCTGGCGTGTCCGCCACGGCGATATGAGTTTGGAGGCCCTGCTGATCGTGCTAATGGCCGGCACCGAGATTTTCCGCCCGTTGCGGGACCTGCGCGCCGTGCTGCATCAGGGCTTACACGGCCAGGCTGCCGCCGCCGGCATCAACGCGCTGTTGGACGTGCCGATCCCGCACGAGACCGGAGCGTCGGTTGCCGGATTGAAGCCCGAGATCGAGTTCGACTCCGTCACCTTCGCCTATCCCGGCGGTCGCCGCCCCGCGCATACTGGCCTGTCCTTCCGTATCGCGGCCGGTGAACGCGTTGGCATCGTCGGCCCCAGCGGATCAGGTAAGTCGACCATCATTCGTCTACTCGCACGGTTGCATCAGCCGCAATCCGGCGTAATCCGCATCGGCGGCCTCGACCTGAGGAGACTCGATCCTGTCCGAGTGCGCAGGATGATCGCCGTGGTGGCGCAGGACGCCTATCTGTTCCACGGCACCGTCGCTGAGAACCTACGTCTCGGTCGGCCCGACGCGACGCAGGCGCAGTTGGTCGAGGCCGCCAGAGCTGCCAATGCCCATGGTTTTATCGCCTCCCTGCCACAGGGCTACGACACGGTGATCGGGGAGCGTGGCACCCAACTCTCCGGCGGCCAGCGGCAGCGCTTGGCGATCGCTCGAGCATTGCTGCGCGACGCTCCGATCCTGATCCTGGATGAGGCGCTGTCGTCAGTGGACACCGAAAACGAGGCGATTATCCAGCAGGCGCTCGACCGCTTGATGGTCGGCCGAACGACGCTGATCCTGGCGCACCGGCTGTCGAGTGTGATCGGTGCGGATCGCATCCTGGTGCTGAAAGATGGACAGGTGGCGCAGGCGGGCATCCATCGCGACCTGATCGCCGAACCTGGTCCGTATCGCGACCTGATGGCGCCGCAGCTAACCGAGGCCGCCTCGGCCGCCCCCAACGCGGTGATCGAAGATGTGCCGACATCCGATGCGACAGCCACGGGCACGGTCATCACTGGTCTATCAGAGGAAGCGGCCAACATCACCTGGCCGCAAACGATCCGAACGCTACTGCGCTTCGTGCAGCCATATCGCGGGCAGATGGGGATCACCTTAGCCACCGGCATCGGCCGGGTGGCGGCGTTCATCGGCGTCAGCGTCCTCGGCGCACTGATCCTGGCTGCCGTGCGGCATGGTGACGCAACCGGGTTGCTGGTCACTGCCCTACTAATCTGCGCGCCCATGGCCGGTCTGCTGCACTGGCTGGAGTCATGGATAGCCCACGCCATGGCCTATGCGCTATTGGCCGAGATGCGGATCGACCTGTACCGCAAGCTCGATGCCCTGGCCCCGGCTTATTTGCTGCGCCGCCGCTCCGGTGACCTAGTCGCGCTGGCGACGCAGGACGTCGAGACGGTGGAGTATTTCTTCGCCCACACCATCACGCCGGCCATCGTCGCGGTACTGGTACCGGCGGCAGTGATAATCTCGCTGGCGTGGTTCGCTTGGCCGCTGGCGATCGCGCTGGCGCCGTTCCTAACCTATGCCGGGCTGTCCCCCGTCCTGGGCCGCAGGCGCATCGACGCCATGGGTTCGGCGGCGCGTAGCGCACTGGGCGCAATCGGCGCCTATGCTACCGAGACCATCCAGGGCCTGTCCGAACTGGTGATGTTCGACGCCGCCGCACACCGCCGCGCAGCATTTATGACCGCCGTCCGGGACTACCAAGCACTACGGCTGAAACTGCTTGCCGACCTCTCTTTCCAGGCCGGTGCACTGGAGGTCGCGACTGGCCTGGGTGGATTGGCGGTCGCCGCCGTCGGCGCGCTGCTGATCCCTAGCGGCGGACTGGAAGCAACGCGACTGCCGTTGATGGTCCTGATCTCGGTCGCAGCGTTTCTTCCGGTCTCCGAGATCGCGCAGGTTGGGCGACAGCTTGCCGATACGATCGCCTCGACGCGCCGGCTTCATGTAGTCCATTCCGAACAGGTGACGATCTCTGACGGGCCATTGGAGCCTCGGGCAGTTGTGGGCGGATCGTCCGTTGCCTTCAAGCACGTCGATTTCACCTACCCCGGCCGCTTGGTGCCAGCGCTACGGACGGTGTCGTTTTCGATCCCCGCCGGGGCGACAGTGGCGCTGGTCGGGCCGTCGGGTGCGGGCAAGAGCACCTTGGCCAACCTGATCCTGCGCTTCTGGGACCCGACGAACGGGACAATCCGCCTGGATGGGATCGACCTGCGGGAACTGACGCTGGACGGTCTCCGTGGGCGGATCGCCCTGGTCGCGCAGGATACCTACCTGTTCAACAACACTCTGGAAGCCAACGTTCGCCTCGCCCGTCCCGACGCGACTCCGGTCGAAATCCGACAAGCGCTGGACCGAGCGGCATTAACTGATTTTGTGGCTGGGTTGCCGGAAGGGTTAGGAACGCTGGTGGGGGAGCGCGGGGTCGCACTGTCCGGCGGTCAGCGACAGCGCATTGCCATCGCTCGGGCCTTCCTGAAGGACGCGCCGTTGCTGATCCTGGACGAGGCGACGTCACACCTGGATACGGTGAACGAGGCAGCGATTCGGCGGGCCCTGGACGACCTGATGGTGGATCGGACCACAATCATCGTGGCCCATCGTCTGTCGACCATACGCACTGCGGATATGATCCTGGTGATGCAGGCAGGTTCGCTCGTTGAGTCCGGGACACACGAGGCTTTACTGGCGCGGCGTGGGTTGTACGCTCGGCTGGTTGAACATCAAATGGCCAGCGTCGCAGCGTGATCGGCAATGGATCTGGCGGCGATGTCGAAGTGGGGCCGGGACAAGCCCGGCCGTTCGAAATCGAATCTGTATCGGCTGCGTCTACTCGGCCGCGATATGGCCAGCACCGTACCAGTAGATGCAAATGAACAGGAACAGCCAGACCACGTCGACGAAGTGCCAGTACCAGGCCGCCGCCTCGAACCCAAAATGTCGCTCCGGCGTCAGGCCACCTGCACGGGCGCGGAACCAGCAAACGGCCAGGAAGCAGGTGCCGACGATGACGTGGAACCCATGGAAGCCGGTCGCCAGGAAAAAGACTGACGGATAGATGCCACCACCTGAGAACTTGAAAGGTGCATGGGAATATTCGATCGCCTGACAAAGGGTGAAGGTCAGCCCCAACAGGATCGTAATACCTAGCCCACGGATCAGGTTCTTCCGGTCACCCTCCAGCAGCGCATGGTGCGCCCAGGTCACCGTCGTACCCGAAAGCAACAGAATCATTGTGTTCAGGAAGGGCAGGTGAAACGGGTCAAAGGTGCTGATATTCGAGGGCGGCCAAACCGTCTGACCGTTGCCCTGGGTGTCCGGAAATATCAGGAAATTGAAATAGGCCCAAAAGAACCCGACGAAGAACATCACCTCACTAGCGATGAACAGGGTCATGCCATAACGCAGGCCCAGCCGGACGATGGCACTGTGCGCGCCGGGAATCGCCCCCTCTTTCAGCACGTCGCGCCACCAAAAGAACATGGTCGCCAGAACGGTCAACACGCCCAGGACCAGCACGACATAGTTGCCGTAGTGCGCTGCCAGGATGATACCGAAAACCGTCAGGAACCCCCCCAGGGAGCCGGTGATTGGCCAGGGGCTGGGATCGGGCAGGTGGTATGGCTGCTTCAGACCGGAGGACTGCCCCGAGGGCTGCAACGCACTCTCACCATGGACGCTCATGTCAAATCCCATACCGAAACGTTCAGGGTCGATCCAACCCGCCGCCCGGATAATCACCAAATTATCAGTCAGTTCAAGTGGCCAGTCGGAAGGATCCTGGTCGCACCGCCGCTAGCAGGCAGTCAATCGTCCCGGTGAACACGTTCCATGCGTTCGTGGCGCTCCTGCGCCTCGATCGACATCGTGGCAATAGGCCGCGCCTCCAAGCGCTTGATGCCAATTGGTTCGTCGGTCTCTTCGCAATAACCGTAGGTTCCAAGCTCGATCCGATGCAGCGCCTGGTCGATCTTCGTGATCAGTTTGCGGGCACGGTCGCGGGTACGAAGTTCCAGGGCCCGGTCCGTCTCTACGCTGGCCCGATCGGTGATATCGGCTTCGAGAATGCCCCCTTCGGACAGGCTGGCCAGGGTTCCGTCAGCCTCCCGGAGGAGATCTGCCCGCCATCTCAGCAGCTTTTGGCGAAAATATTCAAGTTGGACGGGATTCATGAACTCCTCGTCCTCGGACGGGCGGTAATCGGGCGGCAGAGTAACCATCATGCGCGGCGGTCCTACTCATCCAGGCGTCCCGACCCCTCGCGGGCCGGATCGGTGGCCTCGCCCCGTTCCGGGAAGGGAACGCGCGGCCTTATAGCGACACGCAAAGACCGCGCCAAGAGCGTCAGCGAGGTTGTATGAACGGCTGTCGACTCAACCATGCTGATCTCTGAAACCGGTCGGTGAACCTGACGCACGGCAGCTCTAACTCCCCTGCGCTTACCTGCCTCGGACTTCAGACATTGAAGCGGAACAGGAGGACGTCCCCGTCCTTCACCACGTAGTTCTTGCCTTCAACACGCAACTTGCCTGCTTCCTTGGCACCCTGCTCGCCTTTGCATGCAACGTAATCTTCATAGGCAATCGTTTCGCAGGCGATGAAGCCGCGCTCGAAGTCCTTGTGAATCACCGCCGCCGCCTGCGGCGCACGGGTGCCGGCTGTGATCGTCCAGGCCCGAGTCTCCTTCGGACCACAGGTGAAGTACGTCAGCAATTGCAGCAGGTCGTAGCCGGCACGGATCACCTGATCCAGCCCGCTTTGCGAAAGACCAAGCGTTTCCAGGTATTCAGTGCGATCGGATTCCGGAAGCTGGGAGACCTCGGCCTCGATCGCCGCGGACACCACGATCGAGGGTGAGCCCTGGCGCGCCGCCCAGTCGCGCACGCGATCCGAATGCGCGTTGCCAGCGGCGGCCGACGACTCCTCGACATTGCAGACATACAGGACAGGCTTCGAGGTCAATAGCTGTAGCCGGCGCACCGCTTCTTCCTCGCCTGGCGGAATGGCCGTGCGGGCGGATTTGCCGTCCTGCAAGGCTGCGACGATCGGCTCCATGACGGCGACAGCGATGGCGCTTTCCTTGTCGCCGCCACGTGCCCGCTTCTGCGCCGTCTGCAGCCGTCGCTCCAGGCTTTCCAGATCCGCCAGCATCAGTTCAGTTTCCACCACTTCGATATCGCGCAGCGGGTCGATGGAGCCTTCGACGTGAGTGATGTCGGAGTCCTCGAAACAGCGCAGGACGTGGATGATGGCGTCGACCTCGCGAATATTCGCCAGGAACTGGTTGCCTAGGCCCTCGCCTTTAGACGCACCACGCACCAGTCCGGCGATGTCGACAAATTCCAGGCTGGTCGGGACGATTTTCACCGACTTGCCGATCTCGGCCAGGACGTCCAGACGTTTGTCCGGCACAGCGACGCGCCCGACATTCGGCTCGATCGTGCAGAAGGGATAATTCGCGGCCTGCGCGGCGGCAGTCGCCGTCAGCGCGTTGAACAGCGTGGACTTGCCGACATTGGGCAGCCCGACGATGCCGCAATTGAAACCCATCAGCGTGACTCCTGTGCTGGAGTTCACCCTTCCCGTCACGACCGGGTTTGTCCGGCCCTGACGGTGGGGGTGGGTCCCCGACTAAATCGGCCTCGCTTCGCGCTTGTCCTCCGCGCGCCGCAACGCCACCTTGGTCATGAAATCCTCCGGCTTTCCCAGTGCCAGCAGGTCCGCCGCATCCGCGACCGCCCCCAGCAGCGTGGTCAGCCAGTCTTGATCGTCTCTGGCGAAATTCCCCAGGACATAGCTCAGGACGCGGTCCTTCGACCCCGGATGGCCGATCCCCAACCGTACTCGCCAATAGTCCGGGGAACCCAGCATCCGATCCATGCTGCGCAGTCCGTTGTGTCCGGCCGCACCGCCGCCCTTTTTCACCCGCATCTTGCCGGGCATGAGGTCCAACTCATCATGGAATGCGGTGATCGCGTCCACCGGCAGCTTGTAGAACGCGGCTGCCTCCTGCACTGACTCGCCGGACGCGTTCATGTAGGTCAACGGCTTCAGCGCCAGGATCTTCTCCCCAGCGATCGCGCCCTCGGCGATCAAGCCCCTGAAGCGCTTCCGCCACGGCTGGAAACCGTGGCGGCTAACGATCGCATCGACGGCCATGAAGCCGATGTTGTGGCGGTTCAGCGCCATCCCGGGCTCCGGGTTGCCGAGGCCGACCCAGAGTTTGGTCATGGCCGTACCGTCCCCTACTTCTTGGCGGCGGCCTTGGCCGGAGCCTTCGCTGTCGCAGCGGCTGCAGCAGCGGGTTCGGGCGCAGCCTCGATCTTCGTCGGCGGCACTACGGTCGCCACGACGAAGTCGCGATCGATCACCGGCTTGACGTTCTCGGCGCCTTTCAGGTCGTGCCAACGGACGTTGTCGTTGAAATCCAATGGTCCCAGGTCGGCGGTGAACTGTTCTGGGATGTGATCCGGGTCGCAATAGACCTCGACCGCGTGGCGCACGACGTTCAGCACGGCGCCGCGCTTCAGGCCGGGGCTGATGCCGTCATTCTCGAAATGCACCGGCACGAACACCTTGATCCGTTCGCCGGACACCAAGCGCTGGAAATCGACGTGTTCGGGCGCGTCGCTCACGGGGTGGAACTGAATACCACGGATCAGCGCGCGGATCGGGGCTGCACCCGTGTTGATCTCGTAAAGGCGGGATTGCCACCCGGCCCGATGCAACTCCCGGATCACGATCCGAGGGTCGAGCGCAATCAGGCTGGGCTCCTGCTTGCCGCCATAAATTACCGCGGGCACCTTGCCCGCCCGCCGAGTCGCTCGCGCCGCCCCCTTACCGGCTCGCTCGCGGACCTCGGCCTCAATAGAGGTTACGTTGGTCATCGATCGCTCCTGAATGACAAACGCCGGCCTCCAGGGGTGCCGGCGCGGGGCGGGGGTGTAGCGTAAGGGACGCGGCAGAGCAAGAGGAATGCACCATGGATCTGCATCTCGGGGGAATCCAGCCGTCCCATCGGGTACCACTTCACATCATGGTCGATCACGGCCTCGCGCGTTGACGGGTCCGATCGGCTGCCGCAATCGTCCTCGGCCAGGAACGGTCGGAGGGTGGCGGAATGCGTCTCCTGATCCTGTGTCTGGTCCTGTCGGGTGTCACGCCGGCATTCGCGCAGGAAAACGCCGTACTACCGCGGGTCGCGTTCTCGGCGACGGCGGTCCAGCAAACCGGCCCAATGCTCGTGCGCCAGCACATCCACTATGCGGACGGCCGCTTGCGGATCGATGGGGCCAACGGGTTCGTGACCACCATCCTGGACCTGCACACGGGCACCGAGTGCCTGCTGATGGCGAACCATACCTATCTGGTGCTGCCGATGGATAACGAGCTGTTCCGGCAATTCTTCGCACCGCCGATGGCCGCCACCGGCGCAGACCTGGGCCGCCAGCCTATGGCGGGGGTAGAGACAACCAAATACCACTTTGAGGGAGAAGGCGCGTTAGACGCCGGCGGCTTCTATTGGCTGACTAACACCGGCATAATGGTCCGCAGGGACTATGAGGACGGTGTGTACGGGGAGAGCCGGCGACACTTGGATTACCTGTCCGATTTGTCGGTAGGGCCTCAGGATTCGCGGCTATTCCAGATTCCGGCCGGATATCGGCTGGCTCGATGACCCCGGCGTCTACCGTTCAGTCAACAGTACCGCGATCGCATCCGCAAGCTGCCCGACGGCAACGCTCATCGCCGCCACCAGTGCGCGGGTGGTCCCATCCTCCGGCCGCACCGTCAGCGCCACCATCTGGCTGCGAACCGAGCGAGCGTCCGTGGCGATCTGCGCCGTGAGTTGCAGGAGGCCGTCGGTGTTTAGATCCATGCGCTGAAGGTTGATCTCGACGGCGACATCCAGTTTCGGGACGATCGCGCCGTTGTCGGCGAACACGGCACTACCGGGCAACCGCTGGTCCAGCTCTTCGACCAAGACCCGCAAGATCATGGCGCCCAGCGGTTCGCCCCACCAGTCATTATGCAGCGTCACCACCCGGTAGTCGTCGGACGATCGGACGATTTCCGGTCGCTCCAGGTAGCGGGCCAGCGCGATCTGCCGGACGACGATGGTTTTCGGTGCGCCCTGCCGAATGACGCCAGGCCTGACCGCCAGCACATAGAGATCCGGGTTGGGCGAGGCGCAGGACGCCACCAGGCCGCCTAGGCCCAGAATCAGCATTCGGCGGGATGCAGGCATCTCAGGGCGACTCCCGGTCGGTCCGACCACGGATCAATGCCTCCGGATGCCGGGTCAGCAGGTCGGCGAGGACACGCAGCGACTGCGCCGCATCGGACAGTTGCGACATCAGCCGCCTGACGTCGCGGCTGAACCGCGAGTCGCCGCCGTAGCCGTTGTCTAGCGAAGCCACGAGCTTGTTGGTGCGATTGACCGCGTCCTGCAGCCCCTCGGCGATGGCCGGCAGCCGTTGGGTCGCCGGCGTGACCCCTTTGTTGAGGTTCGCCACCAACGCCTGGACGCTCGCGAGCGTCGTGCGCAGACTGGTGATCGCCTCGGGGATCTGCTTGTCGTTGACGACCGAGCTCGCACCGGCCAACAGGTGGTTGAGGTTCTGGCCGATCGCCTCGAACGGCAATGAATTCAGCCGTCCCAGTAGCGCGCTGGCTTCCGTCATCACGTCGCCGCCACCGCCGTCATCGATCACCGGCATGACGTAATCGTTTCCTTCCTTCTCCAGCCTCGCGGGCGGAGCATCCGGAAAGATATCCATGGCGAGTTGCTTGGAGCCGGTCAGGATATTGCCGCTCTCCAGCTTGACCCGCAGGCCGCGCTGGACAAGTTGGCTCATTTTCTCATCCAGCGCGCCGTCGGTCGGCAGGTGCAGCATGGCGATCCGCTCCGGCTCCAGCTTGAAATGCACGGGCACGATCACGTTGTCGGTCTTCGGGTCGTATACCAAGCCCAGGTTTTCGACTTCCCCGATCTTAAGGCCGTGCAGCGTCACCGGCGCGCCGGCATCCAGGCCAGCGACCGACCCCATGAAGTTGCTGACGAACGGGACCGACTGCTTGTACACCGAGGCATCCGCGGCATCGCGGTTCGGATACAGGACGAACTGGTGATTGGGGGCGCTTTCGGGCTTGTTGCTGTCGGCAGGCGTATCGAAGGCGACACCGCCGAACAGGATGGCGCGCAGCGATTCGACCTGGAACTGCAATCCATTGCCGGTCAGCTTCAGGCTCGCCCCCGAGACGTTGAAGAATCGCGAGTCATCGTGGACATATTGATCGAAGGGCGCCCGGATGAAGGCATGGATGGTCAGTTCCCGTGCCATCTTGCCGATGTCCCAGCCCAGGATCTCACCCACCACGAAATCCCGGTACATGATTGGCGACCCGAGGTTCAGCGAACCGATCCGCTGCGCGGAAAACAGGAACGTCCGACCCGGAACGTCCGACTGAAGTACCGGAGGCTCTTCCAAACCGGTGAAGGATCGCCGCGGTTCCCCCCCCTCACCCGACGGCAGCAAGTCGATATACGATCCGGAGAACAAGGTGGTTAAGCCGCTGATGTTCCCGGCGAAAAAGCGCGGGCGCACCACCCAGAACTGCGCCTTGTCGGTCAACAGCGGTTCAGCTTCCTTGTTCATCCGGACGGTGACGACGACGTGCTTCAGGTCCTTGGCCAGCTCGATCTTGGTAACGATGCCCATGTCCACCTCCTTGTGGCGGACATGTGACTGATTGACGGTCAGTCCCTCGGCGCTTTGGAACGTGATGGTGATCAGCGGGCCACGGTCGCTGAGGGTCTTCCAGGCCAGCCAGCCGCCGATGATCAGCGTCACCACAGGGATCGCCCAAATCCAGGAAATGCGTCGCTTATGCTCGATATGGGAGCGGATCACAGCCTGCGGCGGCGTCCCCGGCGGCGAGGAGCTTGGCTGCGAGGGGCCCGGAGCGTTCGGTCCGGCCTGACCGCTCATGCGCCCGCCTCAATCGGCGTCGCGGCCTGCTCGACGGCTGCATGGTCGGTGGTCTCGTGCGGCAGGGCGTCCCACATCAACCGCGGATCGAAGCTCCGCGCGGCGAGCATGGTAAGGATCACGACGGCGGAAAAGGCGATTGCGCCAGGTCCCGGATAGACGGTGACAATCTTGCCGAACTGGACCAGCCCCACAAGGATCGACTCCATGAAGATGTCGATCATCGACCAGCGACCGATTGCGTCGACGATGCGATAGAGGACCGTGCGGTCGTGCAGCCGCCAGATGGAGCCCGTGCGGGTCGAGATCAGCAGGATCGCCAGTCCGATCAGCTTCAGGACCGGGACTGCGATGCTTGCGAAGAAGACTAGCAGCGCCAATGGCCACTCCCCCGCCGCCACCAGCTCCTGCACCCCGCCCAGAATCGTGCTTGGCTGGCCGACCCCTAGTTGGACGATCGTAAGCACCGGGTAGGTGTTCGCGGGAATGTAGAGGGCCGCGGCCGCCAGGGAAAAGGCCAGAGTGTGCTCCAGCGAGCGGTTCTTCCGCACCCGCAGTCGATAGCCACAACCCGGACAATGCATTCCCGGCGCCGAACGGCTCACCAGGCCACAGGTGTCGCAGCCGATGCGGAAACGGTGGGCTGTTTCAGACATGCGGGCGATCGCCGCTGTCCGCGCTTGAATACGATCGCGGCGGTTGGGGGGCTCCATCGCCTCCCAGATCGCCTGGTCATCCAACGCGACGTCGGCGGCGATCAGGATCACCATCAGGCCGATCAAGGCGAAGACGGCCGGTCCCAATTCAATCCGCGCCATATCGCTCAGGCGGACATACGCGACGAACAGGCCCAACATGTAGATCTCGATCATCGACCAGGGGCGCAGGTGCTCCACCCAACTGAAGGCCAGCCGCAGCACCGGCCGTGGGCGGTGCATATGCAGGCCCAGCAGCACGAACAGCATGCACAACGTCCTGGCCAGTGGCGCGGCGAAAGTCGTGACCAACACGACCACGGACAATTCCCAGATGCCGTACTGCTCAAGCTGCTCTGGGCCAGTGATCAGGCTTGCCGTTCGCATCTGCCCGGCGGTGCTGACAGACATCATCGTCAGCGTGCCGGCAATAGCGAACAACACCACGGCTGCAAGGTTGAGTGCGGTGCAGACGCCGATCGAGTCCCGACGCGTATGGCGCAGCACCTTGTCGCATCGCAGGCACACCGCTCGGGACCGCGGCGCCATGGCGGGGAGAATCTGCATCTGCCCGCAATCGGGGCATTCGAACAGCTTCGGCGCCGTCATGGACGTCGGCGCCTCAGCCTCCTGACGATCCGTGGCCATCAGGCGGACCGTTGGCTGCGTGGCGGTTGCATCCTCCTCAGGTAGCACGACAGGGAGCGAAGGCGAGGGGGCTTCGCCGCACCGCGGCAAAAAATCTCATGTGTAACACAGCTTCCGTTCGGTCTGCGGATCGTGCCAGATAGCGATCAGACAAAAAACAAGGGAGGAAACGAGATGGCTTCAAGGCTGCTGCATGGTGCAGTGCTGGCTGGCCTGGTCGCGTTGGGTGTCGGCACTGCCATGGCGGAGGATTTGCCGGGCGTGACGGCAACCGAGATCAAAATCGGCAACACCGACGCATATAGCGGTCCAGCCTCGGCTTACGGCGTGATCGCGAAGACGGAAGCAGCATTCTTCAAGATGGTCAACGACCAGGGTGGCGTGGCCGGTCATAAGATCAATTTCATTTCCTACGACGATGGTTACAGCCCGCCGAAGACGGTAGAGATGGTCCGCAAGTTGATCGAAGAGGATCACGTCGCCCTGCTGTTCAACACACTGGGCACACCAACCAATTCGGCCATTCAGAAATACGTGAACCTGAAAAAGGTACCACATTTGTTCATTTCCACCGGCGCCGACAAATGGGGCGATTACAAGCATTTCCCCTATACGATGGGCTATCAGCCGTCCTACCGCACCGAGGCGCAGATTTATACGAAATACATGCTGCAGCAGAAGCCGGACGCCAAGATGGCGATCTTGTATCAGAACGATGATTTCGGGAAAGACTATCCGGCTGGCGTCAAGGATGTGCTGAAGGACAAATATGGCAAGATCGTTGTCGCCGAAGCCAGCTACGAAACCACCGACCCGACGGTGGACAGCCAGCTCGCGACGTTGAAGGCCTCGGGCGCTAACGTGCTGCTGGTGGCGGCTACGCCGAAATTCGCCGCGCAGGCCATCAAGCGCGTTCATGATCTCGACTGGCATCCGATGTTCTTCCTGACGAATGTTTCGATTTCCGTCGGCTCTGTCATCGCGCCGGCAGGGGCCGAGAACAGCGTCGGGATCATCACCACCGGCTATATGAAGGATCCGACAGACCCGGCATTCAAGGACGACAAAGGAATGAACGAGTGGCGCGCCTTCATGACCAAATACATGCCGGGCGCCGATACGACGGACGCGAACTATGCCTTCGCATATGGCGTCAGCATGGTGATGCTGCACACGTTGAAGGCCTGCGATGGGGATTTTTCACGCGAGAACATCATGAAGCAGGCAACGCACCTGCATGATGTGTACGACCCGATCCTGTTGCCTGGCATCACCGTCAGCACGTCACCCACGAATTACCATCCGATCCGCGCGATGCAGTTGCAGAAATGGGATGGCAAGACATGGGTCCGGTTCGGAGACGTGATCGAGGGGACCAGTTCTTAGCGGATTGGCCGACGAGGCATCGGTCGTGATCCTTACCTGTCCATGGTCGGCCCCGGGGCCGACCATCCACGACCTCAGCCTGTAGACATCGCCGAAATCGTGGATGGCCGGGACAGGTTCTGACGAGAACGTTTGTGTCCCTTGCCTTCAGCCGAACAGGTCGGCCGGGGAGTCTGCCCGCAGGCTCCGGCCCAGTTCCTCGCCGAGCCGGGCGGCGTCGGCCGGGGCGCCCGTCACCGTCCGTCGTAGCAGGAAGCTGCCGTCCACCCGAGCGACGAGGCCGGTCAGGCTCATCTCCCTATCCGCCTCCAGCCGGGCATAAGCGCCAATCGGCGTGCGGCAGGATCCGTCCAGCATGGCCAGCACCGCACGCTCCGCCGTTGCGGCGATGCGGGCCGCACGATCCTCGATCTTGGCCATCGCGGCGAGCAGGTCGGCGTCCCCACTTCGCGCCGTGATACCGATGATGCCCTGCGCCGCGGCCGGTAGCATGATCTCCGGCTCCAACGTCATCGCTTCCGGCAGATGCATCTCCAGCCGGTCCAGCCCGGCCAGCGCCAACAGCGTTGCGTCGCATGCACCCTCCCGCAGCTTGCGCAACCGCGTCTGCACGTTGCCGCGGATCGAAGTCACCGTCAGGTCCGGCCGCCGGTGCAGCAACTGCGCCTGCCGCCGCACCGATGACGTGCCGACGACCGCGCCGCGCGGCAGCACCGCCAGCGGGTCGTTCCCAACATCGACAGGCTTGGGCAGGATCAGCACGTCACGCGGATCGGCGCGTCGCAGCACGCAGCCAAGGACGATCCCCGGCGGCAGTTCCGTTTCCAGGTCCTTAAGGCTGTGCACGGCACAGTCGATCCGACCGTCCAACAGCGCCTCGTGGATTTCCTTCGCGAACAACCCTTTGCCACCGATCGCGGCGAGCGGGCGGTCTTGCACGGCATCACCCGTGGTGGAGATGATCACCGTCTCTCCATGGCCGAGTTGGCTGAGGAAGTCCTTAGTCTGGATCATCGCAAGCGGGGAACCACGCGTGCCGGCGCGAACAGTGTTCATGACGAGGGATGTAGCATGTCCGTACCGCGGACGTCAGGAACCTTGATGGGCGCCCGGTACCCACAGGACCTCATCGCCGTCGGCATTCAGCCGCCGCGCCAGCACGAACAGGTGGTCCGATAGCCGATTGAGGTACCGCTGCACGGCGGACCCTGCGCCGTCGGCTTTCACCACCGCCCGCTCTGCCTTCCGCACAACGGTCCGCGCGAGGTGTGCATAAGCTCCGGCCGCACCGCCGCCAGGCAACACGAAGCTGGTCAGTGGCGGCAGTTCGGCGTTCATCGACGCGACTTCGTGCTCCAGTCGCGCGATCGCGGCATCGGTGACACGCAGCCGCGCCTTGCCCTTGGGCATGCAAAGATCGGCGCCGACATCGAACAGGTCGTTCTGGATGCGCGCCAGCGTCGCATCGGCCTCGTTATCGTGGCGCGTGTGCAAGCGCAAAACGCCAATACAGGCATTCGCTTCGTCAACCGCCCCCAGCGCCTCGATCCGATCGTCGTCTTTCGACAGGCGGGAGCCGTCGCCCAGGGCGGTGGTGCCGGTGTCGCCGGTCTTTGTCGTCACGCGGTTGATACGAACCATCCTTACCTCCGGCCGTCGCTACGGTCCCTTGACCACCGTCGCCAGGTCATCGGGGCGGACCCATTTCGCGAAGGCCTGTCGCACCGCGTCCGCCGTCATCTCGGCATACGCCTTCGCCGCCCGGTCCGCCGCGTCCATCGGCAAATCCAAGTCGGTGATCCGCAGGTATTGCGCCGCGATTGCGCGCACGCTCGCCCGCGACATCGTCAGCTGCCGCAGCAGCTCCGCCTTCGCGCGGGCCAATTCGGAGTCGCTGACGGCCTCGGTCTGCATCCGCTTGAGGTTACTCAGCACCAACGCCCGGGCCTTGTCGATGTTCTGGGGATCGGCGCCGAACGATACCGAATAATCGCCACGCGTGCGCGACCAGTCGAAGCTGCTGTCGATGGAGTAGACATAGCCGGTGCGGATACGCAGGTCGCGATACAGACGTGACGAGAACCCGCTGCTCAGGATCGTGTTGCCCAGCAGCAGATCGTAGCGTTCCGGGTTGGTGATGGGCAGGGACGTCGTCTCGGCCAATGTCACGCTGTCCTGCTGGTCGCTCGGGTCCTGGACCCGCAATTCGGACGGCCTGCTTGGCCCTATCGGCGGCAGGTCGATCGTCGGCTTCGGATCCCTGGCCGTCCAACTACCGAAATTCGCCTGGATGACCCGCTTGGCCGCATCGGGCGTGATGTCGCCGATCACCACGATCGTGGTCCGGTCCGGCCGCATCGTGTCCGTGAAATATTTGCGCACATCCGGCAGGGTGACCGCGTTTACGCTGGTCGGAGTCACTTGCCGCAGCGCCGGATCGCCGGCCGGCAGGATCGCTTTCTCGATCGCCAGGCGGTACTGGTAGTCGGGCGAGCGAAGCTGGCCGGCGACGCTGTCGGCCAATTGCTTGCGTACGACATCAAACGCCGATTGCGGGAACGCCGGGTGCAATACGTTCTCGGCCAGCAGCGCGACACCCCTCTCGAATTCAGGCGTCAGCACTTGCAGTGAGAAGTTCGGGCCAGCATCAAGGAACGCCGCGATGTCATCGGTCGCCGCCTGGAACGCCAGGCGATCGTGTTTCGTGGTACCGTAACTGAAGAGCTGCCGCATCAGCGCCGAGACGCCGTCCTTTCCGGCGGGTTGCTGCATGTCCGGCACCATCCGGACACGGCCGAACAGCGATACGGTGTTGCTGACATGCTCCGGCTGGACGATCAGCCTGATCCCATTCGGGAGCGTCTGAACTGACGGCGGTTGACCCGAATTTGGAATATGCGGCGTGGCCAACGCCGTCTCGACCCAAGGCGGCAGGATTACCGGATGGTCCGGTGCGCTGGCAAAGGACTCAGCGCCGCCGAAGCCTGACTTGCTGGGCATCGTCCCGGATTGGCGGGGGGTCAGGATCGCGGTCACGACGTGGTCTGGATCGAGCAGTTGCCGAGCAAGGCGGTTCACGTCGGCGACGGTGACGGATTGATAGGCTTTGATGACGTCTTCGGGTGACGCCATGTTCCGGAACGCCAGCGTATCGGACCAATTCGTGGCGAGGCCCGAGATACTGTTCGCCTGGAAGCCGATCTGCGCCACCTCCAACCGCTTGGCGGCCTCCACCAGTTCGGGGGGCACGCCGTCGTGCACGATACCGGCGATGACCCCCCGCACGCGTGCCAGCAGTGGGGCCGGATCCTGGCCGGCCGGGAACGCGGCGATCGCCAAGCCATAGCCGACATCCGGCTTGGCCTGATAGGAGAACTGCGCCGCCAACGCCTTCCCCGCCGGCACCAGCGCATAAAGCGATCCCCGCTCGCTGCCCAGGACATCGCCCAGGAGGTCCGCGGCGGCGTAATCGGCACTCCTGAGCCCCGGCATGCGGTAGGCGAGCGCAATCAGCCCGACGGGAAAATCGGTCGGCAGGTTCAGCGTCCGCGCCTGCACCGGCTGTACGAAGATCGCGGCGTGCCCAGGCAATTCGTGCGCAGGAATCGCATCGAAATCGCCACGCACCTGGGCCAGCACCGCCTGAGGATCGACATCGCCGGTGATCACCAGGATCGCGTTATTGGGATAGTACCAAGTGTCGTAGAATCGCCTCAGCCGCGCCGCATCTGTCTTGTCGAAGGATTCCCGCGTGCCCAGGGCGTCGTGCTGATAGGGGGTTCCCTGGAACAGGATCGACTGGGCCTGGGTCAGGAAGAGGTAGAACGGGTTGGACAGATCGCGGGCCACTTCCTGCTCGATCGCGCCACGTTCCTGCTCCCAATCCGCCTGGCTTAACCTCAGGCCGTGCATGCGGAGTGCCTCGATCTTCAGCGGCACGTTCAGATCGGCGGCGGGCACAGTGTAGGTGTATTGCGTGACCGCCTCAGTGGTGTCGGCATTGTAGTCGCCGCCCAGCAACGCGCCGGTCAGGGCAAGCTGATCTCGGTCCAGACCCTCGCTGCCGCGGAACATCATGTGCTCCAGCGCGTGGGCGGTACCAGGAAAGCCAGGCGGAGCGTCGTTGGAGCCAACAAGGTAGTTCATCTCGGTCGTCACGACCGGCGCGAGATGATCGGGGACAATCACGACCTTCATCCCGTTGGCCAAAATGGCACGCAGCACACTGTCGGCTCGACAGGGCGCCATGGCCGCCAGCAGCAGGATGAACGCCGTTCCAACCCATCGATGCACGTTCAAGCCACTGCCCCCGCGTTTCGGCGGCTGATGTAGGAGCAGACGCCGGTCCGTGCAACGACGCCGCATGGCATCGGTCGAGACGATGACATAGTCTGGGGGAGATGTGGGAGGCTCGAAACCGAATGCGTTGGCTCGTCCTTTTGCTGTCGCTGCTGCCGGCGCTGATGGGCGCGGGGCTGGCTGATCCGGCGGCGTCCCAAACCCGCCTGGACGAGATCGTGAAAACCGGCGTCCTGCGGGTTGGCCTGACCGGCGACTATCGTCCGTTCTCCCAGCGGGACGCGTCCGGGTCCTATAGCGGCCTGGATGTGGACATGGCGAAGAACCTGGCTGACTCGCTGGGGGCGAAGCTGGAGATCGTGCCGACCACCTGGGGTACGCTGCTACCGGACCTTCAGGCCGGGAAGTTCGACGTGGGGATGGGCGGCATCTCCATCACCCTGGCACGGCAGCGGGTCGCGTTCTTCTCAGACCCCGTGATGCGGGTGGGGAAGGCGCCGATCGCCCGCTGTACCGACAAAGACCATTTCGCCACGCTGGCCGAGATCGACAGACCCGGCGTCAAGGTCATCGTCAATCCGGGCGGCACCAACGAACGCTTCGACAGGGAGCATCTGAAACAGGCTCAGATCGTCGTGTTCCCGGACAACAGCCATATCTTCGATGAGCTGGCGGCAGGGCATGCCGACGTGATGATCACCGACGCGGTGGAGACCAAGCTGCAGCAGAAGCTGCATCCCGAACTGTGTGCGATCCATCCCGACCAGCCGTTCGATTTCGGGGAACTGGGCTATTTGCTGCCGCGGGATACCGCCTGGAAGCTGTATGTCGATCAGTGGCTCCATACCAGCGTCGGGAATGGAACATGGGGGCGGTTGCTGGCGACTTATCTTGGGAACTGACGATCAGCCCCTGCTCGCTCGGCACCCGGCCCCGATCTTGCTTCACCCTGATGGGTGACAGCAGGCGAGGTCGCATGAAAATCGGTGTCTTCATCCCGATCGGCAACAACGGATGGCTGATTTCCACCAATTCTCCGCAATACCACCCGAGCTTCGCCCTCAATAAGGAGGTGACGCTGATCGCCGAGGAATACGGGCTGGATTTCGTCCTCTCGATGATCAAGCTGCGCGGTTTCGGGGGCGAGACGGAGTTCTGGGACCATAACCTGGAATCGTTCACGCTGATGGCAGGCCTCGCGGCGGTGACGAAGCGGATCAAGATCTTCGCCACCTGCGCCACGCTGGTCATTCCACCGGCGATCGCGGCGCGGATGGCCTCCACGATCGACTCCATCTCCGGCGGGCGCTTCGGTCTCAACCTCATCACCGGCTGGCAGAAGCCGGAATATTCCCAGATGGGGCTCTGGCCCGGCGACGAATACTTCGCCCACCGCTACGAATACGTCGCCGAATACATCCAGATCCTGCGGGAGCTATGGGAGACGGGGAAATCCGACTTCAAAGGCCGGTTCTTCACCATGAACGATTGCCGCCTGAGCCCCCGTCCGCAGGCCGAGATGAAAATCATCTGTGCTGGCCAATCCGATGCCGGCATGGCGTTCTCGGCCCAATATGCCGACTTCAATTTCTGCTTCGGCAAGGGAGTCAACACCCCGACCGCCTTCGCGCCGACTGTGGCAAAGCTGCAGCAGGCGACGGCCAGGGCCGGCCGCGACGTACGTGCCTATGCGCTGTTCATGGTGATCGCTGACGAAACCGACGAAGCCGCCCGCACGAAGTGGGAGTACTACAAGGCCGGCACGGACCAGGAAGCCGTGGCCTGGCTGGTCGAGCAATCCGCCGCAGACAACAAATCGGGTGACGACACGAATGTCCGGCAGATGGTCGACCCGGTTTCGGTCGTGAACATCAACATGGGCACCATCGTCGGCTCCTACGCCACCGTCGCGCGCCTGCTGGACGAGATCGACACCATCCCCGGCTGCGACGGCGTGCTGCTGACTTTCGATGACTTCGTCAAAGGCACACGGGACTTCGGCGCCCGCATCCAGCCGTTGATGAAATCCCGCCAACACGCTCTGGAGACCGTATGACGACCGTCCATACCGGCTATATCGCCATCGACAGCGACGCCGTCACCCTGCCCGCCCGGCCGGAACCCATCCGCCTGAAGCCGTCCGAGACTGCGGTGATCGTCGTCGACATGCAGAATGCCTATGCCTCGAAGGGCGGGTATATCGACATCGCGGGCTTCGACGTCTCGGGCGCGCCATTGGCGATCTCTCGCACCAAGACGGTGCTGGAAGCAGCACGCGCAGCCGGGCTGACCGTGATCTTCTTCCAGAACGGATGGGACAAGGATTACAGAGAGGCTGGTACCCCGGGCTCCCCAAACTATCATAAATCCAATGCGCTGAAGACGATGCGCGCCCGGCCGGAGCTGGCGGGGACGCTGCTGGCCAAGGGGACCTGGGATTACGCGATCGTCGACGAGCTGACGCCCCAGGACGGCGACATCGTCGTGCCGAAGCCGCGCTATTCCGGTTTCTTCAACACCAATATCGACAGCCTGCTGCGCGCCCGTGGCATCCGCAACCTGATCTTCACCGGTGTCGCGACGAATGTCTGCGTCGAGAGCAGCCTGCGCGACGCTTTCCACCTGGAGTATTTCTGCGTGATGCTGGAGGACGCGGTGCACCACGCCGGTCCCGACTTCGTGAAGCAGGCGGCGCTGTTCAACATCGAAAAGTTCTTCGGCTGGGTGTCCACGACGGCTGATTTCTGCGGCGCCATCGGTCAGATGCCAGCCGGTCACGCGCCCCGCGGCGAGAAGGAGTAGCTCATGCCCAAGACCATCGTCCTGCCACCCGGCACCACGACGCCGATCGCCCCGTTCTCGCCCGGCACGCTGGCGGACGGGATCGTCTATGTCTCCGGCACGCTGGCGTTCGACAAGGACAACAATGTCATCCATGTCGGCGACGCTTCCGCTCAGACCCGGTCCGTGCTGGAGACGATCAAATCGGTGATCGAGACGGCAGGCGGCACGATGGAGGACGTGACCTTCAACCACATCTTCCTGACCGATTGGGCCAACTACGCTGCCATCAACAAGGTCTACGCCGAGTATTTCCCCGGCGACAAACCGGCGCGCTATTGCATCCAATGCGGTCTGGTGAAGCCCGACGCGCTGGTTGAGATCGCAACCATCGCGCATGTCGGCAAGAAATAGCGTGCATTATGAGATCCACGGCGCAGATAACCGCCCGACGGTCCTGCTGTCGTCGGGCCTGGGAGGCGCAGCCCAGTACTGGATCCCCAACCTTCCAACCCTCGCCGCCAGGTTTCGCGTCATCACCTATGACCAATCCGGCACCGGCCGCAGCCCCGCCGAATTGCCGGACGGGTACGCGATGGCCGATATGGCGGCGGATGTCGCGTCGCTGCTGGATAACCTGGGTATCGAGCGCTGCCATTTCGTCGGCCACGCCCTGGGCGGGCTGATCGGGCTTCAGCTCGCAGTGATGCGCCCGACGCTGCTGGACCGGATGGTGCTGGTCAACGCCTGGGCCAAGACCCATCCTCACACGCTGCGCTGCTTCGCCGCCCGCAAGAACCTGCTGCTGAACTCCGGCACCACCGCTTATGTCGCCGCCCAGCCACTTTTCCTGTATCCGCCCGATTGGATGGCGTCGCGCACAGCATGGCTGGCGGAGCAGGACGCCGCCGGCGTCACCCATTTTCCTGGCGCCGAAAGCGTATTGCGCCGAATCGGCGCAATCGAGGCGTTCGATCTGTCAGATCAGGTGGGGCAGATCCCGCATCCCACCTGCGTCATCGCCGCGCGGGACGACATGCTGGTGCCAAGCGGATGCTCGGTCGCGCTGGCAGAGGCGCTGCCGAACGGGGAACTGGTATTGTTCGAACGAGGTGGCCATGCCTGCAACGTGACGGACGCGGACGGTTTCGACGCGGCGTTGCTGGCGTTTTTGGGAAGGTAGCCGGCAAGATCGTGGACGACCGGCAAACCAGTCACCCACGATGAGAACCTGCCCCTTACTGCGGCTCGACCTGCACGATCCCCGGACGCGGCGACGCGCTGTGTTCCTTCAGCACGGAGTCCGTCCCCGGATCGACCTCTTTCATCAGCACGTCGTAGCCCCAGAGATCGGCCAGGTGCTGCAACACCATCCGGGCATCTTTCTCGTCCAGCAGGATGCGGTTCAGGGCATGGTGATGCAGGATCAGCCGCCGGTCACCGGCGAGGTTGACGTCGACCACCTGGATGTCTGGTGCCGTCCATGACACATCGTAGTGCCGCGCGAGTGCCTGCTTGATCTTGCGATAGCCCCGCTCGTCGTGGATGGCCTCGACCCGCAGGTTCGGTTCGTTCGAGTCGTCCATGACGTGGAACAACCCGAAATGCCGCACCAGCTTAGGGCTGAGGAACTGCAGGATGAAGCTCTCGTCGCGGTAGTTCGCCCAGACATCGCGCAGCGTGCCCATCGGGTCGCCGTTGCCGGCAATGTGCGGGAACCATTGCTGGTCCTCGGCGGTGGGTTCGGTGCAGATCCGCTCGATGTCCTGCATCATCGCAAACCCCAGCGCATAGGGGTTGATGCCGGAGTAGCGGCGGTCATCGAAATGCGGCTGGAACACGACGTTGGTATGGGACGTCAGGAACTCGACCATAGAACCGTCGGTCAGCAGCCCCTTTTCGTGCAGCCTGTTCATGATCTTGTAGTGGCAATATGTCGCGCAGCCCTCGTTCATCACTTTGGTCTGCGACTGAGGATAGAAATACTGCGCGATGATCCGCACGATGCGCAGCACCTCGCGCTGCCAGGGGGCGAGGCGCGGAGCGGTCTTCTCCATGAAATACAGGATGTTTTCCTGCGGAAGCTGCAAGAGGGCGCGGCGGCGCTCTTCGGCGGTCGGGTCGTGACGGACGTTTTCCTTGCCGGGGACGGTGCGCCACAGGTCGTTGAACACCTTCTCGTCATGCTCGCGCCGTTCGCGTTCCCGCTTCTCCTCCGATCGCAGGTCGGTGGCGCGGCGGCGGGGATAGCGGTGTACTGCCTGGTTCATCAACGCGTGCGCGGCGTCCAGCAGGCGCTCGACATTCGCCTCGCCGTAGCGTTCCTCGCACTGCATGATGTAATCGCGCGCGAACTCCAGGTAGTCCAGAATGCCGTTCGCATCGGTCCACTGCTGGAACAGATAGTTGTTCTTGAAGAAATGATTATGCCCGAACGCCGCGTGCGCGATCACCAGCGTCTGCATCGTGGCGGTATTTTCCTCCATGATGTAGCTGATGCACGGGTTGGAGTTGATGACGATCTCGTACGCTAGCCCCTGCATGCCGGCGCGATACATCGCCTCGTTGCGGGCAAAATGTTTGCCGAAGGACCAGTGCTTATAGAACAACGGCATGCCGATCGAGGAGTACGCGTCCAGCATCTGTTCGGTGCCGATGACCTCGATCTGGTTGGGGTAGACGTCTAGGCCCATTTCGTCATGCGCGATCCTGGCGATCTCGTCATGGCAGCGCTGGATGGTGCCGAACTCCCAGTCGGCCCCTTCGAACAAGGGGCGTTCGGCGCGCACCAGGGGTGCGCCCATATCGGGAATCAGGGAACTGTTCATGCGGCAGCCTCGGAACCCACTTTTTTGGCGAACAGCTCACGGAACACGGGGTAGATGTCCCGGCGGTGGCCGACCTTGCGCATCGCCATCGGCGCGCCCGCACGGATGATGCTGGAATAGGTCTGCCACAGGTCGCTGTCGCGGCGGATGAAGCCTGGCGGGAAATGCTCGGAATCCCGGCCGACTTCCAGATAGGCGTAGTACTGGCAAGCCGGCAGGATGATCTTGGTCAGCAGGCTGGCCGTCTTGTCGTTGTCGCTGGCGGTGTTGTCCCCGTCCGACGCCTGGGCAGCATAGATGTTCCAGTTGTCGGGGCTGTAGCGTTCGTCCATCACGCGCTGCATCTCCTCCAGCGCAGTGGACACGACGGTGCCGCCGGTCTCCGGGCTGTTAAAGAACGTGTCCTCATCCACCTCGGACGCCTGGTGCGTGTGGCGGATGAACACCACGTCAACGTTCTTGTACCGGCGCTTCAGGAAGATGTACAGCAACACATAGAACCGCTTCGCCAGGTCCTTCATGTGTTCGGTCATCGAACCTGAGACGTCCATCAAGCAGAACATCACCGCTTGCGCGACCGGCTTAGGCTGGGGATCGAAGCGCTTGTAGCGGACGTCCAACGGGTCGATGTACGGGATCAGCCCGGTGCGCCGCTTCTTGCGCGCGTATTCCTCCTCCAGCGCGACGACACGGGCTTCGTCCGTCCCGTCCGCCTTCAGTCGCTCGATCTCTTCCAGCAGCGCCTCAAGCTCCTCGGCCTTCGGCCGGCGCAGCGCGATCCGGCGCGACAGGGAGTTCCGGACCGTCCGGTTCAGCGCCAGGTTGGCCGGCGACCCCGTCACCGAGTAGCCCGCTCGGTGGTAGACCATGGCCTCCGCGTTCACCACGCGGCGCTTTGCCAGGTCCGGCAGCTCCAGGTCTTCCAGGAAGAGGTCGACGAACTCGTCCCGCGACAGGGCGAAGCGGAAATCATCCTCGCCTTCCCCGTCCGGGCTGCCTTCCGACCCCGATCCGCCGCCGCCCTGGGGCGGGCGCGGGATCGTGTCCCCGGCGACATATTCCTTGTTGCCCGGCAAGAGATGGTCGCGGATGCCGCCCGATCCACTGCGGTGGAAGGACGGTTCGTGAACGCCCTGGGCCGGCAGGACGACTTCACCGCCCTCATCTGCGTCCTTGATGCTGCGGTTGCCGGCCGACTCATGCACCGCTTTGCGGATCTGCGCCTTCGCGCGGCGCATGAACCGCTGGCGGTTCGCGAGGTTCTTCCCGCTCGGGTTCAGGCGGCGATCGACTATGTGCATAGCGTGCCTGGTTACCTTTCAGGTCGGCGTCCGGCCGCCTGAAGGCGCGACTCGGACACCCTGGTCATTTCCAGGCGGATGTTAACCCGCCTGCTTCACACGCATATACCACTCAACAAGCCGCCGGACCTGACGTTCCGTGTAGCCACGAGCCTCCATGCGATCAACGAACTCCGTGTGTTTCTTTTCGGTCTCACTGTCCTTCTTCGAACCGAAGCTGATGACGGGCAGCAATTCCTCCACCTGGCTGAACATCCGGCGTTCGATGACGTCGCGGATCTTCTCGTAGCTGGTCCAGGACGGGTTCTTGCCGTTGTTGTTGGCGCGCGCCCGCAGACAGAACTTCACCACCTCGTTCCGGAAATCCTTGGGGTTGGCGATACCGGCCGGCTTCTCGACCTTGGTCAGCTCCTGGTTCAGCAGCTCCCGGTTCATCAATTGCCCGGTATCGGCGTCCTTGAAGTCGATGTCTTCGATCCAGGCATCGGCATAGGAGACGTAGCGGTCGAACAGGTTCTGGCCGTAGTCGTGGTAGGACTCCAGATAGGCCTTTTGGATTTCGTTGCCGATAAACTCCGCGTAACGCGGGGCCAACTCACCTTTGATGAACTCCAGGTAGCGCTTCTCGGTATCCTGCGGCATCTGCTCGCGACGGATCGCTTGTTCCAGCACATACATCAGGTGGACCGGATCGGCCGCGATCTCGGTCGTGTCGTGGTTGAACGTCGCCGCCAGCACCTTGAAGGCGAAGCGAGTGGACGCGCCGTCCATGCCTTCCTCGACACCCGCGGTGTCCTTGTATTCCTGCAGGGACCGAGCACGCGGATCGGTCTCTTTCAGGCTTTCGCCGTCATAGACGCGCATCTTGGCGAACAGCGTCGAGTTCTCATGCCGCTTCAGCCGCGTCAGGACGCTGAACCGGGCCAGCATCTCCAGCGTCGCCGGCGCGCACGGGGCGGACCCCAGCTCCGATCTCGCGACGAGCTTTTCGTAGATCTTCTGCTCCTCGGTGACGCGCAGGCAGTACGGGACCTTGATCACGTAGATGCGATCGATGAAGGCCTCGTTGTTCTTGTTGTTCTTGAAGGACTGCCACTCCGATTCGTTGGAGTGCGCCATGATGATGCCGTTGAACGGGATCGCACCGATGTTTTCGGTGCCGATGTAATTGCCCTCCCGCGTCGCGGTCAGCAACGGGTGCAGCATCTTGATCGGCGCCTTGAACATCTCGACGAACTCGAGCATGCCCTGGTTCGCGCGATTCAGCCCGCCGGAATAGCTGTAGGCGTCCGGATCGTTCTGCGCATGCAGTTCCAGCTTGCGGATGTCAACCTTGCCGACCAGCGAGGAGATGTCTTGGTTGTTCTCATCGCCCGGTTCGGTCTTCGCCACTGCGATCTGCCGCAGCCGCGACGGCATCAGCTTCTGCACGCGGAATTGGGAGATGTCGCCGCTGAACTCATCCAGGCGTTTGATGCACCAGGGCGACATCAGCCCGGTCAAGCGACGGCGGGGGATGCCGTAACGATCCTCCAGCATGTCGCCCATGCGATCGGGATCGAACAGCCCCAACGGCGACTCGAACACTGGCGACAGTTCGCGTCCGGCCTTCAGCACATAGATGGGATAGGTCTCCATCAACGCCTTCAGCCGCTCCGCCAGCGACGACTTGCCGCCGCCGACCGGTCCGAGCAGGTACATGATCTGCTTGCGTTCCTCGAGCCCCTGGGCCGCGTGGCGCAGGAAACCGACGATCCGCTCGATCGTCTCTTCCATGCCGTAGAATTCGTTGAATGCCGGATAGACCCGAATGGTGCGGTTCATGAAGATGCGGCCCAAGCGCGCATCTTTCGACGTGTCCACCATCTCCGGCTCGCCGATCGCGGCCAGCAGGCGTTCGGTCGCGGTCGCATAGGCCATCGGGTCCTTGCGGCACGCTTCCAGGTATTCCGCCAGGGACATCTCGGCTTCGCGGTTGGCTTCGAAGCCACGCGCATAGGCGGAAAAAATGTCTTCGACCGTATCCATTATCGGCCGCTCCGTTCGTTGGGGGTGGTGCCGCGATCGTTTCGCTCGCCCCAGTCGCCATCAGGAATATGCAAGATGGGTGCTATCGCGGCAGATTGCTGGGATTTCGCGTGAATGTTTTCGCCGAAGCGCTGGTTCAGAGCGTTTTTGATTGAGGGTTTTCCTATCATCGCAAGTTCAATGAAGCCATCATCTTGGAAGATCGTCCGTGCGCCCGCGCGGCGATCCGCCTTGAGCGCAAGGGTCGCACCGCGACCGTCGTCACCGATTGTCGCACAGCGACGGGTGGTGCCGTCCACGGCAGAAAGGCACATGGACCGCTCGGAACGGATGTCGAGGCTGTTCCGTGATTTGCGATCAATGGTCGGTGGTCGGTTTCTTGCCGTCAAAACAGCATCGCCTGAACCCATCACAAGATAGTGAAAGCCGATGTTGGCCTTTTCAAGAAAATTCTGAAGCACGGCGAAGAAGTTCACAGGGCCGAATCCGCTGTCCGACAGCCGCGCCACTTGCGCGGGAAAGTCGGTATCAGCGCGCAACGCCGTCATCGCGGCGAGCGGTCTGGCTGCCAGGTGCGCCATGCAACCCTCCGAGCCGGGCGGGCGCCGATTTTCGGCCCCCGGAAGTCCACAGAATACGATGATGTTCTCTAAGATTTGGTTAACACCTCCGACTCTTCGACTCCCACCGTTGCAAACTTTACATCGCTCGACCCGCCTCATGGTCGAGAATCTTTGTATGATATAGGCATGAGCAATATTTGCCGAAACGGCAGGCACGTGCTTCGTCACGGCGCGGCAAGAAATTCGGCAGGGGAATCAAATGGTGATGACCGGTCTGCTCGACCCGGCCTCTGACCTGGAACTCAAGGATAGGGCGGACCGGCCGGCCAAGGAATCGGCGTTGTGGGCAGGCCTGACACTCGACCGGCCCCGCGTGATGGGGATTCTGAATCTGACGCCTGACAGCTTCAGCGACGGGGGTCGATTCGCCTCCCCCCAAGCCGCCATCGAGGCCGGCCTTCGCATGGCGGGAGACGGCGCCGACATCATTGACGTCGGCGGCGAAAGCACCCGTCCCGGGGCCGCCCCGGTGACCCCGGCCGAGGAGCAGCACCGCGTCCTGCCCGTCATAAAGGCCTTGGCGGCGCACGGCCTGGTCCTGTCCATCGACACCCGCAACGCCGCCACGATGCGTGCGGCGATCGACGCAGGCGCGCGCATCGTCAACGACGTCTCCGGTCTCGCGTATGATGCAGCCGCGGCCGAGGTCGTCGCGACCCTGGATTGCCCGGTCGTTCTGATGCACATGCGCGGCACGCCGGATACGATGAACGACCTTGCCGTGTATCGCGACGTCCCGGCCGAGGTACGCGACGAACTGGCGGCAACCTTGGAAGCCGCCGTCGCTGCCGGAATCCGGCCGGAGCAGATCGTGCTCGATCCGGGAATCGGATTCGCCAAGCTGGCGCCGCACTCTCTGGCGATGCTGCGCGGACTGCCGGCCCTGGCTGACCTGGGCCGACCGCTGCTGGTCGGCGTGTCGCGCAAGTCCTTCATCGGGCGCCTGTCGCGGCAGTCGGAACCGGGCCGGCGCCTGGGCGGATCGTTGGCCGCCGGTCTGTTCGCCATCGCTCGCGGTGCCGCCATCCTGCGCGTGCACGACGTGGCCGAGACCGTTCAAGCAATTCGTGTGTGGCAGACCCTGTGCGAATGAGGCACGGTCCCGGGTCCCCAACCGGTGGGAAAGATCGTAACTGTGCGCTCCGCACGAGATGGGATGACGGATGAGCAAGACGCGGCGGCTGTTCGGCACGGACGGGATCCGGGGCAAGGCGAATTCGGAGCCCATGACGGCGGGAACCGCGTTGCGCCTGGGTCAGGCCGCGGGCTTACTGTTCACGCGTGGCGCACATCGTCACAAGGTGGCGATCGGGAAGGATACACGCCTGTCCGGCTACATGATCGAGCCCGCTCTGACCGCCGGCTTTATCGGCGCCGGGATGGACGTCACTCTGTTGGGCCCGCTGCCGACCCCGGCCGTGGCGATGCTGACACGCTCTCTGCGAGCCGATCTGGGCGTGATGATCTCGGCGTCGCACAACCCATTCGAGGACAACGGAATCAAGCTGTTCGGCCCCGATGGCGCCAAGCTCTCCGATGAAATGGAACTCGAGATCGAGGCCCTGATGGCCAGTGATTTCGGGGAGCGCCTCGCCGAACCTCACGCACTGGGCCGAGCATCGCGGCTGGATGACGCGGCAGGGCGGTATATCGAGGCGGCAAAAGCCAGCTTCCCCCGCGGCCTGCGACTGGATGGGTTGCGAATCGTGCTCGATTGCGCCAACGGCGCGGCCTACAAGGTCGCCCCGACCGTCCTGTGGGAACTTGGCGCCACCGTCATCGCGGTCGGCACGGCGCCGGACGGGTTCAACATCAACAAGGGCTGCGGGTCGACCGAACCGGACTATCTTTGCGCCCGGGTCGCCGAACACGGCGCGCACCTGGGGATCGCGCTGGACGGTGACGCCGACCGGCTGATCCTGGCCGACGAGAACGGCGAGATCGTGGACGGTGACCAGATTCTCGCGCTGATCGCCAGCACCTGGCACAGGGCCGGCCAGCTTCGCGGAGGCGGCGTGGTGGCGACGGTGATGTCGAACCTGGGGCTGGAGCGCCACTTGGCCAGCATGGGGCTGACGCTGCACCGGACGAAGGTGGGCGACCGCTACGTCGCGGAGCACATGCGCGCCATCGGCATCAATGTCGGCGGCGAACAGTCCGGCCATGTGATCCTGTCGGATTTCGCCACCACCGGTGACGGCTTGCTGGCCGCTCTGCAGGTGCTGACCGTGCTGGTGCAGCGCAACCGCCCGGCCTCCGAGGTGCTGCAGGTCTTCCGCCGCCTTCCGCAGCGGCTGAAGAATGTCCGTTTCACCGGCGCATCGCCGTTGATGGCCTCATCGGTGCAGGCCGCCATCCGGGCTGCCGAGACCAGGCTGGGGGGTGCCGGACGCGTACTGATCCGCGAGAGCGGCACTGAACCCCTGGTCCGCGTCATGGCCGAGGGCGAGGATGCCGATCTGGTCGCCTCCGTGGTCGACACCCTGTGCGAGGTCATCGCCGAGGCGACCCGCGCCGAAACGGCAAAGGTTGATCGCACTTCGGCCGAGACCGTCTCATGACGAAGGGCAGGGTCCTGATCGTCGCCGGCTCCGATTCGGGCGGCGGCGCCGGAATCCAGGCCGACATCAAGACGGTGACCGCCCTGGGCGGCTTCGCGATGACCGCCATCACCGCCCTGACCGCACAGAACACGCTGGGCGTCCACGGCCTGCTGCCGATTCCACCGGATTTCATCCGCCGCCAGATCGAAGTCGTCATGGACGACCTGGGCGCCGACTGCATCAAGATCGGCATGCTGGGCGACGTTGCGACCATCGCCGCGGTTGCCGACGCGCTGCGTGACCTGGCGCCTGGCGTGCCCGTGGTGCTGGATCCGGTGATGGTGGCGAAAGGCGGCCATGCGCTGTTGGCGGAGTCGGCGGTTGAAGCCCTGACGCAGCGCCTGCTGCCGATGGCATCCGTGGTCACGCCCAACCTGCCGGAAGCAGCGGCGCTGACCGGGCTGCCGATGAAGTCCGTCGAAGACATGGAGTCGGCTGCCGCTGCCCTGCGGCACCTCGGGGCTCAAGCGGTGCTGTTGAAGGGTGGGCATCTGGAGTCGGATACCGTGACCGATGTCCTGGCTACGGCAACTTCGGTCGAGAGGTTCTCCGCCGATCGGATCGCGACACGCCATACCCACGGCACCGGCTGCACCACCGCTTCAGCGATCGCCGCCGGCCTTGCGCAGGGGCAGGACCTTCGCCGGTCGGTACTACGCGCCCGCGCCTATGTCCGCGCCGCCATCGCCGCCGCCCCCGGCTTCGGCGCGGGGCACGGGCCGCTCGGCCATGGGGTCACGGTGGATGTCGATCGGGCCGACCTAGGCGGGTTCGTTTCGTAATCGTCGAGATCGATGGAAACATGGCACCGGCGCCGGTTCGCCAATGACGAGATCGTTCCGTATCCCATTGCGGTAATGACTTACCGGGACCGCCCATGCCTACTCCCCGATCAGCGCCCGCCATTCCTGCTCCGTCATCGTCCGCACCCCTAGCTCCGCCGCCTTTCGGGCCTTGGACCCGGCATCTGCCCCGACGACAACGAAATCGGTTTTCTTCGACACCGAATCCGTCACCTTCGCCCCGAGTGCCTCAGCCCGAGCTTTGGCCTCGGGCCGGGTCATGGTTTCCAGGGTGCCGGTGAAGACGACGACTTTCCCGGCCACGGGACTGTCGCCCGTATCGGCCGGTGCCTCGTCCTCGATTGTCCTCAGTTCGTCGGCCAGTGCTTTCAGCGTGGCGACGTTCCGGGGTTCGGCGAAGAAATCGACCAGTTCCTCGGCGATCGTCGGGCCGATGCCGGTGATGCTGCCCAGCTCCAACCGTTCATCCGATCCGACGGTGACCGCTGCCAGCATCTGCTTGCGCCAATTGGCGAAACTGCCGTAGTGCCGGGCAAGCAGCCTGGCGTTGGTCGCGCCGATCCGCCTTATTCCCAACGCGTAGATGAAGCGCGCCAGCGGAATCGTCCGCCTGGCCTCGATCGCTCGGGTCAGGTTGTGGGCGGATTGCTTGCCCCAGCCCTCGCGCTCAGCGATCGCCGCTTCACGCTCCGGCAGCTTGAAGATGTCGGCAGGACCGTGCAGCCAGCCCTCCTCGTAGAATTCCTGGATCGTCTTCTCGCCCAAACCGTCGATGTCGAATGCGGGGCGGGAGACGAAATGGATCAGCCGCTCCACCAGTTGTGCGGTGCAGATCAAGCCGCCGGTGCACCGGCGCACGACTTCGCCCGGTGGGCGGACCGCGTGGCTGCCGCAGGCGGGGCAAATATCGGGGAACACGAACGGCTTGGCATCGGCAGGCCGGCGATCGAGGACGACCGAGACGATCTGTGGGATCACGTCCCCGGCCCGCTGCAGCACCACCGTGTCGCCGACGCGGATGTCCTTGCGGGCGATCTCGTCCTCATTATGGAGAGTCGCGCGGGAGACGAGAACGCCGCCAACATTCACCGGCTCCAGTTCCGCAACCGGGGTCAGGGCACCGGTACGGCCGACCTGAATGCGGATCTCCCGCAATGTCGTCGTCGCCCGCTCTGCCGGGAACTTCCAGGCAATCGCCCAACGTGGTGCTCGGCCGACGAACCCGAGGCGCCGCTGCAGGCCCAGGTCGTTGATCTTATAGACGACCCCGTCGATGTCGTATGGCAGGCCGGCGCGCTTGAGGCCGATATCCGCCTGGAACCCCTCGGCCGCGTCCTCGGAATCCAGCCGCGCGGATAGCGGATTGACCGTGAAGCCCCAATCGCGCAGCCGTTCCAGGTAACCCCAATGGGTCTCCGCCACCGGCTCGCTGCTCTCCCCCTGCGCATAGGCGAACAGCGACAACGGCCGGCCGGCGGTGATGCGGACGTCGAGCTGGCGCAAGCTACCGGCGGCTGCGTTCCGGGGATTGGCAAACACTTTGGCGCCGGCGGCGGCCTGGGATTCGTTCAGCGCGAGGAAGTCCGCCTTGGTCATGAAGACCTCACCACGGATTTCGATCAGCGCCGGGGCGTGGCCATGCAAGCGGTCGGGGATGGACTTCAACGTCCGGAGGTTGGCGGAAACGTCCTCGCCCTCGGTCCCGTCGCCGCGCGTGGCACCGCGGACGAAGCGGCCGTTCTCATAGGTCAGGCTGATCGACAGCCCGTCGATTTTCGGCTCTGCCACAAACGCCAGCGGTTCGGTGCGCCCGAGGAACCGTTTGGCCCGAGCGCAGAATTCCCCGAATTCGGCGGCATCGAAAGCGTTGTCGAGCGACAGCATCGGCACGCGATGACGCAGCTTGGCGAACCCCGATTCCGGTGCGCCGCCGACCCTGTTGGAGGGCGAGTCGGGGCGGATCAGGGCGGGAAATCGCGCCTCGATCGCGGAATTGCGCCGCCGCAGCGCATCATATTCGGCGTCGGAAATCTCCGGCGCGTCATGGGTGTGATAGGCGGCGTCGTGGTGCGCGATCTCCCGCGCCAGCCGGGCGAGCTCCGCCTCGGCTTCCGCCTCAGTCAGCTGATCAGGTGGGATATCGGTCATGCCAAGCCATTTCGGAGAGGGGCGAATGGGCTGTCAACCAGGACCTACCGGCCGGTCGAGGCCGCTCTACACCAGCAACCCCTGCGGCGGCCGCTGGCCGCGCAGCAGGTCGTCGGCAGCGGCGCGGGCAGCGTCGGAGACGGTTTCGCCGGCCAGCATCCGCGCGATCTCCTCTCGCCGGTCGCGCGCCTTCAGCGGCTGCACGGTCGTCGCCGTCCGGTCCCGCGCGGTCTGCTTGGCGACCCGCAGGTGGGCGCTGCCCCGTGCGGCGACCTGCGGGCTGTGGGTGACCACCAGCACCTGAAGCTGTTCGGCGACGCGCGCCAGCCGTTCTCCTACCGCAGCCGCGGTGGCACCGCCGATACCGGAATCGACCTCGTCGAACACCAGCGTCGGCACCGCGGAGCCGGCCGACAGCACGACCTTCATCGCCAGCATCAGCCGCGACAATTCGCCCCCCGAGGCGATACGTGCCAGCGGTCCCGGCTCCTGGCCCGGATTGGTGGCGATCAGGAAGCGCACCTGGTCGACGCCGTTCGGCGACCATGAGGCTTCCGGCAGGTCGGCGACATCGACGAAGAACCGCGCCTTGTCCAACCGCAGCGGCGGCAGTTCCGCCGTGACCGCGTCGCGCAGCCGCCCCGCGGCGTCCTGCCGCGCGGCGGACAATGCCCGAGCGGCGTCGACATAGGCCTGGCGGGTTTGCCGCGCGGCCTGTTCCAATGCCTCGATATGCGCCGCGCCGGTCTCCAGCTCCGCCAGCCGGGTCGTCAACGAGTCCAGCAGGCCAGACAATTCGGCAACCGCCACCCCGTGCTTTCGAGCGGCGGCGCGTAAAGCGAACAACCGCTCCTCGGCCTGTTCCAGCAAGCGAGGGTCGAGGTCGGAATCGGCGGCCAGCCGGGTCAGCAGGGTCTCGGCTTCGGCCAGCGCTTCCTCCGCCCGTTCCAAGGCGACCAACGCAGATTCGGCGGGATTCTGGGTCTCGGGCTGGTTGGCCGGCACCAGGCGCTGCAGTGAACGGACGGCCGCCCGCAGAGCCGCCGCCGGTCCCGCTGCCCGCCGGTCGCGCGGCGTCAACTCGGCCAGGGCCGCCGCGATCGCCTCACCGCGACGTTCGTGCTGCTGCAAGCGCTGGCGTTCGGCAGCCAGCGTGTCTTCCTCGTTCGGTTGGGGGGCCAGCTTGGCCAGTTCATCGACCGCGTGGCGCAGCCATTCCTCATCCCGCTCTGCTGCCGCGATCGCCTCCCGCGCGCCGTCCAGCTCCGTCACCGCCTCCTGCCAGGCTCGCCAGGCGGCGTTCACCCCGCCGCACTCCGGACCCAGGCCGCCGAACGCGTCCAGCAGGGCGCCGTGGCGAGTGGGATCAGCGAGGGACATCTGCTCGTGCTGCCCCTGCACCTCCACCAGTTGCTCGCCGATCCGGCGCAGCAGGGCGATACCGACCGGCTGATCGTTGACGAAGGCGCGGGACCGCCCGTCCTTGTTGACGATCCGGCGCAGGACGATCTCGTCCTCGATGGCCAGCCCCTGCTCCTGCAGGATGGTGTTGACGCCATGATCGTCCGGCGGGGTGAAGCAGGCGGTGACGCTGGCCTGGTCGGCGCCGGTGCGGACCAGGCCTGTCTCCGCCCGCGCGCCCAGGGCCAGACCGAGGCTGTCGAGCAGGATCGACTTTCCCGCGCCGGTTTCACCGGTCAGGACGGTCAGCCCAGGCTCGAACGAAAGGTCCAGCCGGTCGATCAGCACGACGTCGCGGATGGACAGGGTCGTCAGCATCGCGGCCGGAAACCCTGGAGCATCCGCTCCACGGTGTTGGCCGTGCCGCCGGTCAGGCTAGAACACCGCATGCCAGGCGCGGGAGAAGAATCCCTCGCGCTCCGAGGGCAGCTTGGTGTCGGCCGTGACGAGGCCGTCGCTGGCAAGCTGGTTGTAGGTATCTTCGTACCAGATGCTGCCGGGATAGTTGTACCCCAGGACTGCCGCGGTCCGACGCGCCTCATCCTTCAGGCCGAGCGACAAGTAGACCTCAACCAGGCGGGCAAGTGCCTCGGGGACGTGATTGGTGGTCTGGTAGTCGTCCACCACCCGCTGAAAGCGGCCGATCGCGGCGGTGTAGAGGTGCTGCTTCTGATAGAAGCGGCCGATCTCCATCTCCTTGCCCGCCAGGTGGTCGAAGCAAAGGTCGATCTTCAACTGGGCGTCACGAGCATACGCCGTGTCGGGGAAACGGTTTACGACTTCGCGCAACGCGTCCATCGCTTGCTGGGTACCGCGTTGGTCACGTTCGATATCGGCGATCTGCTCATAGTAGCACAGAGCACGCAGGTAATAGGCGTAAGCGATGTCGCGGTGCGCCGGATGAAGCTGGATGAAACGGTCCAGCGTGGTCAGCGCGTCGGTGTATTTATTCTGGAGGTAGAGCGTGTAGCCGGACATGAGCTGGGCGTTCACCGCCCAGGACGAGTACGGGTAATTCTGCTCCACCGCGTTGAACTGGTCTTCCGCCGTATCGTACCGGTGCGCGTTCAGGGCATCGAGGCCGTTGTTGTACAGCGTGTCCACCGGCGGGGTCGGCGCCGGCGCTTGGGCGGTATCGTCGGACTTGGACGACCCGCAGGCCGCGAGCAGCAGCGGGAGGGCGAGGAACGCATAGATACGGAATCTGGACATCGCCGCCCCTATATCATGCCGGCCGTTGGCGCGAATATCCCTCTCGCTGCCGGTTTGTGCTGCCTGTCAGGCCGCGGCGGTCAGGGGCTGTGCCGCGAGGGGCTGAACCACGAGCGGCGCGGTCTCGGTTTCCTGGACCGCGGCGGGATCGGCGAACAGCGTCCGCAGCAGGCGGTTGTTCAGGGCGTGGCCGGTGCGATGGGCGACGAATCGTCCGTGCAGGCGCCCACCGGCCAGCGCCAGGTCACCCACGGCATCCAACAGCTTATGGCAGGCGAACTCGTTGTCCATGCGCAGCCCGCCCGGATTCAGCACGGCGTCACCGTCCACCACGACCGCGTTGTCCAGGCTGCCGCCCAGCGCGAGCCCGGCGGCCTTCAACCGTTCCACGTCGCCGGCGAGGGCGAAGGTACGGGCCTGGGCAAGCTGATGGCGGAACGTTTCCGGCGCCAGGCGCAAGGAGCAGGCCTGGCGGCCGATGGCCTCAGCCGCGAAATCGATCGACAGGTCCATCTCCAGCGTCGCGCCGGTCGAGCGCGTCGCCATGCCAAGCGGACGGAGTTCTACCCAGGCGTCGCCCTCGGCGACGCGGACGGTGCGGCGGACCTGGACGATCTGGCGGCCGGCGTCCTGCTCGACCACGCCGGCACAGTCCAGCAGGAACAGGAACGGGGCGGCCGATCCGTCCAGGATCGGCACTTCCGGTCCATCCAAAGTGATGACCGCGTTATCGATGCCGGCGCCCGACAAGGCCGCCATGATGTGCTCCACCGTGCCGACCCGCGCGTCGGGGTCGGCCGGATCCGCCAGCACCGTGCACAGCCGGGTATCGACGACGCTGTCATATCGGGCCGCGATGCTGACGCCGAGGTCGGAGCGATGGAACACGATGCCGGCGCCAATGTCCGCCGGGCTGATCGTGAGGTGGACGCGACGGCCGCTATGGACGCCAACCCCCGCGCAGTCGATCGAGGACTTCAGCGTGCACTGCCGCCAGCCATAACTGCCAGCCTGTTCCGAAAATGTGAGGCGCGCCAGGCCTTCCATCGACACGATCCATCCGGCCCCGAACGGGATTGCTCAGGGCTCGACTGTGCATACCCTGGACCCGATGTCATGCCGAATCAATGATTGTTGCCCAGTGTTACCCAACAACGCATTGAATTTTCATCATTTGATGCATTGCGTTACACGAAGGCCACGTACCCTCATTCGGCCGCTGCGCGTGCCGTGGGTTCGCGGAAATGCGGCATCACCTCCCGCGCGAACCGGCGGAGGTTCTCTCGCGACGTGCCGCCGCCGTTCAGCAGGACGTACTCGACCCCGGCAGCCTGCAGCCGTTCCAGCTTGCGGCAGATCTCGTCCGGGCTGCCATAGAGCGTCGCTGCCTCATTGGCTTCCCGCGTGTCCGAGAACGCCATGATGCTGGCGGTATTCTTGCCGTCCGGGCGCTGGCTGATCGCGTTCATCCGGCGCGTGCCGGCCATGCGGCGATCCAGCGCGGCTTCCTTGTCGGCAGCGTCCGTGGCTACATAGAAAGCGCGCGCGACCCCAACCTGTTCGGGACGAAAGCCGAAGCCGTTTTCCACCATCGCGTCGCGGTAGATGCCGAAACGGGCGATCGAATCCTCGATCGACGCGAACTGGTCCAGCAGCAGGTTATGGCCGCGGGCGGCGACACGGCGGATGGAGTCGGGATGGCCGGCGCCCTGCCAGAATGGCGGATGGGGCTTCTGGATCGTCGGCGGCTCCACCACGATGTCTCGGTACTGCCAGAACCGGCCTTGAAAATCGAAACGGTCGTTCGACACCCAGGACCGGGTGATGATGTCGATCGCTTCTTCGAAACGCGGGCTGGCATCCTCCATCGGAACGCCGAAACTGGCGAACTCGTTGTGCCGGTAACCCTTGCCCACGCCGAAATCCAGCCGCCCGCCCGACAACAGGTCCACGGTCGCCGCCTGTTCGGCCAGCAGTACCGGATTGTGCCAGGGCAGCACGATGACCGCAGTGCCGAGACGGATGCTGGAGGTCTTGGCGCCGATCCAGGTCAGCAGGTTGAGCGTCGCGGAGACCTGGCCAAAGCCGGTGAAATGGTGCTCCACGATGAACGTGCTGTGGTAGCCCAGTGCTTCGGCTTCGATGACGTAGTCGATGTAGTCGCGAAACCCCGCGGCGCTGTCGACGTCGGGCCGGTCGCTACGCTGCGCCGTGGCGGCGCCGAAGAGTCCGAAGCGCATGGGACGTTCCTGAACTGCTTGTCCGCCGTAGGATAGGTTTTTGCCACGGATCGGCAAGATCGCCCACCTCGACGATCGGCGAAACCGCGGCTGTCACGTTCGCGCAAGGTACCGCCTTGCTTTGCCGGGACGCTGAAACTTTCGCATCAGTTCGATACATTTTTCCAGGCTCACGATCCCGAGACCCGGCTTGCCGCACTGCAGCATCCGTCCGAACTTTGCGCCAGCCAAGGAGATTTCGGGATGTCGAGATGGAGCCTGGGACTGGCCGCGGTATTGGCAGTCCCGGTATGGGCCGGTGCGGCCAGAGCGCAGCAAGCGGACCTGTCGCCCGCGGTGCCGGTCACGACACAGCAGGTCGCGGTGCAGGACGTGCCGGTTTATCTGTCTGGCCTTGGGACGGTCGAGGCGCTGAACACCGTCGAGATCAAGGCGCAGGTCACAGGCACCCTGACCGCCCTGCCGGTGGCGGAAGGCAAGGAAGTCCGTACCGGCGATATCGTCGCCGAGATCGATCCACGCCCTTTCCAGGCCGCACTGGACCAGGCGCTGGCGCAGCGGCAGGCGGACCTCGCGACGCTGCACGGTGCGCAGCTCGATCTGCAGCGGTACCAGAACCTGGCGAAGAGCAGCTTCGCCCCCCGCCAGCAGGTCGATGACCAAGAAGCGACCGTCGAGAAAACCCAGGCCGCCATCGCCGTCGACAGCGCCCAAATAGAAGCCGCTCGGATCAACCTCGGCTATTGCGTGATCCGCTCACCGATCAACGGGCGCGTCGGGCTGTACCAGCTCGATGTCGGCAATCTCGTGCAGGCCGGGGGGACAACGGGAATCCTGTCGATCACCCAGGACAAGCCGATCGCGATGGTGTTCACGCTGCCCGAGGCCGACCTGGCGCAGGTCCTTGCCGCGCACACCCGCGGCAAGGTTACGGTGCAGGTCGCCACCGGCGAACGCCCGGACGTGGTCAAGGCCGAGGGCGTGCTGCTGACGCCGGACAACAAGATCGACACCTCGACCGGCACGATCGCGCTGAAGGCGCAATTCGACAATGCGACCGACGCGCTGTGGCCCGGGGAATTCGTGAATGCGCGGATCCGGGTGGATACGCTGAAGGACGCGATCACCGTGCCGCTCAAGGCCGTGCAGCATGGGCCCGACGGCACCTTCGTCTACCGGGTCCAGCCCGATCAGACCGTGGCCCAGGTGCCGGTGAAAGTCGGTTATCAGGACGCGACGATCGCCACGATCGCACAGGGTCTCTCGGCCAAGGACACCGTCGTCGTCTCCGGCCAGTCCCGCCTCGCGCCCGGGCTGAAGATCAAGCCTGCGGCCGCGCAAAGCTGATGGAAAAGCAACGCTTCCGATGAGTATCTCAACGCCTTTCATCCGGCGACCGATCGCCACGTCGCTGATGACCGCGGCGATTTTCCTGGCCGGCCTTGTCGCCTTCCCGCTGCTGCCGGTCGCGCCGCTGCCCAATGTGCAGTTCCCGACGCTGACCGTCACCGCCCAGTATCCCGGCGCCAGCCCGCAGACCATGGCCTCGACCGTAGCGACGCCGCTGGAGACGGAGTTCGGGCAGATGCTGCCCGGCCTGTCGCAGATGACATCGGTCAGTGTCCTGGGCACCACGCAGATCACCCTGCAATTCGGCCTGGATGTCGACATCAACAACGCCGAGACCCTGGTGCTGGAAGCAATCAACGCCGCCCAGGGCTCCTTGCCAAAGAACATGCCGTCGCCGCCGACGTTCCGCGCGATCAACCCGGCCGACAGCCCGATCCTGATCCTGGCGATGCGGTCCGACCAGGCGCCGATCACCGAAGTCGACGCCTATGCCGAGAACCTGGTAGAGCAGCAATTGTCGCAGCTTCCCGGCGTCGGGCAGGTGCTTGTCGGCGGCCAGCAGACGCCGTCGATCCGCGTTCAGGTCGACCCCGCGCGCCTGGCCGCGATGGGCCTGACGATGGAGGACGTCCGGACCGTCCTGACCAACACCACCGTCGATAATCCCAAGGGCAGCATCGACGGCGCCGACCAGAGCTATACGATCTATGCCAACGATCAGTTGACGACAGCCCAACCTTACAACAACGTCATCATCGGCTATCGCAACGGCAGTCCGATCCGCATCCGCGACGTGGGCCGAGCGGTATCGGGACCGCAGAACCGGGAGCTGAGGGCCTGGACGAACGGAAAGCGGTCGATCCTGCTGCTGATCTTCAAGCAACCGGGCGCGAACGTCATCAAGACCGCCGACGGGGTCAAGGCAAAGCTGCCGCAGCTGCGCGCTGACATGCCGCCGAATATCCATCTCGATGTCGTATCGGACCGCACGCTGACGATCCGAGCGTCCGTCAACGACGTGGAATTCACCCTGATGCTATCCGTGGCGCTGGTGGTCGGCGTGATCTTCCTGTTCCTGCGCAACGCCTGGGCCACGATCATTCCCAGCGTCACCATCCCCGTGGCCCTGATCGGCACGCTCGGCGTGATGTACCTGTGCGGCTTCAGTTTGGATAACCTCTCGTTGATGGGTTTGACGATCGCGGTGGGATTCGTCGTCGACGACGCGATCGTGATGCTGGAAAACATCTTCCGCCATATCGAGGAGGGGATGGAACCGATCCAGGCCGCGATCACCGGTGCGGGTGAAATCGGTTTCACGATCGTTTCGATCAGCTTCTCCCTGATCGCGGTGTTCATCCCGCTGCTGCTGATGGGCGGCATCGTCGGACGCCTGTTCCGCGAATTCGCCATCTGCGTGTCCATCACCATCGTCGTATCCGCGCTGGTATCACTGACGCTGACGCCGATGATGGCGTCCCGCTTCCTGTCGCCGCAGGCACACGGGCATGGCCGCCTGTTCAACGCGATCGAAGCCGTCTTCGACGGAATCGCCCGGTTTTACGAACGCACGCTGGATATCGCGCTGCGGTTCCGCTTCGCCACGCTGCTGGTGTTCCTGGCGACGGTGTCGGTGACGGTGGTTCTATATGTCGCTATCCCGAAAGGGTTCTTCCCGACCCAGGACACCGGCATCATCATCGGCATCACCGACGCCGCGCAGGATGCGTCCTTCGCCCAGATGGAGGCGCTGCAGATGCAGGTGAACAACCTTGTGCAGCACGATCCTGCCGTGGCCTCGGTCGTGTCGGCGGTCGGTTCGGGGCTTGCGGGACAGACGGCGAACAACGGCCGCATGTACATCTCGCTGAAGCCATGGGACCAGCGGAAGGACAATGTCGAACAGGTCATCGCGCGGATCGAGCGCGGCATGCAGAACGTCAGCGGCATCCGCCTGTTCATGCAGCCGGCCCAGGACGTCAGCGTGGGCGCGCGGCTGGGACGGACGCAATACCAGTACACGCTGCAGGATTCGAACTCCACGGAACTGAACCAGTGGGCGCCGAAGATCCTGGCGCGGATGCAGAAGATCCCGTTGCTGACCAGCGTCACGTCGGATCAGGAAAATGCCGGCACCACCGAGACCCTGACCTATGACCGGGACACCGCCGCCAGGTTCGGCGTGCAGCCCGCGGCGATCGACGACATCCTGTACGACGCGTTCGGGCAGCGGGAGGTGGCGCAATATTTCACCGGCAACAAGGCCTATTACGTGATCCTGGAGGTGCTGCCGTCCCAATACGGCAAGCTCGCGACGCTGGACAGCCTATACGTCCATTCCAGCACCGGCGCGACCGTCCCGCTGTCGGCGATCGTGCACCAGACGACAGTGCCGGTACAGCCGCTGGCGGTGAACCATCAGAGCCAATTCCCGGCGGTGACGATCTCCTTCAACCTGAACGGCAACGCCTCGCTGGGCGACGCGGTGACGGCAGTGGAAAAAGCGCAGGCCGACCTGGGCGTGCCGGCGACGGTGCAGGGCAGCTTCCAGGGGACGGCGCAGGCCTTCCAGACATCGCTGTCGTCCGAACCTTACCTGATCGCGGCGGCGCTGGTGACGGTCTACATCATCCTGGGCATCCTGTATGAAAGCTACATCCTGCCGCTGACCATCCTGTCCACGCTGCCGTCCGCGGGCGTCGGTGCCTTGCTGATGCTGATGCTGTTTCATTACCAACTGACCGTCATCGCGCTGATCGGCATCATCCTGCTGATCGGCATCGTGAAGAAGAACGGCATCATGATGGTCGACTTCGCGATCTCGGCGGAGCGGAAGGATGGGGCGACGCCGCTGGAAGCGATCCGCCAGGCCTGCCTGCTGCGGTTCCGGCCGATCCTGATGACGACGATGGCGGCGCTGCTGAGCGGCTTGCCATTGATGCTGGAGAACGGCGCGGGGTCGGAGCTGCGCAAGCCGCTGGGCTTCGCGATGGTCGGCGGCCTGGCGCTGAGCCAGGTGCTGACGCTTTACACAACGCCGGTGATCTATCTGTACCTGGACAGGTTCCAGCACTGGCTGCTGCCGGACCGGGCTCGGACGCTGCCGCGGCTGGCGGCGAAGCTGGGGGAGGTTCCAGGGGATTGAGTTGAGGCGGTCGTGCCTGGCCGCCTCGTCTTCACCCCTTCCGGAACGTCACCACCAGCACGTCCCGATGTCCTGGCGCCGAAGCGTCCAGCGGCTGCACCGGAGTCACCCCGTGCATCACCCGCCGGTCGTCCACAAGCGCCGCATCGAGCGGATGGGTCAGCGTGAAAGACCCCAGTTCCCGTCCCGACAGGTCGTGCACGGAGGTCACGCCGCTGGCGATGTTCTCGCGGTTGACCAGCAGCACCAGCACGTAATCCACGCCGTCGCGATGCATACCCTCAGGCGTCGGCCGGCCGGCCTCTTCGCGGCGAGCTTCGATGCGGAATTGGTGGATTTCAACATGCCAGGCGCGGGGACAGCCGTCGACCATCTCGAACAGCGCCTGGCAGAAGCGCAGGATCGCCCGCATCGACGGGCCGGCGCCGACGGTATCGAGCACCGGCTCGAACCAGCGCTCGATACCGCCGTTCAAGGGATTGTAGTCTCGGCTCTGGTAGTGCGGCTGGGCCGGCTGGCGCAGGATCGCGTCGCCTTCCGCGCGATAGACGGCATGGCGGCGCTTCCTGTAGCGGCCGCCGTCGGCCATGTAGGTGTCCGGACCCAGGTCGTCCCAGCTCGCCGCGAACGCGGTCCAGTCGGTCAGCGCGCCGAACCCGTGCAAGACCGAGCGCATGTCCCGTGAATCGACGAAACTGTATCCTTCCGTCCGGATCGCCTCATTCAGCCGCGCGAGCCCGCTCATCGCCGTCACCCTGATCTTTCTGCTCCGCCGGGATCGGGTTGAACGGCATCGCGATCGTGCGCGACGGGTTGTAGATCCCGATCCCAATCTCCTGGAACCGCCGCTTCATGCGCCGATTGAACTCGCGCTGCACGGTCCAACGGCCGGAATCCGTGCAGACCACCTGCCCGGCAATGGTCACCGACGCGCCGTCCACCTTATCGACCCCCCAGAGCTGGAGGTCACTCAGCATCATCGCGGAGTAGTTCGGCTCTGCACGCATACCGGCGACGATCGCCTTCAGCTCCTCGCAGACACGATCGGTATCCTGGTTATAGTCAACGCTGACGGTGACCGATGCGTTGCCAAGCCCGCGATTGACGTTGGTGACGCTGGTCACCGCGCTGAACGGAATGATGTGCACCGATCCGTCGGCGGCGCGCAGCCGGATGGTGCGGACCGACAGCGCCTCCACATTGCCGGACAGGCCGGAGACGGTGACGTAGTCACCCACCTGCATCGCGTTTTCCAGCAACAGGAAGATGCCGGTGATCAGGTCCTGCACCAGCTTCTGCGAGCCGAAGCCGATCGCGACGCCCAGGATGCCGGCGCCGGCCAGCAGCGGGGCGATGTTGATGCCGATCTCGCTCAGGATCATCAGGCCGGCGACCACCGCGACCGTCACCAGCAGGGTGCTGCGCAGCAGCGGCAGCAGCGTGCGCAGGCGGGCCGACTTAGCCAGTTGCGCTTCCCGCTGAAGGCGCTCCAGATGCTGCTGGATGCCAAGGTTCACCGCCTCCCACACCCCGAATGCGAAGATCACGGTGACGATCAGCGTGCCGAAGGAGGACAGGATGCGAAGGCCCGCGTTGCTGGCCACCAGCCAGAGCATGGTGTTCAGGCCATAAAGCTGCAGCAGCCCCAGCACGCACAGCAGGTAGATCGCGAGCCGCAGCGAACCGCAGATCAGCGGCAGGTAGATGCGCAGCCGCACTTCTACCGCCGGCGACAGACCCAGCACCGTCCCGCCGGGACGTGTCGCCCGATCGATCGCGCCCAGCAGCACCAGCAAGGTCAGCCGCGCCCCGATCAGCAGCGCCGCGGTGATGATGAAGTAGTGCAGGATCGCGGTGTAGCCGTGCGGCAGTTCGATCGCCCACACCAGCCAGACCGCCACGATGAAGAACAGGGCGATCCAATGCCAGACCGCGGCCAGGCGGTTGCGCATGGAGGCGGCGGCCCCTTCGCTGCCGGGCGGGGCGCTCAGCCAGGCGCGCATCGCGGCGCGCTTCTGCAGCACGATGATCGCGAGGCAGATATGCAACAGCAGGCCGACCGCTTTCTGCAGCGATTCGTGCGCGACGGCCGACAGGCCCAGCAGCAGCCAAGCCTCTCCGATCGCGTAGCCGATGACGGCGATCAGCACGAGGCGGCGGGTCCACCGCATCATATAGGCGGCGGTGTCGTCACGCAGGTGGAACAGGCGCAGCCGGCTGGCGTCCGGCGACAGTAAGGAGCGTGCGACCGCCAACAGGGCGGCCGACAGCGCGTAGGCGTCGACCACGGCCAGCATGATCAGCCGCGCGACGGAATGCCCGCCTTGGCCGCCCAGGTTGGAACCTGCCAGCAGGTGCCCGACCACGGCGATGCCGACCACCGGCACCAAGTCCAGCAGCAATCGCGCCAGGACCAGCGGGACCCGGCGCAGGAAGGTCCAGGCCGTCGGCTTGTGTCGGGGGGGCGGCAGCGGCTCGATGTCGCCTTCCTCGGCCTTATCCAGACCGCCGTCCGGCGCATCCTCGGTGTCCGACACCGAAGGGGCAGGCGGCGCCGGCGCCCAGGATTGCACCCTGGCGATCGGCCGGCGCATCAGGCGGCTGAGTCCGAACTCGGCAACCATCGCGCAGGCCAGGACCACGGCCACGCGCCAACCCACGTCCACCAGCAGGTCGCGCGCCACCGGATTGGTGACCATGACCACGGTCCAGCCCCACAGCAGCGGCAGGCTTTGGACGGTGTCCAGTGCCGCCTTCGTCTCGTTGCCCAGGCGGCTGACCAGGGCGGACGCGGAAACAAGCACCTGCGCCCCCAGGCTGTCAGGGGCGAGCGGGATCGGCAGGGCGGCGTGGTTGTCGGCAGGGGCTGCCTGGTCCGGCTTGGCCGGTTCGGTTGCGGGGGCGGCGCCCGGCTTCGCCGGCGCGGCGGCGGGCTGCGCCTTGATGATGGCGGTCAGCGTCGCGGCGAAGGCCGCCCGCTTGGCGGGATCGTTCAACACGTCCAGCGCCTGCTTCGCCTGGTCGGGGGAAATGCCCGTCTGGCCTGCCGCCGGGTTCGGGGCGGCTTCAGCCCGAACCGGCTTCTCCGCGAAGGCCGGGGAGGCCAGCACCGGCGCCAGCGCCGGGGCCAGCACGGCGAGGGTGACGGTCGTGAGACATGCGATCAAAGCGGCGACAAAAGCACGTTTCATGGCGTCGAACGGACACGCATCGCGCCAGCCGGTCAACGAAATTCGATGGGAAGTTGCGGGTGGCCCGCCCTGGCACCTGCACAAAGCCCGCGCATAGCCTAATATCAGCCCATGCATGCGTTTCTGGCGATCCTGGTCGGAATTTTGTTGATGGCGACGCTGGGCGTCCTGCTGGCAGGGGCGATCGGCATGGCGCGCGGGATGGACCCGCGCCGCTCCAACAAGTTGATGCAATGGCGCGTTATGCTCCAGGCCTCGGCGCTGGTGCTGTTCATCCTGTTGATGAGCATGCTGCGTTCGTGACCGCTACTGAGCGGTAGGGCGGTTTGACACGGGGAAACCCGGTCAATATGGTCCGCCGCCTCTATTGCGGGTGCGAACAGGCGGTCCTTGCACCGAGGGCCGCTTTTCGTGCATCCGGGATCGCTTCAACGTCCGCAGGAAACGGCTTGGTTCGCCATGAAAATACTCGTCCCAGTCAAGCGCGTTGTTGATTACAACGTGAAGGTTCGCGTGAAGGCCGACGGCTCCGGCATCGAGACGTCCGGCGTGAAGATGTCGATGAACCCCTTCGACGAAATCGCCGTCGAGGAGGCCGTCCGCCTGAAGGAAAAGGGCGTGGCGACGGAGATCATCGCCGTTTCCCTGGGTGTGGCGCAATGCGCCGAGACCATCCGCACCGCGCTGGCGATGGGCGCCGACCGCGGCATCCTGGTGGAAACCAACGACGAGCTGCAACCGCTGGCGGTGGCCAAGCTGCTGAAGGCGATCGCGGACCAGGAGCAGCCGAAGCTGATCATCCTGGGCAAGCAGGCGATCGATGATGACATGTCCGCGACCGGGCAGATGCTGGCCGCGCTGCTGGGCTGGCCGCAGGCGACCTTCGCCAGCAAGGTGGAAGTGTCGGGCGAGACCATGACGGTGACGCGGGAGGTCGACGGCGGGCTGGAGACGGTCTCCCTGCCCTTGCCGGCGATCATCACCACCGACCTGCGCCTGAACGAGCCGCGCTATGCGTCGCTGCCGAACATCATGAAGGCGCGCAAGAAGCCGATCGACAACAAGAAGCCGGCCGACCTGGGCGTCGACACGACGCCGCGGCTGACGGTCCTGAAGGTGACCGAACCACCGAAGCGCAAGGCCGGCCAGAAAGTGGGCAGCGTGGCCGAGCTGGTGAGCAAACTCCGCACCGAAGCGAAGGTGATCTGACGATGACGAGCCTGGTTCTCCTGGAATTCGACGCCGCGGGCATCAAGCAGCCGTCGCGCAGCGCCATCGCCGCGGCCGCCGCCTTGGGCGAGGTCCACGTCCTGGTCGCCGGCAGCGGCGTGTCGGCGGCCGGCGAGGCCGCCGCGAAGCTGCCCGGCGTGGCCAAGGTGCTGGTCGCCGACGCCCCGGCCCTGGACCACCTGCTGGCGGAACCGACGGCGGCGCTGCTTGTGTCGCTGGCGCCGGCCTATTCCCACCTGCTGGCCGCGACCTCGGCCGTCGGCAAGAACATCATGCCGCGCGTCGCCGCCCTGCTGGACGTGCAGCCGATCAGCGACATCGCCGCCGTGGTGGATGCCGACACATTCGTCCGCCCGATCTACGCCGGCAACGGGATGGCGACGGTGAAGTCGTCGGACGCCAAGAAGGTGATCACCGTCCGCGCCGCCAGCTTCGATCCGGTGGCCGCCGAGGGCGGGAGCGCACCGATCGAAGCGGTGTCGGTCGGCGACCTGCCGACGCCGGGCAAATTCATCTCGGCCGAACTCTCCAAGAGCGAGCGGCCGGAGCTGACGGCGGCCCGGGTGGTGATTTCCGGCGGCCGTGGCATGCAGAACGGCGAAAACTTCAAGCTTATCGAGCCGATCGCTGATAAACTGGGGGCTGCGGTCGGCGCGTCTCGCGCGGCCGTGGACGCGGGCTACGTGCCCAACGAGTACCAGGTCGGACAAACCGGCAAGATCGTCGCGCCTGAGCTGTATATCGCTGTCGGGATTTCGGGGGCCATCCAGCACCTCGCCGGCATGAAGGACAGCAAGGTGATCGTGGCGATCAACAAGGATGAGGAAGCGCCCATCTTCCAGGTCGCCGATTACGGCCTGGTGGCTGATCTGTTCAACGCATTGCCTGAGTTGAAGGCAGAACTGGAGCGCACCTGATCATGGACACCGACGTCAAGCCCGCCTTACTGACGACCGACATCCCCGAGATCCGGTCCGTCGGCGTCGTCGGCGCGGGACAGATGGGCAATGGCATTGCCCATGTCTGCGCGCTGGCGGGCTTGCCGGTCACCATGGTCGACATCAAGCAGGAGGCGCTGACCAAAGCACTGGCGACGATGGCGCGGAACATGGACCGCCAGGTCAACCGCACCCTCATCACCGCCGACCAGCGCGATGAGGCCCTCGCCCGGGTCAAGACCTCCACCGATTACGCGGCCTTCGCGGACGCCGACTTCGTGATCGAGGCGGCGACCGAGAAGGAGGACATCAAGCGGGCGATCTACAAGGCGCTGATCCCCAGCCTCAGACCCTCCTGCCTGTTGGCGACGAACACCTCTTCGATCTCGGTCACACGGCTGGGCGCCTCCACCGACCGGCCCGAGAAATTCATCGGCATGCACTTTATGAACCCGGTGCCCGTCATGAAGCTCGTGGAGATCATCCGCGGCATCGCCACCGATGAGCCAACCTTCCAGGCGGTCAAGGCGCTGGCGCACAAGCTGGGCAAGGTCAGCGCGGTGGCGGAAGACTTTCCCGCCTTCATCGTCAATCGCATCCTGGTGCCGATGATCAACGAGGCGGTGTTCGCCCTCTATGAGGGCGTGGGTTCGGTCTCGGCGATCGACGATGCGATGAAGCTGGGGGCCAACCATCCGATGGGACCGCTGGAACTGGCGGATTTCATCGGGCTGGATACCTGCTTGTCGATCATGCAGGTGCTGTATGACGGGCTGGCTGACAGTAAGTACCGGCCATGCCCGCTATTGGTGAAGTACGTCGAGGCCGGCTGGTATGGCCGCAAGACCGGCCGCGGGTTCTACGACTACACGCAGACGCCGCCGAAGCCGACGCGTTAGAGGATGAAACGGACCCCGGCTGGTCCGCCAGCCGGGGACACGGCCTTTCGTGGCGCTCCTACGCGGCGATGAACTCGTTCCATTTCTGGATCATGTAGCGATCCTGGTCCATCACCGAGTTCCAGCACGCGATGTGGCTCATGCGTTCCTTGAACGACCCGCCGTCGCGGACGGCGCCGGCCTTTTCCATGATCTTGCCTTCGGGCGACAGGATATCGGCCTTCGCGGGCTTGCCCTCGATCCAGTAGCCCCATTCGTCCGGAGTCATGTATTTCCGCGCAGTCTCCAGCACGGCGCTGTAATAGCCCTGCCGATTCAGGTAAGCGCCGGCCCAACCGGACAGGTACCAGTTGATGTACTCGTAGGCGGCCTCAAGCTCGATCCCCGACAGGTGCTTCGCCAGGCCCAGACCGCCGGCCCAGGCGCGATACCCCTCCGCCAGCGGCTGGTACTTGCAGGGAATCCCTTTCGAGCGCACCGCTGCGACCGCGGGCGACCACATCGACTGGATGATCACCTCGCCCGAGGCCATCAGGTTCACGCTCTCGTCGAAGCTTTTCCAAAAGGCCCTGAACTGGCCAGCCTTCTTGGTTTCGATCAGGAACGCGACCGTCTTGTCGATCTCCGGCTTCGTCATGTTGCCCTTGTCGGCGTATTTCATCATGCCCAGGGATTCGATGACCATGGCGGCATCCATGATGCCGATGGACGGGATCGACAGGATCGCGGCCTTTCCCTTGAACTTCGGGTCCACCAGGTCCCTCCAGTTGGTGATCGGACGGCCCACCAGATCCGGACGGATGCCCAGCGTGTCGGCGTTGTAGATGGTCGGGATCAGCGTCATCCACTCGGTCTGGCCCTTGGCGAAAGTCCTGCCGTTCGGGCCATCGACGAAGCCGACCGAGAACGGGGTCGTGCCCTGCGCGATGGGCGAGTCCGGCGTCAGCCGGCCCTTGGTGAAGATCGGCACGATCTTGTCGGCGTATTTGATCTTCTTCGCGTCCATCGGCTGCATCACGCCGGTGGGGAAGACTTTCTTGATGGCGAAATACTCGATATCGGCGATGTCATAGGATTTGGGCTGCGTGACCGCCTTCTGGGTCACCGCGTCGGTATCCAGCGCTGTCATCGACAGCGTGAACCCCAGGTCCGACTTCACCTTTTCGGCGATGGCGTTGAGGTTCGACACGCCGGTGCCGAACTGCCGCAGCGTGATGTTCTTGATATTCTGTGCCCAGATCGTGGGAAATCCGGTGACGGCGCCGCTGCCTAGGGCGGCTCCCGTGGCGGCGAGCAAGGCGCGGCGGGTCGGTTTCGCGGACATGGCGTTTCATCCTGGCTGGCTTTGGATCGCCAAGCAGGAGATGCATACAATATGCCAACGACGAGGCGTCAGCCTTCCGCCGGGACCCGGTAGGGTGTGTCGCGCATGCCCAGCGCCTGGGCTGCCCGCGCCTGGTAGGCGACAATTTCCGCGGTGATCCGGAGCCCCTGGAAGCCGCCACGCACGGTGTTGGTCTCCACCGCCTTGTAGGCGTCTCGCAGCCCCTCGCACAGCGGCCGGGCGTTGGGGACGGACAGCCAGAGGCGCAGCAGGTGCCGCTTGAGCTTGGGGTCGTCGTGATCCTCGAACTGGGTCCGGGAATGGATCAGCACGTGGTTGTTGACCCATTGCATGTCGCCGCGTTCCAGGACCATGTCGAAGCGGAAGCGATCGGTCTCGGCCAAGTCCTGGATGATATCCAGCGCGCGATGGCCTTCCGGTTCCAGACGCGGCACGTCGTCCCTGGTTTGTCCGGACCGGACATGGTTCCGGATGTAACGGGACGCGAATTGGCCTTCCGCCAGGCTGAAGACCGGCGCCCAATACCAGGGCGCCTCGTCCGCCGCTTCCTCATTCTGCCGGTTATACGGAAACGGCTGATAGAGGCGGTTCAGCAGCGCCGGTTCGCGCTTCAGGATCTCATTATGGATCGCGGCCGTGCTGGCCAGCCGGCTCAGTCCGCCGCTGCGCGCGACCTGCAGGCAATACAGGCCCACCCAATCGGTTCCGTCTGCGTGATAATCCAGCTCCGCGTTCGTATTATACCCGCGGCCCCCCACTGCTCGGTACGTCCCGCCGTCGGCGCGCACGTCCGACATCAACTGGCTGGCCTTGCCCTGCGGCCGCGCGACCCCGAGATGCGTGGCCAGCGCCCAGAACAGCAGCCGGTTGTCCTCGACCGAGAAGCGGTCGGACGGCACGCCGCGCAGGGTCATGAAGCCGATCCCGTCTTCCAACTGGTCGCGCAGTTCGCGGATAACGGGGGCAAAGGCGCCCAGCGGGACGTCATGGCGGGTCAGCGCCAACATCGGCTTGCCGGAGGCCTTCACCACATCGAGCATGGCGGCGAGGGCGTCCTGTTCCTCGGCGGCCAGGATCCGCAGCCAACGGTCGCCGACCTCACGCGCCTCCCAGGCGGCGGTTGTTTTTATTGGGGCGTATTCCATGCCACCGAGCCTGCGCCGAAGTGCGTGAATAGGCAAGGTCCGGGACGTTGACCGGCGGGTTGGAATCCTGCGTGACCGGCCCGAGGCCGGTCATGTCAGGATTGCAATGAAATACCAGGACAGGCGGCCGGACATCACGCCTTCCAGGGTGCCGGCGCGGGAACGGGAACCGAGCTTTCCAGGTCAACCGTCTTGAAGTCGGCAGGACTGACGACTTCCAGGTATTCCATGTCGGGCGAGTAATCGAACAGGTAGTGGCAAATACCCGGCCGCTGGTGCACGCAGTCGCCGGCGGCGACCAGATGCTCCTTGTCTTCATACATGAACTTCGCCCAGCCCTTCAGCATCAGCACGATGTGGAAATCGGCCTCATGGCGGTGCCAACCGGTGCCTTTCTCCGGCGCTTCGTTCGCTTTCACCAGTTGCGCGATGACCCGCCCGCCGGTCGCCGCCGCAACGCCCAGGTCCCGGTAGAGGAAGAAATCCCGCAACCCATCGCTGACCCAGGGTGTGTCGCCGGGCTTCACATGGGCGAATTCGTTGACGATCGTCTTGTCGAGCATTGAGAAATCCCCCTGGTTCGTGGATGCAGCCGGGCGATAGACCCAGCCGCGATGGTTGAGCCTCGGCATCCAGGAAGTTTCCTCAGTCCGGCGCCGCCGTTCTGATCACGGGTGTCATGCACCGTTCCGCAATCAGCCTGACACATCGATGGCGGTCCACACAACGAGTTTCTTGCCGTCGGCCTGACAGGCGTGCTTACACGCGGCCGGACATCCGGTGCGTTTCGTCAGTGCACTGAAGGCCGGGCTGCTTGACCCTGCGGGGCCAGCGGGCTACCGCCGCGCTCGTGACCGGAGGAACATCCATGACAGACAAAGTGCTTTACGAGCAGGACGGCCCGATCGTCACGCTGACGCTCAACGATCCCGCGATGCGCAATCCGATCAGCGAGAAAGCGATGGTGGATGGGATCGTCGACGCGCTCGACCGCCTCAACCAGGACGGGTCGGTGCGTGTCGCCATCCTGACGGGCGCCGGCAGCGCGTTCAGCTCGGGCGGCGACCTGCGCAAGATGAAGCAGGCGGCGGAGGAGCGCGCGGTGAAGCCGGCGCTGACGCCGCGCTATTATAAATTCGGCATCCAACGCATCCCGCTGATGTTCGAGAAGCTGGATGTTCCCATCATCGCCGCCGTCAACGGTCCGGCGATCGGCGCGGGGCTGGACCTGGCGTGCATGTGCGACATCCGCATCGCGGGCCAGAGCGCGAAGTTCGCCGAAAGCTTCGTCAAGGTCGGCATCGTCCCCGGCGATGGCGGCGCGTTCCTGCTGCCGCGGGCCGTCGGTTATGCGAAGGCATGCGAGATGGCGTTCACCGGCGACATGCTGGACGCGCAGGAAGCGCTGGCCTGCGGCCTGGTATCACGCGTGGTGCCGGATGCGGAACTGCTGGACGCGGCAAAGGGGCTGGCCCAGCGTATTGCCGCCAACCCCCCGCACGCGGTGCGCATGGCCAAGCGCCTGCTGATCGAAGGGCGGCATGCGCGGCTGGACACGGTCCTGGAACTGTCGGCCAGCCTGCAGGCACTGACCCACGCGACCGCGGATCACCGGGAGGCGGTGGACGCGTTCCTGGAAAAGCGGAAGCCGGCGTTCAAGGGGGATTAGCCGCCGGCCTGAGGGCGCAACACCGGGGGCGTCACCGCCCCCATCCCTCCTTACCGCGTCTCCCCCGCGAACCCGGCCGCCAACTCCGCCACGCGCTTCAGCGCCGCGTCCGGCAGCGGGCCTTTCAGCACCGAGTCCAGGCTGTGCTGGAACTCCTCCACCGTCGCCATCCCGACCAGGATCGACCCCATGGCCGGATGGGAGATCGCAAAGCGGATCGCGGCTTCCGTCAGGCTGCCGGCGAACCCTTCCTGCACCAGCGGCAGCAACCGCTGTGCGCGCTGGAGGTCCGTTTCATAGCTATGGCCCGACCCGATCGGCTCCGGCGGCGGGCTGGCGGTCGGGTGGCGTTTCGCCGAAGCGCTCAATGCCCCGGCCGCCAGGACCCGGATACCGACGACGCCGACCCCGGCCTTCTGCGTATGGTCGAACATCCGCCCATAGTCCTGCGCCGGGTAGCCCCGCGGCAGGTCCTTCGCCGCCGACGGGTTCAGCATGTTGTAGCTGACCTGGGCGCTGTTGAATTCGCCGGAATCGATGACCTTGAGCACCGCCGGCGTATCGCCGACGGCGGTGATGCCCAGGAAGCGGGTCTTCCCCGCCTGGCGCAGCGCCTGGAACGCCGGCAGCACGTCGTGCATCACCTGATCGGCGCTCAATGTCTCGCCGCCGCCCGACACCGTGATCGGGTTGTGCAGGTGGAAGATGTCGACGCAATCCAGTCCCAGCCGTTTCAGGCTGGCATCGATCGACGCCGACACGGTGGCCGCGATCGCCCCGAACGACGCCGACGGAATCCGGACCTTCGTGCCCACATGCACGCGGGCGGATTTCCGCGCGGCGAGGATTCGGCCGAGATTGGTTTCAGATGCACCGTTTCCGTATTGCACGGCGGTATCGAAATAGTTGATGCCGGCATCCACCGCCATCCCGAACGCCCGGTCCTGATCGGCGGATGAGCCGCGCACCATCAAGCCGCCGACCGCTCCGCAGCCGAAGCCGAGGATCGACAGGTTCATGCCGGTTCGCCCGAAAGGCCTCGTCTCCATGCAACATCCTCCCGCTTATTGATACAGAGCCGAGGCCCGTGCGCGCAGTTTGCACAGGCTGACCAGAAGTTCCAGCGTCGGGGCCTCGACTCCCGCCAGCCGCGCCAGCGCCAGCGGTGCGTCGAACATGCCGTCGACCTCCATCGGCCGTCCGAGTTCAAGGTCCTGCAGGATGCTGGGCTTGTGTTCCATCGATTTGTGGTTGGCGACCCGCTGGGCGTGATTCACGGCCGGATCGGCGCCCAGCGCCTGCGCGATCGCGGCCGCTTCCTGCATCATCCGCAACGCGGCGGCTTCGGCAGCCGGTTCCGTATAGATGAACTTGGGCGCCGTGCCGGTCAGCACGGCCAGCGTCCCGCCGGCAAGATTGCTGATCAGCTTGTTCCAGATCTCGGTGCGGATGGCCGGCGTCGCCTCGCCGCTGATGCCGCCGGCGGTGATCAGGCCGGCCAGCGTCTTGACCCGGTCGGACAGCGTGCCATCCGGTTCGCCCAGGATGATGCGGCTCTTCGGCTGCTCCACCTCGACCACGCCCGGCGCGACCACGGCGCTGGCGGAGTAGACCACGCCGCCGATCGTCCGACCGGGCCCCAGCGCGGTACGCATGACGTCGCCGGGATCGACGCGGGGGAGCGACCGGCCATCCAGCGGACCGCCCAGGTGGTTGCAATACCACCAAGGAATGCCGTTCATCACGAAGGCGACGGACGTGTCGGCTTTCAGCAGCGGGGCGATCGATGCCGCCACCTGCGGCAGCGCCGGGGCCTTCACGGTGACGAACACAGCGTCCTGCGGCCCCAGTTCCGCAGGATTGGCGGTGGCCCTGACCGGGACCGTGAACGTGCCGTCCACGGCATGCACGGTCAGGCCCTTCGCCTGGATCGCCGTCAGATGCGGGCCGCGCGCGATGACCGACACGTCCGCACCACCCCGATGCAGGCGGACGGCCAGATGGCCGCCGATCGCGCCGGCGCCGTAGACACAGAGTTTCATCCTTCCCTCCCGTTGGGGACGGCCACCGCCGTCGGCGTGACTCGCGCTCGACCCGATCGGGCACTAGTCTCCGCCCGTCCGTTACGGAAGGAGCATACAGCATGAGCAAGATTATCCGAACCGAACCCGGGGCGATCCTGTCGAAGGCGGTCGAGTATCACGGTTTCGTCTATCTGCCTGGGATCACGGCGAAGGATACCAGCAAGGACATCAAAGGCCAGACGGCCGAGGTCCTGGCGCAGATCGACGCCATGCTCGAACACCACGGCACCGACAAGACGCGCCTGCTTCAGGCGGTGATCTGGGTGAAGAACATCAAGGATCGCGGCGCGATGAACGAGGTCTGGACACCGTGGCTGCCGAAGGACGGCGCGCCGGTCCGCGCCTGCGTGCAGGCCGAGATGGCGGCGCCGGACATCCTGGTGGAGATCATGGTCACCGCCTGCAAATAGCGGTTCGGACAGGGAAGGCGGGTTCGGACCCGCCTTTCCGCTTACGCCCCGCCGTCCAGACCCAGCATGAGGTCCACGATGCCAACCACGGCGGCCAGCGGGACAGAGACCCAGTCGGGACGGTTGGCGATCTCGTACATCACCTCGTAGGCGGCCTTGTCGACGACGAACAGGTCGACCGTGTTCGGCACGGCCTCGACCGAGGCGACCCGATCGGCATCCCTGTACGCCTGCCTGTATCCCATCAGGAACGACCCGGACGCATCGGCGCGGAAACTGGTGCCCAGCTTGGCGACATCCGCCTCCGTGATGACGGCACCGGCCTGGGACCGTTGCGTCGCCACGGCGCCCGCGTAGTCGAACGAGCGCAGCACCCCCGCCACGTCCCGCGCCGGATGGCTTTTCGCCCTGCGCTGCGCCAGCGGCGCCGCCGGCTCTCCCTCGAAATCCAGGATCGAGAGTTCGCCATTGGCGACCAGCACCTGGCCCAGATGCAGATCGCCATGGATCCGCGTCATGATCGCCCCCTTCAACTCGCCGGCGATCGTCCACACGCGAGAGGCGAAGGCCTCGCGGGCCGCGGTCAGATGGTCCAGCGCGTTCTGAAACGACTGGTGGGGCATGCCCGCCAGCGCCGCGATCATCGCGTCGTAGCGGCCGATGACGCGCTCTGCGACGGCCTCGGCCTGGGCGTCGGAGGTCAGTTCCGGCGCGAAGGCCGGCTGGTCCGTCGCATCGGCGAGCGCCAGGTGCATTTCCGCGACCCGGCGCCCGAGAAGCTGGGCGAAGGCTTCGTATTCCTCGAAGTCCTGCTCGTTGCCGCGTCGTTCGGTGGTGTCGGTCGCAAGGCTGGACAGGCGGCGATCGAGGAACTCCAGCGTCCAGGTCCAGGCATCGCCCTGGTTGCGCACGAATTCCTGCGCGATGGCAAAGGTCTGGTGCTGCCTGTCCGGCCTTGTGCGATACGCCTCTCCGTACAGCTTGGGCGTACCGACGAAGCCGTGGTCCGACAGGTAGCGCCCCATCTCGACTTCCGGGTTGATGCCCGTCGCCACCCTGCGAAGAAGTTTCAGGACGATCTGGTCGTCGACGATGGCGGTCGAATTGGACTGTTCCAGGGACGGCCACCGCACCGCCGGCGGCGCGCCCACCTGCACCGTGTCCAAGGCGGGCGTCGGGTCGAAATGGAGCGTGCCGGACTGGCCGTCGACGACCCGACGGGCGACCGTGCATTCCAGGAGCCATTGGATGAACTCGGGGATCAGGAACGCGTCCGTCAGCAACCCGACTTTCGCGCCGCGCCGCACGCGGGCAATCGCGGAGTCAAGCTGCAAGGCCGTCGCGTCGCCGGTGTCCCAGACGACACCCAGCGGCACTTGCCAGGAAGCGGACTCCCCGTTGGATTCGGCGACGGTTTCGATTTCCGTCAGCACGAAGTCGCCCGAACCGGCGATGTCCATCGCGGTGATCCGGACGCCTGACAGACGGGCCCCTTTCATCCCGAACCAGCGGCGGCCGTTGAGCCAGCCATGCAGCACCGCCTTCTCGAAATTGCGCTGCTCGCTTTGGATCGCCTCGACCAGGCTGCGTTTCATGACCAGCGTCAGCATCTCCGGCAGGACCGGTGCCGCCGGCGCCGCTGTCTCCTCCCCGCGGGCGAGGTTGAACCAGTAGAAGCCCCGGCCCGGCAGCGACAGGGCATAGGGAAAGCGGGTTATGGCCGGAAACCGCGTCGCCCCGTGAAGCTCGACCGGGACCGCGCCGGCGAACTCGGACAGGTCCAGCTCAACCGCCTGCGGCGTGCGGGAGAGATTGGCGATGCACAGGATGGCGGTTTCGTCGTCTTCGCGGAGATAGGTCAGGACCTTGCGGTTCTCGGGATACAGCAGGCGCAGCCGGCCGCGGCCGAAGACCGGATAGCGCTTGCGGATCGCGATCACCTGCCGCATCCACATCAGGACCGAATATTGGTCGGCCGCCTGGCTTTCCACGTTGACGGAGTGGTAGGCGTAAAGCGGGTCGACCACGAGCGGCAGGACCAGTTGCGACGGATCGGGGACGCGGGAGAACCCGCCGTTGCGGTCGGGCGACCATTGCATCGGGGTTCGGACACCGTTCCGGTCGCCGAGATGGATATAGTCGCCCATCCCGATCTCGTCGCCGTAATAGATGACCGGCGTGCCGATGACGGACAGCAACAGGTAGTTCATCAATTCGATACGGCGCCGGTCCCGTTCCATCAGCGGGGTCAGTCGCCGCCGGATTCCCAGGTTGATCCGCGCACGCTTGTCCGCGGCATAGGTTTCCCAGAGGAAATCGCGTTCCGATTCCGTGACCATTTCCAGCGTCAGCTCGTCATGGTTCCGCAGGAACGTCGCCCATTGGCAGTTTTCCGGGATGTCCGGGGTCTGGCGCAGGATATCGGTGATCGGAAAGCGGTCTTCCTGCGCGATCGCCATGTACATCCGTGGCATCAGGGGGAAATGGAACGCCATGTGGCATTCGTCGCCCTCTCCGAAATACTCCTTGGTGTCTTCCGGCCACTGGTTCGCCTCGGCCAGCAGCATCCGTCCCGGATAATGCTGGTCCAGCTCGCGACGGATGCGGCGCAGGATAGAGTGCGTCTCCGGCAGGTTCTCGTTGTTCGTGCCGTCGCGTTCGGCCAGGTAGGGGACGGCATCGAGGCGCAGCCCGTCGATGCCAAGCTCCAGCCAGTAGCGCAGGACCGAGGTCATTTCCTTGACGACGCGAGGATTGTCGAAGTTCAGGTCCGGTTGGTGACGATAGAAACGATGCCAGTAAAATGCCTTGGCCGTATCGTCCCAGGTCCAGTTTGATTTCTCGCTGTCAACGAAAATGATTCGCGTGTTCGCGTATTTCGTGTCGGTGTCCGACCAGACGTAGAAGTCCCGGTACAGCGATCCGGGCCTGGCCTCTCGCGCGCGCTGGAACCACGGGTGCTGGTCGGAGGTGTGGTTCAGCACCAGCTCCGTGATCACCCGGATGCCGCGCTTGTGCGCGGCGGCGATGAACTGCTTGACGTCGGCCAGCGTACCGTAATCGGGGTGGACGCCCCGATAATCGGCGATGTCGTACCCGTCATCCAGCCGCGGGGACGGATAGAACGGCAGCAGCCAGATCGCGCTGGCGCCCAGGTCCGCGATATAGTCCAGCTTGGACGTCAATCCGGGAAAATCCCCGATCCCGTCGTTGTTCGAATCGAAATAGGACTTGACGTGCACCTGGTAGATGACGGCGTCCTGGTACCAGCGTCCGTCGTCCGATGTCAGGATTTCCGCGTTGGGGGTCACCTGGCCTCGGGGATGCGACAAGATTTTCATGCTGACACCTGCCAGATCCTGAACGGGGCGCGTCCGGGTTCGAAATCCATGGCCTCGCTCATGCCCGACCAGGTCGTGCGCGCGCCGGTCCACAGGTCGTGCGCCGTGACCGTCTGGACATCGCCCGGCATCAATGGCCACAACGGCAACCGCAATCGAACCGCGGCACTGGCCCCCGGCCGCAGGTTCACCGCCATCAGCACCATGCCGGCACCCGACGGATCGCGTTTTCCATAGGCCAGGACATCGGGATGGGAGGTCTCGAAAAACGCCAAGCCGTTATAGGCTTGCAGTGCGGGATACAGGCGGCGCAGGCGGTTCAGTCGGGTGATTTCCGCGACGATGTTTCCATCCTGCGTGAAATCCCGGGGCCGAATCTCGTATTTCTCCGAATCCAGGTACTCTTCCCGCCCCGGCAGGGGGGCGGACTCGCAGATCTCGAACCCCGAATACATCCCCCAGCTTCCCGCCAGGGTCGTGGCCAGGAACGCACGGACCAGGAAGCCCTGGCGGCCGTTCTGCTGCAGGTAATAGGGGTTGATATCCGGCGTGTTGACGAAGAAATTCGGCCGGTATGCCATTTCCTTGGCAACCAGTTCCTGCATGAACGCGGTCAACTCGTCCTTGGTGTTCCGCCAGGTGAAATACGTATAGGACTGGGAGAAGCCAACTTCCGCCAGGCTGTACATGACCTTCGGACGCGTGAACGCCTCGGCCAGGAAGATCGTCTCGGGATATGGGCCTTGCAGCGACTCGATCAGCCATTTCCAGAAGGGGATCGGCTTGGTGTGCGGATTGTCGACCCGGAAGATCCGCACGCCATGTTCGATCCAGAACAGGAACACGTCCCGGATCGCCTGCCAGACGGCAGGGAACGCGGCCTCGCCGTAGAATTCCGGATTGACGATATCCTGGTATTTCTTGGGCGGGTTCTCGGCATAGCGGATCGACCCGTCCGGTCTCTTTTGAAACCACTCGACCCGCTGCCGGACCCACGGATGGTCCGGCGCGCACTGCGCCGCGAAGTCCAGCGCGATCTCCAACCCGTTATGCCGAGCGGCCGCGACGAGATCGTCGAATTCGTCGATGGTGCCGAGGTCGGGGTGGATCGCATCGTGCCCTCCCTCCTCGCCGCCGATCGCATAGGGACTCCCCAAATCGCCCGGTTCGGCCGTCAAGCTGTTGTTTCGCCCCTTACGATTGACCCGCCCGATCGGATGGATGGGCGGAAAATACAGGACGTCGAATCCCATGTCGCGGATGGCAGGCAGTTGCTCGATAACCGACCGGAACGTCCCCGAACGGTTCGGGTCTTGGGTGATCGAGCGCGGGAACAGCTCATACCAGCTCCCGAACTCCGCTCGGACACGCTCCACGCGGACCAGGGTGACGTGGGTGCGGACGGCGAAAGGGCGCCGGCCGTGCGAGCGGATCACCTGGGACAGGTCGTGGGACAGCAGGTCGGGCAGCGCCGGGGATCGCCATGCCTCCAGGCGCCCGTTGGTGTCCCGGTCCGCCTCCTCGATCGCCAGGCGGCCTTCGACCAGCTCCAGCGAGACATCAAGGCCTGCCTCGTGCTTGGCCTCGACGCCGTGCGCGAAGCTGGCCCAGCTATCCGGCCAGGCTTCGATCGCGAACTGGAACAGGCCGACGCGGTCGGGGCGGAACCGAGCGACCCAGCGGTCGTTCTCGATCAGTGCCATCGGTTCGCGCTGCCACGATGCTTCGTCTTCAGCTCGCCACAGCAGGTCGGCGGCGATCCTGCCGTGCCCTTCCGCGAAGATGTCCGCCGTGACCTCCACGGGCCGGCCGACAATGGCCTTCACCGCGCAAGTCCGGTTCGCCGCTGCGGGCTGGACGGCCTCGATCACAATCCGAGGGCTTGGCACCCCGTCGAACTGCGCAACAGGCGCCCTCCGTACGACGGGCGCCTTCGCCTGACGGCAGCGGACGACCCGGACATCGCCGGGCTGGACGACCGGATCATCGTCCTCGATGACCAGTGACGCGTCCGCGATCGTTGAAAGGTCAAGCCGACGCGGCGCCTCGTCCGTATTCGCCGCGACCAGGACGATCTCGTCGGCCTCGCGGATGATCCGCCGGTCCGATCGCAGGAGCGTCAGCAACCGGTCATCCGGGCTGCCAACCATGCGGGTAAAGCCCGGCGACGGCAGCATCCTGCCAAGCGCCGTGGCCTCTCGGATAGGATGGGCCAGGCCCTGCCCCAGGACTATCCCGTCCCCGTTGCGCTCCGCCGCCAGCGTCACGAATAGCCCCGCGCCCACCGCTGCCGCGAACCGGGAGGACATGAGGGCCCGGGGCATGACCAGGACCTCGCCCATCCCCGCCAGCGCGGCCAGTTCCAGGAACCACGCCGCGCGCCCGCGCGGGGCTTCGTCGCTGATGCAGGCGAAGTCGAATCCGACCGGCGCGAAGGCGCCGGCTGCCGATGGCGGCAACCGTGGCGTCCAGGCCAGCAGCGTGCTGTCCGGCAGCGCCTCCCGCACCCCTTGCCAGAACGCCGCCGACCCGGCGGCCAGGTCGAGGCATCGAAAGCCCTGCGCCCCGGACGCGGCCAACGCCGATAGCTGGACGTCCCACGCCGCGCCGCTTCGGCCCCGGACCGCCATCCGCCGGGGATCACGTCCCGTCGGCCGGACTTCCGGGGAAAAATCCACCAGAACCGAGACGTTCGCCCGTCCGGCGGCCTCGGCGACTTCGGCGACCGCCGCGCCGGCGCCTACGCAGACATGGCTGAACCCCAGGTCCCTCACCTGCCGAAGGACCTGGTCCCATTCCCACGACGCCCACCCGACATCCGGCTGAACACGGCAGATGTTCACACGTTGTTTCGCCGGCCAGCTCCGAAACCCGGACTTCTCGGCCGTCACTACGCTCGGTCGGTTCATGACCAAAAAACAGCGGCGGCCTGTCTCGGTTCCCTCGCGTACCGAAGAACAGTCCGGTGAGCCTGCGGCTATTGGGCGCAAGCGGCCTCAATCGCCGAATTCAGCGCCTTCACGCCCGCGGCCGGGCCGTCGGGATGGTTCCAGACACAACCGACCACGGCCAGGAAATCAGCGCCGGCGCGGACCAGCGGCGCGCAGTTCTCCGGCGTGATCCCGCCGATCGCACAACACGGCAGCTCCATCATCTCCGACCACCAGGCCAGGATGTCCGGATCCAGCAGGGCCGTCACCTGCTTGGTGGTGGAGGGATAGAACGCCCCGAACGCGACATAGTCCGCCCCGTCCTCCCCGGCGCGCAGCGCCAGGTCCCGGCTGCCCTTGCAGGTCACGCCCAGCGTCAGGTCCGGACCCAGCAGCGTGCGGGCGGCGGCGGCCGGCATGTCGTCCTGCCCCACATGCACGCCGTCGCAACCGGTGCCGACGACCAGGTCCGCCCGGTCGTTCAGCAGGAACGCCACGCCGCGCGACTGGGCGACAGGCCGCAGCACGTCGATCGCCCGCCGCCACGTCGCATCGTCCACGTCCTTGAGCCGAAGCTGCACCGCCGCGACGTCGTCGCCGTCCAGCGCCGCGGCCAGCCTGTCGGCGAACGGCACCGGGTCCAGCGCCGGCGGCGTGATCAGGTAGACCCGGCAACCCGGGCTGTCGGGACCGTCCACCATCAGACGTCGATGTTGGAGACACGCATGGCTGGCCGTCCCGTCCCTCAAGCTGCGCGAAATGCCTTGCGTCGCTGTTACCGCAGGTCGGCGGCCCTTGTCACCCGCAGGGTCATCCAGGATTTCCGCACACCCGGGCGCAATCGGGGCGGCTGGACTTGACAGCCGCGAGGCGGCGGTCTGGCATCCGTGTTACGAAGGGAGATTTCGTCCGTGCCCCTTTTATCCATGCATTCCCCCATCGGGGACCTCACGCTGTTCGAGGAGTCGGGAACGATCGTCGCCCTCGACTGGGGCTGGGTGCCGGATCAGTCGGCGACGCCCCTGCTGCGTCGGGCGGGCGAACAACTCGACGCCTATTTCGACGGCAGGCTAAGGCAGTTCGACCTGCCCCTGGCGCCGCGTGGAACGCCCTATCAGACCGCCGTCTGGCGGGCACTGTGCGAGATCCCGTTCGGGGAGATCTGTTCCTATCGCACGATCGCCGCCAAGGCCGGCGGAAGTCCCCGGTCCGTCGGTCAGGCAAACGGGCGCAATCCGATCCCGATCATCATTCCCTGCCATCGCGTCGTTGCCGAAGGCCATCTTGGCGGCTATTCCGGCGGCGACGGACTTTCGACCAAGAGATGGCTGCTGGCATTGGAAAACCCCCAGCGGCCCCTCTTCGAACCAGACAACGAGACCGGAGAAGCGGCATGACGAAGGCCATTCGCATCCATTCCACTGGTGGCCCGGAGGTCATGGTGTGGGAAGACATCCCGACCCCCGAACCCGGCCCGACCGAGGCACTGATCAAGCACGAAGCGATCGGCCTTAATTTCATAGACATCTATTTTCGGACCGGTCTCTACAAAGCGCCGGGCATGCCGCTGATCATCGGCCAGGAAGGCGCGGGCACCGTCGTCGCCTGCGGCGCGGCGGTGACCAATGTGAAGCCGGGCGACCGGGTCGCCTATGCCGGGCCCCTGGGCGGCTATACGACGGAGCGGGTGATCGCCGCCGACCGACTGGTGAAACTGCCGGACACGATCGACTTCAAGACCGGCGCGGCAATGATGCTGCAAGGCATGACCGCACAATACCTGCTGCGCCGCACCCACAGGGTCCAGGCAGGCGAAACGATCGTCGTTCACGCCGCCGCCGGCGGGGTCGGGCTGATCATGTGCCAGTGGGCCAAGCATCTGGGCTGCACGGTGATCGGCGTCGTTTCCAACGAAGAGAAAGCCGCCTTGGCGAAGGCGAACGGCGCCGCGCATACCGTCATCGGGCACACCAACCTGGCCGCCGAGGTCAAGCGCATCACCGGCGGCGCCATGGTTCCCGTCGTCTACGACAGCGTCGGCAAGGATTCGTTCGATGCCAGCATCGATTCGCTCGCCCCGCTGGGACTGATGGTCAGCTACGGCAACGCGTCCGGACCGGTGCCGCCGCTGGAACTCAGCCTGCTGGCGGCCAAGGGGAGCCTGTTCATCACCCGCCCGACCCTGGCCACCTACACCGCGAAGCGGGACGACCTGGTGAATGTCGCCGATGACCTGTTCAACGTCGTCTCCAGCGGCGCGGTCAAGATACGGGTCAACCAGACCTTCGCTCTGAAGGACGCCGGCGCCGCGCACACCGCGCTGGAAAGCCGGCAGACCACGGGCAGCACGGTCCTGCTGCCCTGACGATATCCCCTGCGGGAATGCCGCCGCGGGCGGCGGGTCGGTCCGGGAAACACCTCTCACAACGGTAATGAGGGCCGATCAATCCCTTGTGGACGGAGCGCCGCTTCCTGAGGCAGCATAGTGACTGGCAACGTGTGAACACGGCTTACATCGCGATGGTCCAGGAACCGTCGCGCCAAGGGTGATAGAAATATGAAAGTCCGTCTCGGACAGTGGCGTTACACTTTGTTGATCGCTACGGCGTTCGCGTCCGGCCTGGTGATCGGGGGAACCGGTCACTGGCCCCTGCATCAAGCGTTCGCTGACGACAGCGGTAACACCGACATCTATCAGGAACTGAAGATTTTTGGCGACGTGCTGCAGCGGGTGCGCGCCGAATATGTCGATCCCGTCAACGACAAGGAGCTGATCGAGAACGCGATCAACGGTATGCTGACCGGCCTGGATGCGCACAGCTCCTTCATGAACGCCAAGGCGTTCAAGGACATGCAGATCCAGACCCGAGGCGAATTCGGCGGCCTGGGGATCGAAGTCAACGAGGACAAAGGGCTGATCAAGGTCGTCTCGCCGATCGACGACACGCCGGCGGCTCGGGCCGGCATCAAGCCGGGCGACATCATCACGGCCCTGGACGGCAAGAGCGTCATCGGCATGTCGCTGAACGACGCGGTCGACCGGATGCGCGGTCCGCCGAACTCCAAGATCGCCCTGACCATCAAGCGCCAGGGCGTCGACAAGCCGATCGACGTCACGCTGACCCGCGAAGTCATCCATATCCAGGTCGTCAAGTCGCGAATGGAGCCTGATGGCATCGGCTATGTCCGCCTGACCCAGTTCACCGAACAATCTGACGCCGGCATCAAGGCAGCGGTGAAGAAGCTGGAGCAGGCGAATGGCGGCAAGCTGACCGGGCTGATCCTGGACCTGCGCAACAACCCGGGCGGATTGCTGGACCAGGCGGTCGCCGTCTCCTCGGACTTCATTCCCGAAGGGGAGATCGTGTCCACCCGCGCTCGGCATCCCGAGGACAGCCAGCGCTGGGATGCCCGCGGGCACGATATCCTGGACGGGGCGCCGCTGGTGGTGTTGATCAATGCCGGTTCCGCCTCGGCTTCTGAGATCGTGTCAGGCGCGCTGCAGGACCATCACCGCGCGGTGCTGCTGGGGACGAGGAGCTTCGGCAAGGGGTCGGTGCAGACCGTCATCCCGCTGCCGGGCAATACCGCGATGCGGCTGACGACGGCCCGCTATTACACGCCGTCCGGACGGTCGATCCAGGGCCTGGGGATCACGCCGGACGTGCTGGTGCGCGAAACCCGTGACGCCCCCGCCAATTTCGGCGGGGAGCGGGAAGCGGATTACAGCAACGCGCTGGCCAATGAGGGCGGAACCAACCCAACACATATCCCACCGCGTACCGACCTGCCCCCCGCGCTGAAGCAGTTGCCCGACAAACCGCCCGAAGGCTTCCCGGCATTCGATCTGACGAAGCCGGATACCACCGACTTCCAACTGATCGAGGCCAGGGAGGCGATCAAAATCCTGGCGTCGAAGAAGACTGTGTCCCAGGAGTAGGGCTGGGCATAGCGCCTGTACCATCACGGCGGTGCATGCCTCATGAGCTTTGAGTAAGGGGCAGCACCAGCGTCGATCCCCCGTCCTGGCGGGCGAAAACCCGGCATCCACCCCGTCCGCCGTCGGCAGGCCGTGGACAAGCGGCCCCCTGGCACTCGGACAGATGGACGCTGGCGGCTCCCGATCATCCGCCCTGCGTCAGGGGCCGGCCGTCGGGGCGGTCGATGGCAAGGTCATTCAACGCAGATCCCGGACGATGCATGCAGATTCGCCCTGATCCGACCGCGTGCGCGCAGGTTCGACAGGAAAAAGCCAACCGAGCGTGCCCAGTCTTCCGTCTCAGCCTCGGGGGCAGCGCATCCCCGTTCTCCTCTCAGAACAGTGTGGCTAGTTTCCGTGTCTCATTCCAGGGGGGCACTCCAAGGGCCTTCCCCCCGGCATCTGTGTTCATCTGTGTTCATCTGTGCCCATCTGTGTCAAAAACCTTCCTCTCCACCAGCACGACAGCCAGGCCGGAGACCCCAACAACCAACCCGGAACAACCCGCACCCGGCCCAACGCCGCTTGCCAACGCCGCTTGATGGCGAACTTCCCCAAAGGAATATCTTGCTAAGATAGCAAAAATACCTATAATGCCCGGAACACCTCCGGACCCACCCCCATGCGCATCACCGAACTCCCCGCCGCCCTCCTGCGGACCGTCCTCCGCCACCTCGCCGTCCTCCTGCTGGAAGGCGCCAACGGCAATCACCAGGAAGCGTGGGAAGCCGCCGAGGCGCTGATCCTCGGCCATTGTCCCCGGACCGAGGCCGAACTTCACCTCATCTACCGGATCCTCGCCTTCAACCTCCAGGCCGGCGAAGCGCTCGCCCAGGCCGTCCAGCCGGACATGCCGCTGAACCGTGTGCTGCGCCTGCGCAGCGGCGCCGTCGCCCTGGCGCGCGAGGTCGCCAAGGCCGAGCGGCGGCTGGAACAACTGCGGGCGGCAGCCGAACCGGGCCAACTGACGCAACGCCAGCCGGAACACCGCCAGCCGGAACACCGCCAGCCGGCGCAGCGTCAGCCGGAGCAGCCCCAGCCGGAGCAGCGTCAGCCCCAGCCCCAGTCCCAGCCGGAGCCGATGCCCGAACCCGCGCCCTCGGTCGAAAAAGTCGGTGCCCTGATCGAAGAAAACCGCACCGTCTCGGCCTATGCCAAGGCGTTTGGGATCAGCTTCACCGAAGCGCTGCGCCGCCGGGCCCGCGACAAGCGCGTCGCAGAGCGGGAGCGCAAGAAGGTCGCCCAGGCCATCGCAGCCAGCGGCAC
>NZ_DASZTJ010000289.1:0-3342 GCF_035548235.1 Rhodopila sp.
TCGGCGAGCCAGCGTGCGATCGCGAGGCCGCTCGCATGGTGGCGCGCCATGCGCATCCCAAGCGTGCGCAGACCACGTAGCGCCAGATAGGCGTCATCCGGGCCGATGCAGAGACCGATCTCGCTCGCAGTGGCGCGTAGGCGTTGCAGCACGTCGCCGCGCGCCGAGACGAGGCCGATCATCACGTCGGAATGGCCGCCGATATATTTTGTGCCGGCCTGCACCGAGACGTCGACGCCGATCGACAGCGGCTTGAGGAAGTAGCTGGCGCTCCAGGAATTATCCATCGCGGTCGGGATGCCGAACTGCCGTGCCACCGCCACCATGGCGCGCAGATCCGACATTTCGAACGTCTGCGAGCCCGGGCATTCGAGCCAGATCAGCGCAGTGTCTTGCCGCACAAGCTCGGCGAGACCCGCGCCGATTGCTGGATCATAATAGGTGACGTCGAGGCCAAGCCTGCCGAGCATGCCATCGCTGATGCGCCGTACCGGCCCATAGACGTTGTCCGGCACCAGCACGTGACGCCTGGGCCCGGCGAAGGCGAGTAGCGTTGTAGAGATCGCCATCAGTCCGGACGGTGCCAGCACGGTGCCATCGGCCCCTTCCAGCGCGCTCATGGCCTCCTCAAGCGCCATGCTCGTGGGAGTGCCGCGCCGGCCGTAGCGAACCTTGGCTTCCGCCTTGGCATCCAGCGCTGCCAGCGTTGGAAACAATATGGTGGAGGCGTGATAGACCGGTGGGTTGACCGCACCGAAATGCGCTATGGAGGGCCGTCCGGCATGCGCCAGCACGGTGTCGTCATGCGCGCGTGCCTTCGTCATGCCGGCCTTCTTCGATGACGTAACCATTACGCCGCGGCCTTGCGTGCGGCGCGAAGTACCTCTGTTGCGGCACTATCGACGGTCCCGGTCTCCGTCAGCACCACGCCGTAAATCTCGGACGCCGCCACGGCTGATATGTATCCGAACGTCACATCCTCGGCGACGAGATCGGGTGCGCGCGACAGTGGATCGCCATAGCCGCCGCCACCGGGCATCTCCACGCGCAGCCTGTCGCCGGAGGGAATCGTGGCCGGTCCCCGGCCGGGCAGCACTTTGCCGGAGGCGAGACTGACACGGCCGGTCGCACCCGATAGCCCACCTTCGCGCCCACGCGGCGGGAATCGCACGCGGTCGAAATTCGACATGGTCGCGAAAGGCATGCCCTCGGTGCTCTCGATCTCCATGAGTTGGCCGAGCCCGCCGCGTTGGCGTCCACCGCCGCCGCTGTCGGTGCGGAACTCCTTCCTCCATACCAAAAGGGGCGCCATCGTCTCGGTGACCTCCACCGGCACGTTGCGCACGCCGGAGGGGAACGCGGTAGCCGACATCCCGTCTTGCTGTGGTCGCGCGCCGGTGCCGCCGGAATGGAAGCTGGTCAGGTTGAAGGGCGTTGCCCGCATCATGGTTGCGCTCGGCGCGTCGACCCGGCCGTATCCCCCCATCATGCGGATGTTCCACAGGCAGGAGGTGCCCTCGGCCGGTACGCCCGCCGCCACCGCCTGCTGCAGACAACCCATCACCACGTCCGGGAGCATTTGCCCGAAAGAGCCGCGTCCGCCGACCGGTGCGGGATGCGGCGCGTTCAGTAGGCTGCCCTCCGGGGCGGTGACGCGGATCGTGGCGAGCGAGGCCGCGTTGTTCGGCACGTGCGGGGCGACAATGACCTTCACGCCGAAGCTGGTATAGGCCTCGGTGTAGCAGAGCGGGACGTTGATGCCCTTGTTGACGATCCCGGGACTGCCGGCGAAATCAACATCGATGCCGTCCGGCCCAATGGTCAGAGCCGCCTTGAACACCATTGGCTCGTCCAGCCCATCCACCGTCATGCTGTTGTGGTAGGTGCCGAAGGGCAGGCGGGTGATCGCTTCGAGGCTGGCACGCCGGGATTCCGTCAGGATGTGTTCCGCCAGCGCGTCGAGCGTCTCCAGGCCGAATTCGTCCATCATCGCGAGTAGCCGCCTGCCGCCGACGTCATTCGAGGAAATCTCGGAGAAGATGTCGCCCAGCACTTGCACGGACTCGCGCACATTGGCTGCGATAATGTCGACCAGCCACTGGTTGAGCCGTCCGGCCTCCACGATCTTTGTGGGTGGCAGGAACAGACCTTCCTCGTAGACCTGCTTGCCGCCGCCCGACATGCCGACGCCGCCGATATCGACCACGTGCAGCGTGCAGGCGAACAGCGCCACCGGCTTCCCGCGACGGAAGATCGGCGTCACTACCACGATGTCGTTGAGATGGCCGGTGCCGATCCAGGGATCGTTGAAGATGAGCACGTCGCCATCATTCATACTGGCAAGCGGAAATTTTTTCAGCGCGTGGCCCACGCTCTTGGCCATGGAGTTCACATGGCCGGGCGTGCCGGTGACCGCCTGCGCCAGCATGCGACCCCCGGTGTCGTAGACGCCAGCGGACACGTCGCCCGCCTCCCGCGTCGGCGCGCCAAAGGCGGTCCGGATAAGCGTCTGGGCCTGTTCCTCGACGACGGAAATCAGGCGGTTCCACATGATCTGGTAATGGATCATCGACATCTTGTCGGCTTGGGGCATCACGCGGCCTCCTTCGCTGCTTCGATCTGTCGCTTGACCAACCGGATCGCTCCCGTCGGGTCGATGCGCGCATCGAAACCAGCCGTGACCACCGTGGTCGTTTCATCCTCGGCGATCACCGCTGGACCGCTGATCGTCTGCCGCGCGCCTAGCTCGGCGCGGTGATAGACCGGTACCATCCGGTAGGCATTCTGCTGCGGATCGAACAGGCGCCGCTGTCCCGTCGGTTGGGCGTGTCCTGCTTCGGGGACGAGCACCGCGGCGGGCGCGCCGGCCAGCGCGGGCGCGGTGGCGGTGAGGGTCCAACTCGTAATCTCGATATCGAGCCCCGGGATGCCGCGACCGAACATCGCGCGGTAGCTTTCCTCGAACGCCGCCCGCAGCCGGGCGCCGGATTGTGTGTCGAAGCTCGCCTCCTCGATCGAGACTGCGATCTCGTGCCCCTGGCCCTGATAGCGCATGTCGGCGCTGCGGGTAATGGTGATGTCCGCCCCGGGCGCGCCGAGTCGCACTACCTGCGTCGCCTCCTCGGCCATCACCGTGAACATCGTGTTGAGGTCCAAGACATCCAGGCTTCCGAGCCGCGCCGGGCGGCTGCGCACCACCTGAAATGCGATCGGTGCGCGCAGGAAACCGACCGCCGAGCCAACGCCTGCACTTGCTGGGATGATCACCTCCGAGATGCCAAGCTTCTCGGCCAACCGCGCCGCATGCAGCGGCGCGCTGCCGCCGAAGGCGATCATCGCGCG
>NZ_DASZTJ010000290.1:0-7487 GCF_035548235.1 Rhodopila sp.
TCGAAGTTGCGGTACACCGCCGCGAGATTCGCGAAGGGCGGCGATTGCGCGAACAACTGGAAGGTCAGCCTGTGGCCGGCATAGTCGGAGTTCAGCAGGTCGCGGGCGAATGCCAGCAGCCGCCGCCGGTCCTCGGCCTGCCACGTGTCGTTGATGGTATAGAATTTCTCCATCCACGGCGCCGTCTCGGGGTTCTGGAACGTCGCATGGTCGGGGGTGACGCAGATCTGCCCGCCGCACAGTTCGCGCGCCAGGTGCATCATGTTGTGCAGCTGCGATGACGCCAGCACGCGGCCGGTGAACAGCAAGGACTGGTCGGGCATCAGCAGGCCGGCCGGGCTGGGCTTGGCCATCGCGATCGCGGCCGTCAGGTGGGCATTGATGCCTTCCCGATAGCAGGCGAGCGTCGACAGCTTCTCCTGCACCGCCTGCTGGTGCTCCAGCCCGGTCTGCCGCGCGTTGAACAGGGCGGCGCCGATCATCAGATCGGCCATGCGGATGTTCCGCTGCACATAGGCGAAGGCGCTGTAGCGGTGCAGCGTCGCGCGGATGAAGGTCGCCGCCTTGGTGTGGCGGTAGAACAGCACGTCCTCCCACGGGATCAGCACGTTGTCGAAGATCAGCAGCGTGTCGATCTCATCGAACCGGTTCGACAGCGGGTAGTCCTCGACCGGCGCGCGGCCGGCGAAACCGGTGCGGCAGATGAACTTCAGGTTCGGCGCGCCCAGGTTGCAGATGAAACCGACCGCGTAGTCCGAAAGCTGCGAGTCGCCCCAGTTCGCGATCGTCGGCTTGGTGAAGGCCTGGTTCGCGTAGGCCGCCGCGGTCTCGTATTTCGCGCCGCGGACGATGATGCCGGCGTCCGTCTCCTTGACGACGTGCAGCAGCATGTCGGGGTCCTGGTCCTGCGGGCGCTTGGACCGGTCGCCTTTGGGATCGGTGTTGGCCGAGACGTGGAACGGGTCTTCCTTGACGACCCGGGCGACATGGTTGCGGATGTTGGTGGAGAACTGGGGATTGACCTCGTTCAGCACGTCCTGGCCGTCGTACAGCGACCACATCTCGCCGACCGTTTCGTCGCCGACACGCGTGACGACGCCGCCGACCTCATCCAGCACGGCGTCGACGGCTGTGCGCTTGTCGTGCCAGTCCTGCCGGGTCAGCGGCAGCTTCGCGCCCACGGAACAGACGTCGCCCGCTTCGTCCCGATAGGTCATCGTCGGGGCGTGCCCGGCTTCGTGCGCCATGTCTTCGTGCGCCATGTCTTCGTGCGCCATGTCGTAGATGCGCGCGCGAATATCGACCAGCGGCTTGAACATCGGATGGGTCGTGACGTCGGCGACACGGTCTCCGTTGATCCAGACCTGGCGGCCGTCGCGGATCGAGTCCCTGTATTGCTGGCCGGTGCGAATCATGCGGGCGCTTTCGGTTCCTGGTTGGGGCGCGGTTGCCGGGGATGCAAGAACCGTGACACGTCAGGCGGCTTCTTGCACGGTCGGTACGCCATCCGACACGGTGGTGCGGTGCATGTCCCGCACCTGGGTCTCATCGTAAGCCCGGGCGCGGTGCATGGTGCAGCGGTTGTCCCACATCACCAGGTCGCCGACCGTCCAGCGATGCGAGTAAACGAATTGCGGCTGGGTGGCGTGCTCGTTCAGGTCGAGCAGCAGCATCAGCGCCTCGGGGGCCGGCATGCCGCGGATGCGCCCGGCGTGGGACGACAGGTAGAGCGATTTCCGCCCGGAACCCGGATGGGTGCGGACCAGCACCTGCGGCACGGGGGCCATCTTCGCCCGTTCCTCCTCCGACCAGTCGGTGAAGCCGATGCGCGCGCGGGAGAACAGTTGCGTGTGCTCGCAGACCAGGCCTTCGAGTTGCGCCTTCATCTTGTCCGGCAGCGCGTCCCAGGCGGCGCGCATGTCGGCGAACTGCGTCTCCCCGCCTTCCGAGGGGATGACGCGGGCGGACAGCAGGGAATAGCGGGCCGGGACGCGCTTGAAGCTGCTGTCGGAATGCCACAGGCGGTTGCCCAGTGCATTCAGCCGCAGCCGATCGTCGTTCGTGCGCACCTGGTTGTTGTGATCCAGGTTGGAGATATCCGCGATCCGCAAGTCCAGCCGCGGCACGAAATCGGACCGATACGCTCGGACAGTCGTTTCAAGCGTACCGAACCGTGCGCTGAACTCCAGTTGCTGCGCATCCGTGATGGACTGTCCGGGGAATACCAGTACGGCATGCCGGTTGATGGCGTCCTCGATCGCGGCGATCGTTGCGTCCGGCTGCGGTTCGCGCAGGTCCAGCCCGGTGACGCGGGCGCCGATGGCCGGATGCAGGGCTTCGACGGTGATCGACATGGGCAGCTCCCTCCTGTTCTTGGCCATCAGGCTAGAGCAGTTCGGTCCGGACTGGAATGCGGGACGGGTCAGGCCACGCTCTCCCGCGCTGCCCAGCGGTTCACCGGCTTCGGCAGGCCCAGGTTGTCGCGCAAGGTGGTGCCTTCATAGTCGGTACGGAACAACCCGCGCTCCTGCAGTTCGGGGACGACATGGTCGATGAAGTCCTTGAGTCCGCCGGGGACATGGGACGGTTGGATCAGGAACCCGTCGACGCCGCGATTGAGGAACCATTCCGCCATGTTGTCGGCGATCTGGCTGCCGCTGCCGACCAGCGTGCGCTGCCCGCGGGCACCGGCGAAGCGCATATAGAGCTGGCGGATGGTCAGGTTTTCCTCTTTCGCCCAGCGCGTGACGTTGCGGAAGGCGGAGGTGCTGCCTTTCGGGACGATGTCGTAAACGTCGGGCGGCAAGGGGCCGTCGGGGTCAAGGCCTTCCAGGTCGAAGCCGGCCAGGGCGTTGGACAGCACCTCCAGCCCCACCGCGTGATGGATCAGGGACTGCAGGTAGGCATGCTTCTCCCTGGCTTCCTTCTCGGTGCGGCCGGCGATCGCGTTCAGCCCGGGCATCACCTTCAGATGGTCGGGGTCGCGACCGTATTTGGGCATCCGTCCCTTCAAGTCGGCATAGAAGGCCTGCGCGCCCTCCAGCGTGTAGCCGGCGACGAAGACGCCTTCGGCGGTGCGGGCGGCAAGCTCCTTGCCCGGCTCCGACGCGCCGGCCTGGAAGATCACCGGGTGGCCTTGCGGGGAGCGGGCGACGTTCAGCGGGCCGCGGACGGAGAAATGCTCGCCCTTGTGGTTCAGCGCATGCAGCTTGGCCGGGTCGTAATAGCGTCCGGTGGAGCGGTCGCGGATGAACGCATCGTCCTCCCAGCTATCCCACAGGCCCTTGACCACGTCGAAGAACTCTTCCGCGCGGTCGTAGCGCTCCCCGTGTTCGTAATGCGCTTCCCGCCCGAAATTGAACGCCTCCGACAAATTCGCCGACGTCACCACGTTCCATCCCGCCCGACCGCCCGATATCAGATCCAGCGAGGCGAATTTGCGGGCGACGTTGTACGGCTCGTTATAGGAGGTCGTCGCGGTTGAAACCACGCCGATATGCTCCGTGACCGCAGCGACGCCGGACAGCAGGGTCACCGGCTCGAAATACGCCATGTATTGCGGCCAGCGGCTCAGCGCCTCCTGCTTGCCGTCGCGCACGGCGACGGCGTCGGCCAGGAACATCATGTCGAACTTGGCGGCCTCCGCCATCTGCGCGAGCTGGCAGTAATGGCGGAAGTTCTGGCCGGCATCGATCTGCGCCTCGGGATGCAGCCATGCGGCGATGTGGTTGCCGGTCGGGTGGATGAAGGCGCCGAGGTGCATCTTGCCCCGGGACGGATCGATCGCCATCGGCTCAGCCCCCGATCTGCCATTCCTTGAAGCGCTGTACGGTCTTGTCCAGGTTCGCCGCCCACCAGGCGTCGGACTTGATGAACACCTTGTCCTTCAACGCCGGATTGGTCGGCAGGATGTCGTAAATGTCCTTGGGAAGCTGGGGCAGGGCGGCGGTATTCGGGATCGCATAGGCGGTCGCCTTCATGTATTCGACGTCGCCCTTCACGTCGGTCAGCATGTAGTTCAGGAACTTGAACGCCTCGGTCTTGTTCGCCGATGCCGCGCTGACGCAATAATAGTTGCCGCTGACACCGGCATAATCCGGCGTGAATCCCAGGCTGGCACCGGCCTTGTCCGCCAGCAGCACGCGGCCGTGGAACGCGGTGGCCAGCGACACCGCACCCGAGGTCAGCTGCTGGATCGGCTCCTGGTTCGTGTTGTACCAGACGATGTTGTCGCGCCCCAGCTTGTCGAGGCTTTTCAACGCGCGTTCGACATCCAGCGGAAACAGCTTGTGCAGCGGCACGCCGTCGGCAAGCAGCGCAAGCTCCAGCGTGCTGCCGTCCGAGATATTGGCGTCCATCGACCGCTTGCCGGGCCAGCGCTTGGTATCCCAGAACTCGGCCCAGGTCTTCGGCGCCTTGTCGTCGGGGATCTTCTTGCGGTCCCAGCACATCACGAACAGGAACAGGCTGAACTTGATGCCGTATTTCTCCTTGTATTCCGGCGGCACGTGGGAGGCGTCGATGATCGAGTAGTCATAGGGAACGATCAGCTTCTCCTTCGCCGCCTGGACGATCTCCGACCCCGTCAGGTTGATGATGTCCCATTGCGCCGGGCCGCCGGACATCGTCTGCAATTTTGCCAGGGCCAGCGAGGTGCCGGCGCCGAACGTCACCTTGATGCCGGTTTCCTTGGCGAAGGGTTCGGCGAAGAATTTCGTCAACTGATCGTTCACGACGCCGCCATAGGCCGCGACATTGATCGCTTTGCCGTCGGCCAGGGCCGGACGGCGCAGGACCGCGGGGGCGGCAAGGGCCAGAGCCGAGGCTTTCAGCAATTGGCGTCGTTTCGGAAGATGCATGGCACGGCCTTTCGATTCAGGTGGGTGCTTCAGATAGGCGCCTCTAATCAGGTCCCTCTAATCAGGCCCCTCTAATCAGGCCCCTCTGGGGCGAGCAATTGCGCGTCGTCGGTGTCCCATCCGATCCGGACGGTCTCGGACCGTTGCGGATCCAGGCTGCTGACGATCAGCGCCTGTCCCAGCGCCCGGACGGTCGATCGGGCATGGCGGCCCAGGAAGACATGGCCGCCGACCACCCCGTCCGTGCTGTGGTCGGACGACGCGCCATCCCCCAGGAACCGGAGACGTTCGGGACGGATGGAAACGAAACCGCTTGCGCCGGAGGCCGGGGGCCGTCCGCCGCGCGGCATCCTGGCGCGGCCTGTCGTGCCGTCTTCGAAGCGGACGACGGCATGACCGTTCTCGACGCCTCGCACGACGACGGGCAGCAGGTTGGTCTCGCCCAGGAAACCGGCGACGAAGGCCGTGTTCGGGTGCTGATAGACCTCTGCCGGCGTGCCGATCTGCACGACCTGGCCGTCAGCCATCACGGCGATCTGGTCGGACATCGTCATCGCCTCGTCCTGGTCATGCGTGACGAACAGGATGGAGATGCCGACGCGGCGCTGGATGTCCTTGATCTCGGCCTGCAACTGTTCGCGCAGCTTGCGGTCCAGCGCGCCCAGCGGCTCATCCAACAGCAGCGCGTCCGGCTCGAACACCAGCGCGCGGGCCAGCGCCACGCGCTGCTGCTGGCCGCCCGACAGTTCGCGCGGGCGGCGATGGGCGAAGGCGGCGAGGCCGACGCGGTCCAGCATCGCCATCGCCTGCCGCCGGCGATCGCCGCGGCCGACCTTGCGCATGCGCAGCGCGAATTCGACATTGTCCAGCACCGACATATGCGGGAACAGCGCGTAGCCCTGGAAGACGACGCCGAAGTTGCGCTTCTCCGCCGGCAGGCCGGCCACGTCGCGGCCGCCGACGCGGATCTCGCCCTCGGTCGGCGCCTCGAATCCCGCCACCATCATCAACGTCGACGTCTTGCCCGACCCGCTGGGACCCAACAGGGTCAGAAAGGCGCCGGGCTCGAGGGTGAAGTTGACGTCGCGGACGGCGAAGACGTCCGGCGTATAGGACTTCCACACATGGCGGACATCCAGCAGGCGGCCGGAGACATTCATGCCCGAAACGTTCATGCCCGAAACGTTCATGCCGGCCTCCGCCGCGCGAGCAGGCCTTGCGCCACCAGCGCCAACGTCGCCAGCAGGATGAACAGGGAGGCGCTGGCGGCGATCTTCGGCGTCAGCTCGAACTGGATCGCGGTGAACATCCGGACCGGCAGCGTGACGGTGTCGGGCCCTTGCAGGAACAGGGCGACCACCACCTCGTCGAACGAAACGGCGAAGCCCATGACGCAGCCGCTCAGCACGCCCGGCCGGATCGCCGGCCAGATCACATGGCGGAACACCGGCCAGCGCCCCGCGCCCAGCGAGCGCGCCGACCGCACCAGTGCCGGATTCAGCTCGGCCGTCAGGCTGGTCTGCGCGGAGATGAAGACATAGGGCGTGACCAGCAGCGCGTGCACCAATCCGATGCCGGGCCAGGTGCCGACCAGGCGCAGCGGCGCGAACACCAGGTAGGACCCCAGCGCGAGGACGATCAGCGGGATGACGATCGGCGCCAGGACCAGGCCGGTCAGCAGCGACTTTCCGGCGAACGTCTTGCCGTGCAGCGCCAGCGCCGCGCAGGTCCCCGTGACGCCGCCGACCAGCACCGCGAAGGCCGAGACCTGGAACGACACCAGGGTCGAGCGCATCCATTGCGGGTCCGACAGATAGTCGGTGAAGGCGTGGATCGAGATCCATTGCGGCGGAAACTGGATCAACTGCCCTTTGGTCAGCGCCATCGGGATGATGATCAGCGACGGCAGCAGCAGGAAGAAGACGATCGGCGCGACGGCGAGCGTCAGGCCAAGGCTACGCGGCGCCATGGACGCCCTCCCGCGGCAGGAACCGGCGCAGCGCCACCAGCGGCAGCACCGCCAGCAGGATCATCACCGCCAGGGCGGCGGCCTTGCCGAAATCGACCGAGACGTGGACGTAATAATCGACCAGGTTCGCGACCATCATGTCCGACGGCGCGCCCAGGATGACCGGGGTGACGAAGAAGCCGCAGCAGATGATGAAGACCAGCAGCGCCGCACTGCCGACTCCGGGCAGCGTCAGTGGCAGCACGATCCGCCAGACCACGGCCGGCGTATGCGCGCCGAGGCTGCGCGCGGCCTGTTCGAGACGCCGGTCGATCGACAGCATCGCGGTGTAGATCGGGAAGACGGCGTAGGGCAGGACGTAGTGCACCATGCCGATGACGACCGCGAGCCGGTTGTGCAGCAGCGTGACCGGGGCGTCGGCCAGGCCCAGCGCCATCAGCACGCTGTTGATGGCGCCGTTGTCCTGCAGCAGCGACGCCCATGCGAAATTCTTGATCAGCACGCCTGTCCAGAATGGCAGCAGGATGACCGCCATCAGGCCACGCCGACCGCCCGGGCTGGCGCGCCAGAGCGCCGCGGCGAGGACGTAGCCGAGCAGGAGGGCGATCGTTGTCGTCAGTATACTGATGATCAGGGTGTTCAAAACCACCCGGTTGAGC
>NZ_DASZTJ010000291.1:0-7681 GCF_035548235.1 Rhodopila sp.
GACTCGCGGGCGGCCGACATCGCGCTGTCGAACGTGTCGGTGCCGGCGGACGCGGTGCTGGGGGAGGTCGGCAAGGGCTTCCCGATCATCAAGAAGGTCGTCGAGGCCGGCATCGCCGCCACCGCCGCCGAAACGGTCGGCGCGATGGAGGCGATGAACGCCATGACGCTGGAATACAGCAAGACCCGCGTGCAGTTCGGCAACCCGATCGGGTCCTATCAGGTCGTGCAGCACCGGCTGGCGGACATGTTCATGGCCCAGGAACAGGGCCGCAGCATGGCGATGCTGGCCACCATGTCGATCGACAATCCCGATGACGAGGAACGCGCCCGCGACATCGCCATGGCGAAAGTGGGCGTCGGCCAGGCGGGACGGTATGTCTCGCAGAGCGCGGTACAGATGCATGGCGGCATCGGCATGACCGAGGAATACGCCGTCGGCCACTATTTCCGCCGCTGCATGGTGATCGAACGCCTGTTCGGCGACCCGGCCTACTACCTGAACAAGCTGGCGGCGGAGGTCGGGTAGGCCCCTGCCCTTTCCCCCGTCGGCCCCCTCTCCGTCGACCCCGTCACGGCCCGGCTTGACCGGGCCATCTGGCGCCACGGGGAAGGAGGTGGCCCGGACAAGCCGGGCCGTGACGCGCGAGAAGGGCTGGCCGCGCGCGGGAGGGCGCCGGCCGGTCGCCCCTACCCGTTGACCACGTGCAGCCGGCGCACCGGCTGGGCCAGTTCCTCGTAGACGTTGACATAGTCCTCGGCCATCCGGCGCGAGGTCCAGCGGCGGTCGAAGGTCGCGCGCACCTGCTTGCGGTCGATCGTGTGCAGCTTGCCGACCGCCTTCACCGCCTCGTCGATGTTGTTGACGATGAAACCGGTGACGCCGTCGTCCATCACCTCGGGGACGGAGCCGCAGTTGAACGCGATGACCGGGGTGCCGCAGGCCATGCTTTCGATCATCACCAGGCCGAACGGCTCCGGCCAGTCGATCGGGAACAGCAGCGCGTGCGCGCCGGACAGGAACGCGGGCTTCTGGGCGTCGTTGATCTCGCCGATGAACTCGACGTCGGGGTTGCCGACGATCAGGGGCTTGATCAGCGTATCGTAATATTCCTTGTCCGCATTATCGACCTTGGCCGCGATCTTCAGCTTCAGCCCCGCCTTCCCGGCGATCCGGATCGCTCGGTCCACGCCCTTCTCGGGCGAGATGCGGCCCAGGAACGCGGCGTATTCCTGCTTCACCGGCTGCGGCGTCAGCAGGTTGGCCGGCATGCCGTGCAGCACGGTGCGGACCCAGTTCAGGTGCGGGATCGGCCGGCGCTGGCTGTTGGAGATCGAAACGAACGGGCAGTCCTTGAAGGTCGAGTAGGTCTCGACGAACTCCCGCACGTCCAGCCGGCCGTGCAGGGTGGTCAGGAACGGCACGTTCTGCCGGCTGAACAGTTGCAGGGGGAAATAGTCGATGTGGAAATGCAGCACATCGAACTCGTCCTTGCGGCGATAGATCAGCTCGACCATCCTGTAATAGGTGGCGACCCAGTCCTTGACCGTCGGGTCCAGCCGCAGCGCGGTCTCGCGCATCGGGGCCAGCGTGGCGGAGGTGGTGGAGTCCCCGCTGGCGAACAGGGTCACGTCATGACCCATGGCCACGAGCTCTTCGGTCAGCGAATAGACCACCCGCTCCGTGCCGCCGTACAGCTTGGGGGGTACGGCCTCGAACAGCGGCGATATTTGAGCAATACGCATGAGTATTTAGCCCCAAATGGACTGTGGGTTGCACTGTCGCCAGGCACTTCGTTTCTTGTGGTTTTTCGCGCGTATTGCGCTTGACTTCACAATCCAGTGGCGCCTATCAATTATGCGTTGTAGAGTTTGAATGTGGCGAAATGTCGGCGTCTTGGCTGTGATTTCGGGGCAGAAACGCCCCGCTCCGGCCCGGGCGCCGCCGTCTCGCCGTGCGGTCCGGGTCCGCTGCCCTCATCCCGGTCCAGGAGCTTGCCCTTCCATGGGGTCCATCTCTGCCTCGGCCGACCGCTTGGAAGCGCGTCCACCCGGCGTTCAAGTGCCCAACAGCCCACTGGCCAACGGCCCACTGGCCAACGGTCAACTGGCCAACCTCCGCAGCCGGCCGCTCGCCTTCCTCTTCGCCTATATCAGGCAGCACCCCACCGGCCACCTGATCGTGCTGCTGTCCGTCCTGGTGGCAGTCGCCTGTAGCGTCTCGACGCAATACGGATTGAAATACCTGATCGACATCGTCGCACAGGGCCAGGCCGCCGCCGGAACCAAGGTCTGGGGCGCCTTCGCCCTGCTCTGCGGCCTGGTCGCGGCCGACAACCTGTCCTGGCGCGTCGGCGCCTATGCCGCCCATCGCACCTTCGTCGCCGTCACCGGCGACGTCCGACGCGACCTGTTCCGCCATCTGTCCGGACACTCGCCAACCTATTTCGCCGAACGCCTGCCCGGCGCGCTGGCCAGCCGCGTCAGCGCCACCGCCAACGCCGCCTTTACGGTCGAGAATACAGGTGTATGGAACGTCCTGCCGCCGACCGTCGCCGTCGTCATGTCGATCGGCTTCATCGGATCGGTCAACCTCCAGCTCGCCGGCGCGCTGCTGGCCGTCTCCCTCGCCCTCGGCGCCGTCATCTTCGTCCTGGCCCGCAACGGCGCCGGCCTGCACCTGGACTACGCCGAAAAAGCCGCCGCGGTCGATGGGGAGTTGGTGGACGTCATCGGCAACTTCAACGTCGTCAGGGCATTCGGCGCGACGTTCCGGGAGCAGTCGCGGCTGGCCGGCGCGATGGAGGTCGAAATGGCCTCCCGCCGCCGCAGCCTCTATTACCTGGAGCACCTGCGGCTGATCCACGCGGTGCTGACCGCCCTGCTGACCGCCGCCGTGCTCGCCTGGGGGATCATCCTCTGGCAGGACGGCCAGGCCAAGGTCGGCGACCTCGTGCTGATCAGCGCACTGGCCTTCGGCATCCTGCACGGCACCCGCGACCTTGCCGTCGCCCTCGTGGACCTGACGCAGCACGTCGCCAGGCTCGCCGAGGCGATCTCCACCCTGCTGACCCCGCACGACCTGGAGGACCGGCCGAACGCCGCCGCCCTGCCGCCCGGCCCCGGCGAGGTGGTGTTCGACCATGTCAGCTTCGCCTATCCGCAGCGCGCCTCGGTGCTGAACGACTTCGACCTGGTGATCGCGCCGGGCGAGCGGGTCGGGCTGGTCGGGTTCTCAGGCGCCGGCAAGTCGACCGTGCTGGCGCTGCTGCAACGGTTCTACGACGTCAGCGGCGGCACGATCTCGATCGACGGGCACGACATCCGCGACGTGACCCAGGAAAGCCTGCGCCACGTCATGGCCGTCGTCCCGCAGGACGTGTCGATGTTCCACCGGTCGGTGATGGAGAACATCCGCTACGCCCGTCCCGACGCGACCGAGGCCGAGGTGCTGGCCGCCGCCGGCATGGCGCATTGCCGCGACTTCATCGAGGCATTGCCCGAAGGCTTCAACACCATGGTCGGCGACCGCGGCGTGAAGCTGTCCGGCGGCCAGCGCCAGCGCCTGGCGATCGCCCGCGCGCTGCTGAAGGACGCGCCGATCCTGCTGCTGGACGAAGCGACCAGCGCACTGGACACGGAATCCGAACAGGCGATCCAGGCGGCGCTGGATACGCTGATGCGGGGCCGGACGGTGATCGCCATCGCGCACCGGCTGTCGACGCTGCAGAGCTTCGACCGCATCATCGTCATGGACAAGGGCCGCATCGTCGACGACGGCAGCCCCCTGGCGTTGGCGAGCCGCCCGGGCCCGTACCGGGAACTGCTGCGCAAGCAGCGGATGGAGCCGGAGCCGGTGCCCGCGGCGGCTTAACGCCGTTACCGGAGAAAGCAGGCGTCCGATGCAACCACGCGGCAAGTCCGTGCGCCGTCGGCACGCGCGGCTGCCGCGATGAACGCCGGGGATGAACGCGACAGGGTCGCGGGCCGATCCCGCGTCATTCGGACGTCAACGCCTCCAGGGCCTGGCGATCCAGGACCTCGACGTGCCGGCGGTCCTTGAACCTGACGATCTTCTGGTCAGTGAGCTTGCGCAGGCAGCGGCTCACGGCTTCCGGTGAAATGCCGACATACGCGCCGATATCGGATCGGCTCATGGACAGGTATATCTGCTTCGGCATGTTCCCCGCGGTTTCCTGTGCAACTTCGAGCATCTGCAGAAACAGGCAGATCTTCGAGACGGCGCGATGCCGGGACAGCACGAAGGCGTGGCGCTGCGCCGCCCGCAGGTCATGGCACAGCTTGCAGATGACTTGAAAATCGAGGGTGGGATTGTGCCGAAGCCGAGCCTCGAGCGGGGCCGCGGGGATCTTGTAGACGGTCACGTCCGTCGCCGCTTCGGCCGCGTTCACGAACGCCCCGTCTTCCGCCAGGCCAAACAGGTCGTTCGGAAAGAGGAAGCCGGACAGGAACCGACCGCCCTCCGGCAACGGCTGATAGGTTTTCACGGTGCCGGAGATGATGTTGTAGACGAAGGCGGCCTTATCCCCCTTCTTGTAGATAGTTTCTCCTTTACCGAACCGCGTGATGGTCGCGATCAGGGCGAGCTTTGCGCGGTCTTCCGCGTTCAGCGGATGACCCGGATTGGCGCCGGCCGACCAAATGGAGGGCGCGATAAACATTGGCCCAAGCGGCTGCTTGTCGTAGGACTGTCCGTTGTGTCTTGATGTCATGGTCGCCGGTCTCATCCGCAGATGCTCCGCTTTGTGTCCCACAAAAATCCGGGCGGAACTTGATCCGGATCAAGTTCCGTTCGAATAGGTCTTTCCCGTCGGCACGACTGCCCTTAGCAAAAAAGCCGCGTGTTCGCTTGCCTGGTTCACAAGGAGGCCGATCATGAATGGAGACCGCGGACCCGGTGCCAGCGGGTCGGATTGCGACCTCCGGCATCAAATGATGCCCCACTTGGACGAGGCAATCGAGGCGCTGACGGCACTGAATTCGTATCTCTTGGCTGTCGAGTTTCTGGAGAGCAGACGAACCGAAACCACGCGCGGCTTGCTCGACATCATAATACGATGTCAAAACCAACAACGCCGCGCAGGCATCGCCCTTCGGGAATTGAGCCGGATCATAGCGAAGAACGGTGCCAAAAAGGAACGACCGGCATGACGCCGGCAGGTTGAAGCCGTGACGCGCGCCGGACATCAGGCCCGGTCAGGCTAGTTTGCTGCCGACGAATTCGAGCAAGGCTTCGTCATCGAGAGGCTTCACCAACACGCGCTCCACACGCAGCGCGGCGGCTCGGTTTATGATCTCTTGCGACGGGTTCGCCGTGATCAGCAAGACGGGAAACGTGAAACCTTCCGCACGCAACCTTTCGATCAGGTCCAATCCCGTCATGCCCGGCATGTGATTGTCGGAAATCAAACAGGCGACTTGGCGCAAATTCGACCCAAGGAATTCCTTCGCCGAAGCGAATGCCTCAACGTCGTGCCCGGCTACCGCAAGCAGAAATCGAAGCGAGTTCCGTACGGCATCGTCGTCCTCGACGATCGCTATCTTGGCTGCCGTGCCTTCATCTTGTTCCATGTTCGGGCTGCAATCTATGATGTGATAAATATGGCCAAGCACGGAATCAGAACGCCTGACGTCGCTCATGATGCCCTCTTCCCATCAGAAACTTCTGCCACAGGCGATGCACGATTTTCGTTGATATAGATCAACGAAGCGCATGGGCGCGAAGGCCAATCGGATCGAGCCGTCGCGTGTCCTTGTCGTCGCTCCCGCGAGCCGATGCGGATAGCAGCCTCGCTCATGCAAGGTCCGGCGCGGAACGGCGGTCGGAGGACGCACCGGGCCGTTCACCCCGCCTGCTCCCGGATCCAGCCCGCGAAGTCCTGCAACGCGGGATCCCGCGCCAGCCGCGCCTCGTACTGCAGCACGAAGTGCCGCCGCGTCGGCCGCACCAGCGTGTGGGCGCGCACCACGTCGCCGCGTTCCAGTTCCGGGCCCAGCAGCCCCTCGATCGCGATGGCAAAGCCCAACCCGGCAGCGGCGGCTTCCAGGGCCAGGCCGATGCTCTCGAACGTGCCGCCGTCGCGCACCGGCACGGTGCCCAGCCCGGCATGGTTCAGCCAGCGGCGCCAGTCGTCCGGCCGGGGCCGGGCATGCAGTTGCGGCGCGGTGGCGAAGTCCGGCGGCCCGTCCCGCAGCAGCGCGGGGGCGCAGACCGGCACCGTCGCGATCGGCATCAGCGCGTGCGTCACCAGCCCGGCATGCGGCTGGGCGTCAGACACGACGATCACCGCGTCGTAACGCCCCGGCAACAGGTCCAGCGGGTTCAGGCTGGTGTGCAGGTCGACCTCCAGCCCCGGATGTGTCCGGGTCAGGTCGGCCCAGCGCGGCAGCAGGAAACGGGAGGCGAAATAGCCGAACGCGCCCACCGACAGCCGCCGCAACCGAGCACGGCGGGCGCCGCTGACGGCTTCGGCCACCTGGTCGAGGGCGTCGCCGACGGCACGCGACAGGGCCTCACCGGCGCCGGTCAGGGTCAGCCCGGTGGCGCGGCGCAGGAACAGCGTCGTGTCCATCTGGGTTTCCAGCGCGCGCACATGGCGGCTGACCGCGCCCGGCGTCACCCCCAGTTCATCCGCCGCTCGGGTCATGGACCCGTGGCGGGCGGCGGCCTCGAAGGCGCGGATGGCGTGCAGCGGCGGCAGGCGGCGTCCGGGCATTGAGTCTCACTCAAAACAGGAGGCGAAGTAATCGTTTGTCTCGGCTGGAATGGCAAGGCAGGTTGCCGGCGATCCGGCGCCGCCGTCACCCCCTGCCCTCGCGTTGCCTCTGCCCCGGTCCCTCGCCCCGCCGACCGTGCTGTGGCTCGGGTGCGTCGCGGGTCGAAGCCGGCGCAGGTTCATATAAGGAACGAAACGATGAACGACATGACCGCGATCGCAACGTCCCCCGGCACGCAGGTGTCGCGCGCGGCGACCCGGCAGCGGTCCTTGCACCTGGCGCCGGATTGCCGCGGACAGAATTTCTTCACGCTGGACCACGCCCTGCGGTCGCTGCTGCCGCTGTACATGGACGCCCCCCTGCTGGCGCACCTGGCGCCGCATTTCGATGAGTTGGGCGCCCTGGCCGGCGGCCGCCTGGGCGAATTGTCGGACATGGCGGAACGCCATCCGCCGGTACTGCACGCCCGCGACCGCATGGGCCGCGACGAGGAATGGGTCGAATTCCACCCCGCCTATCGCGCGATGGAGGAGATCGCGTTCGGTCGTTTCGGCATGCATGCGATGACGCATCGGCCGGGCGTGCTGGGCTGGCCGGACCTGCTGCCCCCGCTGGCGAAATACCTGTTTCATTACATGTTCGCGCAGGCCGAGTTCGGGCTGCTGTGTCCGGTGAACCTGACCGACAGTTCCTCCACCCTGGTGGACCGTTATGGCTCCGATACCATTCGCGCCCGCTACCTGGACGCGATGTGGAGCCAGGACCTCGGCCGGTTGAATCGTTGCGCTCAATTCATGACCGAGAAGGCCGGCGGCTCCGATGTCGGCGCGGCGGAGCTGATGGCGGTGCGCGACGGCGAACACTGGCGGCTGTGGGGCGAGAAATGGTTCTGCTCCAGCGTCGACGCCGAACTCGCGGTGCTGCTGGCGCGGCCCGAGGGTGCC
>NZ_DASZTJ010000292.1:0-6860 GCF_035548235.1 Rhodopila sp.
ACCGCCAGCCAGTACAGATACAGGAGCAACTCGGAGAACGGCCGGGGGCTGTAGGTGATCGTCCGCTGCAGCAGGAAGCCGATGCCTTGGGTCCGGTAGGCGGAGAAGATGGCGAACTCGTCGACGTCCCAATGCCCGCCCAGCACCAGGACGAGGTGCATCAGCACGACCAGGCCGGCGACCAGGACGACAAGCCATGACAGGAGCGCGGCGGCCCTGCCGGTGGTTGGGGATGGTCCGCCCCCGGCCTGCGCGCCGGCGTCCGCTCGCGGCGTCATGCTACAGCCGCGCCATCACCAGCCGGGAGAATTCCTCGGCGAACCGCCACTTCGCGCTGGTGCCGGCGGCGAGGATCATCTCCTCCAGCCCGTCGGCCGCCATCTGGCGGATACGCTCGACCAGTTCGTCCGCCGTCCCGACGATGCAGGTGTCGCGGATCAGTTGCGCATCGATCAGGTCCGCCTCGCCGGGATGCAGGTCATGGTAGTGGAACTCGTGCGTCCGGAAGTGCCGGTGTTCGGGCTGGGTCTGCTCCACCAGGGCGCAATAGGGCTTCCAGATGCGGCTGAGGAACGGGGGCGGGTCGATGCCGCGTTCATGCACCGTGTCGTAGAAGTAGTAGACGCTGGCCATGATGTTCGGTCCGACGGCGTGCTTGACGCGGTCGGAGTCGACGGCCTCGCCCGGCTCCAGCAGCACGACGTTCAGCAGCGAGGCGTTGCGGAAGCCCGTCATGTCCCGCCCGCCGCGCGCGGCGCCCTGGCGGGCGTGGCCCAGCGCCTCCTGCACCGGCACGCCGCGGGGCGGGATGGCGAAGATCAGCCCGTCGCCGTATTCCCCGGCCAGCGCCATCGCCCGCGGCCCGAACCCGGAGACATACAGGGGAATGCGCGGTTCGAGGTTCATGAACCGGTCCTCGTGCCGCAGCATCCGCACCGGGCGCGGCTTGCCGCCATAGGCGTAGTCGACGGTCTCGCCGTCCAGCAGGGCGCGCAGCACGCGCAGGTATTCGCCGAAGGCGGCGATGGTCATCGGCTTCTGGCCCATGGTGCGCATCGCGGTGTTGCCGGTGCCGATGCCCAGCATGGCGCGCCCGGGCGCGAGGCGGTTCAACGTCGCCATTGCCGCCACCTGGACCGGCGGGATGCGCGTGCCGCAGATCGCGGTGCCCGGTCCGACGCGGATGCGGCGGGTCTGCTGCAGGGCCAGCGCGCAGACGGCGTAGACGTCGGAATACAGCATCTGGCTGTCGGCGACCCAGACGGCGTCGTAGCCCAGGGTCTCGGCGCAGCCGAAAAAGCCGATCTCGTCGATGTCGGCCAGGGTCATGAAGCTGAATTTCATTCCGAACGTATCCCCGTTTGCCCTGCCCGGTCGGCGGGCGAGAGGCGATTCCGTGCGCGATCTTCGGTATGAACGCTTGCCGGTCAATGGTCACTGGGCTAACGAAGCAGACAGACACGGCCGATCGCAACCGCCCGTCGCGCTTGGCCCAGCTTGAACGGAGACTGCCGCGTGTCAGCGACGACCCACGACGATCATCACGCAGAGCATCACGACCACCATCCGGGGTTCGTGGCCCGCTGGCTCTTCAGCACCAACCACAAGGACATCGGGACGCTGTACCTGATCTTCGCGGTGGTCGGGGGCCTCATCGGCGGCGGGCTGTCCGACATCATGCGGCTGCAGCTATTGCACCCGCACAACACCGTCATCACCGTGGGCCAGACCTGGAACACGATCATCACCTCGCACGGGCTGCTGATGATCTTCTTCTCGGTCATGCCGGCGCTGATCGGCGGGTTCGGCAACTGGTTCATCCCGCTGATGATCGGCGCGCCGGACATGGCGTTCCCGCGGCTGAACAACATCAGCTTCTGGCTGCTGCCGCCGGCGCTGGTGCTGATCATGATCGGCCTGTTCATGGACGAATCCGGCACCGGCTGGACGCTGTACCCGCCGCTGTCCGAAGCGACCTATGAACACGGCATGGGCATGGACTGCACGCTGTTCGCGCTGCACCTGGCCGGCGTGTCGTCGCTGCTGGGCTCGATGAACTTCATCGTCACCATCTTCAACATGCGCGCCCCGGGGATGACGCTGCACAAGATGCCGCTGTTCATCTGGGCGGAGCTGGTGACGGCCTTCCTGCTGCTGCTGTCGGTCCCCGTGCTGGCGGGCGCGATCACCATGCTGATCTGCGACCGCAACTTCGGCACCGCCTTCTTCGATCCGACCCAGGGCGGCGACCCGGTGCTGTTCCAGCACCTGTTCTGGTTCTTCGGCCATCCTGAAGTCTACATCATGATCCTGCCGGCCTTCGGCATCGTCAGCCACGTGATCTCGACCTTCTCCCGCAAGCCGATCTTCGGCTACCTGGGCATGGTCTACGCGATGGTGGCGATCGGCGTGGTCGGCTTCGTGGTGTGGGCGCACCACATGTTCGTCTCGGGCATCGCCGTCGACACCCGCGCCTACTTCATGGCCGCGACGCTGGTCATCGCGGTGCCGACGGGCGTGAAGATCTTCTCCTGGATCGCGACGATGTGGGGCGGGTCGATCGAGTTCAAGACGCCGATGCTGTGGGCCGTCGGGTTCATCTTCGTCTTCACCGTCGGCGGCGTGACCGGCGTGGTGCTGGCGAACGCAGGCATCGATGAGGTGCTGCACAACACCTATTACGTGGTGGCGCACTTCCACTACGTGCTGTCGCTGGGCGCGGTGTTCGGCATCTTCGCCGGCTTCTACTACTGGATCGGCAAGATGTCGGGCCACCAGTATCCGGAGTTCTGGGGCAAGGTGCATTTCTGGATGACCTTCATCGGCGTCAACCTGACCTTCTTTCCGCAGCACTTCCTGGGCCTGTCCGGCATGCCTCGCCGCTACCCGGACTATCCGAACGCCTTCGCCGGGTGGAACTTCGTCTCCTCGATCGGTGCGTTCATCTCCGGCGCGGCGGTGCTGGTGTTCCTCTATGTCTGCTACCGCACCTTCACCTCGAAGGAGCATGTGGCCGACAATTACTGGGGCGAGGGCGCGACGACGCTGGAATGGACCCAGACCTCGCCGCCGGCATTCCATACCTATATGGAGCTGCCACGTATTCGCTGATTTAAATTGCCCGGTGCAGGTCGGCATGGCAGGAACTTTCTGTCATGCCGACTCGCCGCTTTCTGATTTCAGCCCTTCCGTCCACGCTTCTGGCGACTCGCGCGTTCGCTGAACCGGTCGGCAGCTTCCAGGATTTCCTGCGCTCCGTCGGGGCCGAGGCGCGGCGGGCCGGCATCTCCCAGGCGACGCTCGACCGGGCCTTCGCGGGCATCAGGCCGAACGAGAAAGTCCTCGAACGCGACCGCCACCAGCCCGAGTTCACCCTGACCTGGGCGAAGTACCGCTCGATCGTCATCACCAGCAAGCGGATCACCGACGGGCGCGCCGCCTTCGCCGCCCACCGCCTTCTGTTCCAGCGCGTCCAGCAGCGCTACGGCGTGTCCGCCGGCGCGATCGTCGGCATCTGGGGCATCGAATCGAGTTTCGGCACCGGCACCGGCTCCTTCAACGTCATCGAATCCCTGGCCACGCTCGCCTGGGACGGGCGCCGCGCCAGCTTCTTCCGCGGCGAGTTGCTGGCGGCACTGAAGATCCTCAATCACGGCGACGTCTCGCCGGCGGCGATGACCGGGTCCTATGCCGGCGCCATGGGCCAGCCGCAGTTCATGCCGACCAGCTACCTGCGCTACGCCGTGGATTTCGAGGGGCATGGCCGGCGCGACATCTGGACCAGCACGCCCGACGTCCTGGCTTCGATCGCCAACTACCTGGCCGAGTCGGGCTGGCGGGCGGGGCAGGGCTGGGGGCAGGCGGTGGTGCCGCCCCGGGGCATGACCGCGCCCGGCCGCGATGCTACCCGCCCGCTGGGCGAATGGGCGCGCGCCGGGGTCCGTCCGGTCATCGGCCGCTGGGTCGCCACCGCGGACATGCCGGCGGGGCTGATCGCGCCGGACGGCCCGACCGGCGAAGCGTTCCTCGTGTTTCCCAACTTCAACGCGATCCGCCGCTACAACCCGTCGGACTATTACGCGCTGGCGGTCGGGCTGATCGGCGACCAGGTGGTGGCGTGACCCTCCGCGCCCCGGGTCTCCATGCCCCGGGTCTCCATGCCCAGGGTTTCCGCGCCTTGGGTTTCCGCGCCTTGGGTTTCCGCGGCTTGGGTTTCCGCACCTTGGGCCTGGGTTCGGCCGCCGCCGCGCTGGTCCTGTCCGGGTGCACCCCCGCGCCGACGCCCCACCCGCACTACGTCCTGGGGCCGGCGTACCAGGCCGGCGGCGTCTGGCACTATCCGCGCGACGTCGACACGCTGGACGAGACCGGTATCGCGGCGATCGCGCGCAAGCCCCCAAGCGGCCTGACCTCGGACGGCGAGGTGTTCGACCAGGGGGCGCTGGCCGCCGGTCATCCCACCATCCAGCTCCCGGCCATCGCGCGCGTGACCAACCTGGAGAACGGGCGGCAGGTCGTGGTCCGGATCAACGACCGCGGCTCCGGCGATCCGCACCGGCTGATCGAGGTCACGCGCCGGGCCGCCACGCTGCTGGACTTCCCGCCGGACGGCCTCGCACGGGTGCGGGTGGAACTGCTGCCGCGGGAAACCGAGGCGGCGGTGGATTCCGTGCCCGGCGCTCCGAAACTGGCCGTCGCCGCGGCGCCGCGCAGCGCGATCGAAACGACCGACCTGCCGGCGCCCGGAACGCCCGCAGCGATCGCCGCCCCGTCCGCTTCCACGCCGGTCCCCCTGCCGGGTCCGGACGATACGGCGAAGCCGGCCGCCGAACCCCTGCGCCTGCCGGAGAGGCTGACGCAGGTCACGCCCAATCCCGGCCGCCTGGTCGTCAGGCTCGATACGTTCGACGAGTTCCAATATGCCGCGGCCCAGCAGGCCAAAATGGCGGCGGCGGGCGCGCATATCGTCTATCTTACCAGCGGGCGAGGACAACAGTTCCGAGTCGATGTCGGTCCGCTGCCGTCCATCGCACGGGCGGACGCCGTGCTGGATCAGGCGCTCGCCCTCGGAATCCCGGATGCCCGGATCGTGGTGGAGTGACAGGACCATGTCGAAGCTGACCCGCCGAACCGCCTTGTTTGCATCCGTCGCGCTGGTCTCGGCGCCGGCGCTGGCGCAGCCGAAACGCGGGGCGCGGGCGGAGAAAGTCGCTCGGAAGGGGAAGGACGCCGACCCGACCGGCTCGCCGGCCGATACGCCGCTGGGCCCGGTCGATACCACGGCCCGCTGGGCCTATGCGATGGACTACAACACCGGCGCGACGCTGCTCGACAAGCAGGGCGACGATGAGATGCCGCCATCCTCCATGACCAAGCTGATGACGCTCTACATCGTCTACAGCCGACTGAAGGAAGGGCGGCTGAAGCTCGACGACGAACTGCCGGTGTCGGAAAAGGCCTGGCGGATGCAAGGCTCGAAGATGTTCGTCCAGGTCGGCACCAGCGTGCGGGTGGAGGACCTGATCCGCGGCGTCGTCGTCGATTCCGGCAACGACGCGGCGATCGTGCTGGCTGAGGCGATCGGCGGGTCCGAGGAACAGTTCGTCGAAATCATGAACGCCACCGCCAAGAAGCTTGGCCTGACGCATTCCTACTTCAAGAACTGCACCGGCTGGCCCGATCCCGAACATCACATGAGCTGCCATGACATCGCGGTCCTGGCGGCGGCGATCATCCGCGAATTTCCGATGTATTACCATTACGACTCGGAAAAGACCTTCAAGTATAACGGGATCGAGCAGCAGAACCGGAACCCGATGGTGCAGAAGGGCACCGCGGACGGCCTGAAGACCGGCCATACCGAGGCCGGCGGCTATGGCGTGGTGGCGAGTTCCCTGCGCAACGGGCGGCGCGTCATCCTGGTGCTGAACGGCATGGCCACCAACCGCGAGCGCTCCGAGGATTCCGAGCGGCTGATGGATTGGTGCTTCTTCAATTTCGAAGACGTAACGCTGTTCGCGGCGGGCGACGTGGTCGATCGCGTGCCGGTCTGGCTGGGCGCGGATTCGACCGTCCCGTTGGTCGCCGGCAAGGACCTGGTCGTGACCATGCCGCGCAACTGGCGGCAGAAGGCGTCGATCAAGATCAGCTACGACGCGCCGATCACCGCGCCGGTGATGAAGGGGGACCAGGTCGGCAAACTGGTCGTCTCCGGCGACGGCGTCCCCAATCTTTCCGCCCCCCTGTTCGCCGCCGAGGACGTGGCTCGGCTTGGCCTGCCCGGACGGGCGATCGCGGTGCTGTCGAAATACGTCACCGGCACGTGAGCCAACGGGACGAGAGTCACCGGGACGAGAGTCACCGGGATGCGGGCCTCCGGAATGTGGACCTCCGGGACGTGGGCCTCCGGGACGTGGGCCTCCGGGACGTGGGCCTTCTGGGGCGCGGCCGGTTCATCACGCTGGAGGGCGGGGAAGGGGCCGGCAAGACGACGCAGGCCGACCTGCTGGCGCGCGCGCTGACCGCCAGGGGGGAGACGGTGGTGCGGACGCGTGAGCCGGGCGGCGCGCCGGGGGCGGAACTGCTGCGCGGCATCCTGTTGAACGGCGGCATCGACTGGTCGCCCCGGGCCGAGACCCTGCTTCATTTCGCTGCCCGTTCGGAGCATGTCGCGAAGACCATCGAGCCGGCGCTGGCGCGCGGGGACTGGGTGGTGTGCGACCGGTTCTATGATTCGACGATGGCATACCAGGGGTACGGGCAGGGGGCGGATCGCGGGTTCATTTCCGAACAGGTACGGCTTGCCGGGATCGTTCCGGATGTGACGATCGTGCTGGATGTGCCGGAGGCCGTGGCCGCCG
>NZ_DASZTJ010000293.1:0-26318 GCF_035548235.1 Rhodopila sp.
TCAAGGCCGGCTACCCGAACATCCCTTGGCGGGCGATTGCCGGAATTCGGGACAGGGTCGTTCACGAATACTTTCGGACGAACGTCAAGCGCATCTGGGATGTCGTTGCTGATGAAATTGATGAGCTGGAACGTGCATTGAGAAGAGATTAGTTTTAGAGGCCTGGCTTCGAGGCATCTTACTCGGAATTGCCTGGCTGTCGCCGGAATCCGGGATCGGATCATCTACGAGTAATTTCGGACGAATGTCAGGCGCATTGGGGATGTCGTTACGGACGAAGTTGACGGTCTGGAGGAGAGCGCCCTCAAGTAAGGCCCGCTCAGATGCCGGAACGACAGATTATGGGTTTCTTGGTCACTAAGCGTTCCTGACATCCGGTCTTCGATATCGAATCAGCTGGGCCCGAGGCCGCTTCGTGGCCAGCATATTTATCAAGCGCGTCACGGAAAACGGAACTCCTGTAAAGCGGCAGAATATAGCGAAGTTACATCACACGCAGGCGCGGCGGGGGCAGATACGCTGCAGTGAACCTGGGGGTCCAGATCCTGGCCGGCAATCGATAACTACGTTAGATCGCAAATCATGGTCCCAATTATTCATTGTTGATCGACAATAAAATCCCTACCGTCTAGCATCTTGACTGGGTGCAAAGCTCTTGCGTCCGGCGCCCGTTGGACGCCTGCTGTCCGTGCGCTGCTATGGTGGTGGCGCTGAACGTTCAGTTCCGGGTTCATTCAATCGAGGGTCAGGCGAATCTGATCCTTATCAGCCTGCGAGGTACATCCAAAGGAGGCCTCACCCAGCCATAAAAGTTGCAGAACACTCCATCTATCCGGCCTGAACCCCCACCCCCCTACCGAGACAACGCCTCCAAACTCAAACTATTCGTCCGAGGCCCCAACACGCTGATCGACAGCACAATCGCCACCATCGCCAGCGCGATCATCGTAAACACCCCATCCGCCCCGTACCACGACAGCAGCAGCGTCACCGCATACCCCACCAGCATCGAGCTGACCCGGCTCCAACTGAACGTGAACCCGACCGCCTGCGCTCGGATCCGTGTCGGGAACAACTCCGCCGCATACGGATGGAAGATCGCCACCAGCCAGTTGGCGCACAGCGTCAGCGCTGCCCCCGTCAGCAGGATCATCGGCACGCTGCGAGACTGGGAGAACAGCAGCCCGAACACCCCGATCCCCACCGCCGTCCCCACCAACTGCCACTTGCGCTCGAACTTCTCGGCGAAGAACAGACCCAGCAACCCGCCGATGGGGGTGCAGAGCAGCATCACGGTCGTGAAGAACAGCGAGTGTACGATAGTGAATCCCTCCTTCACCAGGATGATCGGCACCCAGTTCAGGAACCCGAACACCGCGATCGTCTGGCAGAACTGGAACACCGACAGCATCACCGTGCGGGACAGGTATTCCCGCCCGAACATCTCAGACCACCGGCCCCGCTGCCGCGCCGGCTCGACATGGTTCGGATCGACCGGCGGCAGCTCCCGCCCGAGTTCGGTGCGCACCCGGTCCTCGAACATGGCGATGGTGCGTTCGGCTTCTTCCACCCGACCATGGGCCTGCAGCCAGCGCGGCGATTCCGGCAGGTTGCGCCGCACATACCACACGAACACCCCGCCCAGCGCGCCGAAGATCACCACCCAGCGCCAGCCGGCCAAGCCCAGCACCGTATGCGGCACCAGCAAGGTGGACAGGAACACCGCCACCGGCTCCGACGTCAGGACGATCGTCATGGCGAACGCCATATAGCGGCCCCGCAGATGGCGCGGCGTGATCTCGGAGATGAACGAATCGTTGTTGATCAACTGCACGCTGATGCCGAACCCGGCGATGAAGCGCAGGATGTCGATGACGACCGCGGACTGCGAGAACGCCACCAGCATGATCGCCACCGAATACAGCAGCATCGAGTAAGTGAACGTCGCCCGCCGCCCGAACCGGTCCGACACCCAACTGAAGATGAAGGCCCCGACGAACATCCCGAAAAAGAACGAGGCGAGGAAGCTGGCGAAGCTGCTCCAGGCCAGCAGCCCGGCCCTCCCGGCCGTGAAGATGTCCCGCGTCAGCCCGGCCGAGATGCCGCCCGGCATCGCGAACTCATAGAACTCGAACCACCCCCCGATGGCGATCAATGCGACCAATTGCAGGAAGTAGCGGGAAGGGGGCAGCCGATCCAGGCGCGCAACGATGGAGCCGGTCGTCGATGATGGTGCGGCTGCGTCGCCAGACATTGATGTCCCGCTTTCCTCTGGTTGTCGGCATCGGCTTACACGCTTCGACCGATCCCGCAAACCGGCAGGTGCCGGGCCATCGCGATGTCGACGGCTCCGGGTCATCGATCGGCGGAAACGGTCACCGCGGAAACCGGACGGCGCCGGCACCGCCGATCGAAACCGCCACGCCCGCCGCCGACCACCCTTGCGACCCCGTCACCATCTCTCTACCGTTTCGGGCATGACCACATCCCGCACCCGCGCCTTCGCCGCCCTGACCGCCACGATGGCCGTGCTGGCCGGCTGCAGTCAGCCCAGCGACTGCGTGACGAGCTATCGCGGCGGCTGCCTGACGGGCCCGATGCCGGCCGCGCCCGCTGCCTCTTCCCCGCCGCCCGTGGCCACGGCCCCCGCGCCGCCGCCACCCCCGGTGGTCGCGCCGAAGCCCGCCGTCCCTTACGGCGACCCGGCCCGCTTCGCCGCCGAGGACGACAGGCAGTGCCGTTCCTATGGCCTGAAATACGGCACCCACGACTACGCCGACTGCCGCATCCGGCTCAGCGCGCAGCATCGTGGCCTCGACCCGGATATCGGGGCGACCCCGTCGCCCCGATAGGCCGTCAGTTCCCCAGGGCGGTCACCATCCCTGCATCCAACTCCGTCGCGTGGATCGGATCCCGCCGCACGATCGCGACATAGGACAGCGCCCCCACCACGGCCATCGCCGCGCCGACCAGCAGTGCGTCTTCGAAGCTGCCGGTTGCCTGCACGATGAACCCGGTGATCGTCGGCGCCAGCGCACCGCCGATATAGCCGCCGAAGTTCATGATCGAACCGAGCGACGCGGTGCAGTTCGCCGGGGCCGCCACGCTCGCCAGCGACCAGGACTGGCCGCTCGACCCGCCGTTGCAGAACACCGCGGCCGAGATCGCCGCGACCGCGATGAAGTTGCTGCTGGCCTCGGCGGCGATGTAGGTGAACACGGCCATGCCGACCAGCCCGGCGATGATGGGGATCTTCCGGCTGTTCACCGGGCTGAAGCCGGCGGCGTTCAGCTTGTCGGTCACCCAGCCGAAGCCCACGCTGCCGATCACCCCGAAGATGAACGGGATGGAGGCGATGAAGCCGGTCGCCCGGATGCTCATGTGCCGCTGGATCTCCAGGTAGCCGGGCAGCCAGCTTTGGAACAGCCAGGTCACGTAGACGATGCCGAAGAACCCGACGATCAGGCCCCAGGTGGTACGGAACGCGAACAGGCTGCGCCATTCCTTGAAGGTCACCTGCTGCTCGACCACCGCTTCCTCGCCTTCGGACAGGAAGGCCTTTTCCTCGGCGGTCAGTCGGGTCTCCCGCACGTCGCGATAGACGAAATACCAGATCGCGGCGATCACCACGCCGGCCACGCCCATGATGATGAACATCCAGCGCCAGCCGAAGGACAGCATCAGGAAGGTGAGGATGGGCGGCGAGATCGCCGGGCCCAGCGACGACGTCGTATTGCAGATCCCCATGCCCAGGCCGCGTTGCCGCGCGGCGAACCAGTCGCGGACCACGCGCACGCAGGACGAGAACATCGGCGCCTCGCCCGCCCCCAGGAACACGCGGGCGACCGAGAACTGCGTGAAGTTGCCGACGAACCCCGCCGCCGCCTGGGCCACCGACCAGATCGTCAGCCCGACCGTCAACAGGCGCCTGGGCCCGACCCGGTCCACCAGCGCGCCGCCGGGCAGTTGAAAGAACGCATACGCCCACAGGAACGCCGACAGCAGCAGCCCCATATCGGCGATCGACAGCCCCATGTCCTGGCGGATCAGCGGGTTCGCCACCGACAATGTCGCACGGTCGATGTAATTCAGCGTTCCCGCGACCACCAGCACGGTCAGTGCCGAGCGCTGCGCCGCTCGGACGCGTGGGGGTGTTACGATCGGCATGGTCGTTCCTCCTGGTCTCTATCTATTGGACGAGACGTTTAACCGCAGGCGCGCCACGCGAGTATCGACACCCGTAGCAGGTCAGGGTTGCTGTCGTGTCTATACAGGCATGCAAAGATCGATTGATGCCAACGGCAGTGCGCGTCCTTCCCGGGGCCGTCCGGTGCCAGCCCGGATGGCTGAAAGGCGGCCGAATCTCGGGATCGGCGGCGGCCTACCGGCACGCCTCCAGCGCCTTCCAGTCGAACGCGATCCCGTGTCCTGGCCGCTCCGTCGCCAGCGCGTTGCCGTCCACGATCCGCGTCGGCTCCTGGATGTAGCGATCCAGCCCGAAGCCGTGCACTTCCAGGTATGATCGGTTCGGCGCCGCCGCCATCAGGTGTACCGTCAGGTCGTGCGCGCCATGCGACGTCAGCGGCAGGTTGAACGCCTCGGCCAGGTGCGCGACCTTCATGAACACCGTGATCCCGCCGCAATTCGTGACATCCGGTTCCGGGAACGTCACGCCGCCGGCCGCGATCATCGCGGTGAACTCATGCAGCGTGTGCAGGTTCTCGCCGGTGGCGATCGGCACGCCGCCCTGCGCGACGATCCGGGCATGGCCGGCGATGTCGTCGGGGATCGTCGGCTCCTCCAGCCATGTCAGGTTCGCGTCCTGGAACGCCCGTGCCGCGCGGATCGCCTGATCGACCGTCCAGCGCATGTTCGCGTCCGCCATCAGCGGGAAATCGTCGCCCAGGTGCCTGCGCATCGCCGCCACCCGCGCCGCGTCCTCGGACAGCCGGGCGCGGCCCACCTTCATCTTGATGGCGCGGAAGCCCGACGCCTGGAACCCGTCGGCCTGCTTCAGCAGCGCCTCCAGCGGGAATTCCAGGTCGATGCCGCCGGCATAGCAGGGCACCGCCGGATCGAACCCGCCCAGCATCCGCCACAGCGGCATCCCCAGCCGCCGCGCGCGCAGGTCGTACAGCGCGATGTCGCAGGCCGAGACCGCGAGGCTGGTCGGGCCGCCCCGGCCGCCGTAGTGCAGCGCCCACCACATGCGCTGCCACAGCGCCTCGATCGCGTCGGCGTCGGCGCCTTCCAGCACATGGCGCAGATGGCGGTCGACCAGCGCATGCACCGCTGCGCCGCCGGCGCCGGTCGTATAGGTATAGCCGACCCCTTCGGCACCGTCGGAATCGCGCAGGCGGACGGTGACCAGTTCGAAATGCGTCATCGTGCCATGGGTCGAATCCGACAGCGGCACGGGCAATTCGATGCGGTAATGGCCCGCGTCGACGCTGGTGATCGTCATGGTCATCTCCTCCGGTTCGTTGCCGCGCAGCCTGCCCGCGCGGAGACCGGTTGCCAACCGCCGCCGGACCTGCGACAGCCGCCCGCACCATGGAATTGCCTCCCTTCGTCGCCTACCGCGACCGGCTCGGCGTGCCGTCCGAGGTCGGATTCCTGCGGCGCCAGTATGTGGGCTTCACCCGCATGCATCCGATCTGGGTGGGCCGGACCATCCTGCCGCAGGTCTCGCGCCTGCGCTGCCAGGTCTACCGGCTGGGGGATTACGGCATGGTCGGTGCCGCCCGGCGCCTGCTGTTCCGCCATTTCGACGTCGTCCCCCGCCTGCCGGTCCCCAATTTCGAACCGGTCGTCCACGCCCAGTTCGCCCGTGGCGGGGTGCTGGCCCTGCCGCTGGCCCGGTCGATGCGGGCCGCGCTGGTGGTGACGCTGCATGGCGGGGATGTCAGCAAGGCGAAGAACTGGCGCCGCACCCTGCTCGCCGCCCGCTGGCCGGACCTGGTGCGGGAGACGGGGACATTCGTCTGCGTCTCCCAGGCGGTGGCCGAGGTCGCGGCGGCGCGCGGCGTGCCCGAACGCAAGCTGACGGTCCTGCCGATCGGCGAGGAAATCCCGGACTCGCCGCCGGACCGCGCGCCGTCGCACTACCTGTTCGTCGGCCGGTTCGTGGAGAAGAAGGGCCTGGCGGTGCTGGCCGAGGCGATGCGCCGCCTGCGGGCCGAGGGCGACGCCACGCCGCTGGTCTGCATCGGCGACGGGCCGATGCGCCCGGTGCTGCAGGCCCTCTCTCGCGAACTGCCCGGCATCAGCCTGCCCGGCTGGGTCGATATCCGCGCCGTCTCGGGGTACATGCGCAGCGCCGTCGCGTTGATCGTTCCCAGCGTCATCGCCGCCGACGGCGACGCCGAGGGCCTGCCCAGCGTGATCCCGGAAGCCATGGCCCAGGCCTGCCCGGTCATCGCCAGCGCCCAGGGCGGCATGGCGGAGGCGATCATGGACGATGTGTCGGGCCTGCTGGCGCCGCCGGGCGACCCGGCGGCGCTGGCCAGGGCGATGCGGCGTGTCTCAGCCGACGCCGATCTGGCGCGGCGGCTGGGCCTGGGCGGCTTCGGTCAGGCCAGCGTGACGCTCAACGCCCGGCTGCAATCGGCGAAGCTGGAAACGATCCTGCTGGACGCGATGGCGCAACGCCAAAAGGCCGGGTCATGGACCCGGCCTCGGGATCGAACCTGAAGAAACGAAGGGGAACGCAGCCGCCGGCGTCAGCCCTGGCGGCACTTCATCCGGGGGTTCTTCTTGTTGATCACATAAACCCGCCCGCGGCGGCGCACCACGCGGCAGTTCTTGTCGCGCACCTTGGCGGAGCGCAGGCTGTTACGGACTCTCATGACACAGGCAACCCAACCGGGAAACGGAAGGCGCGTTCCCTAGTGGCCGAGGCCGGGCATGTCAAGCGGAACAACACAGCCGCGCGCGATGGCCTCTTGCAATTCCGGGCCTCAACCGCGAGTTTGCCGGCCGTGAAAGGAGCATAGGGTTCCATGGCAACGGTCTTCATCGACGGCGAATCCGGCACCACCGGCCTCGGCATCCAGCAGCGGCTATCCGCGCTGCCGCAGGTCACGCTGAAGAGCCTGCCGTCCGACCGACGCCGCGACCCGGCCGCGCGGAAGGACATCATGGCCGAGGTCGACCTGGTCGTGCTGTGCCTGCCCGATGACGCCGCGAGGGATAGCGCCGGCATGGCGGCGTCGCTGGGCAATGCCGCGCCCAAGGTGCTGGACGCCAGCACGGCGCATCGGGTCCACCCCGACTGGGTCTATGGCTTCGCGGAATTCCTGCCGGGCCAGGCCGAGAAGATCGCCAAGGCGAACTACGTCGCCAATCCCGGCTGCTATCCGACCGGCGGGATCGGCATGCTCCGTCCGCTGGTCGATGCCGGGCTGATCCCGGCCGACTACCCGATCACGATCAACGCGGTATCGGGCTACTCGGGTGGCGGCAAGGCGATGATCCAGGCGCATGAGGCAGCCGGCGGTCCGGCGTTCGAGCTGTATGGCCTGGGGCTGGAGCATAAGCATGTCCCCGAGACCCAGCTTTACGGCGGCCTGGCGCGGCGGCCGATCTTCGTGCCCTCGGTCGGGCATTACCTGAAGGGCATGCTGGTGTCGATTCCGCTGCACCTGGACACGCTGCCCGGCAAGCCCAGCGGCGCCGACCTGCACAAGGCGCTGGCCGACCGCTACGCCGGCTGCGACCTGGTCCGCGTGGTGCCGCCCCAGACCGACGGCAAGCTGGAGCCGGAGGCGCTGAACGACACCGACGTCATGGAATTGCGGGTGCATGCCAATGAGCGGCATCGCCAGGCGATCCTGGTCGCGCGCCTGGACAACCTCGGCAAAGGCGCCTCCGGCGCCGCCGTCCAGAACATCGGCCTGATGCTCGGCCTGGAGCAGCCGCGTGGCTGAGGCGGCGCCGGGCCTCCATTGGCCGACCGCGCTCTTTGCGTTCGAAGGCAAGCGCCCGAAGATCGCCCCCGACGCGTTCATCGCCCCCAGCGCGGTGATCATCGGGGATGTGGAGATCGGGGCGGAGACGGGGGTCTGGTTCCATTGCCTGCTGCGCGGCGACATGAACCTGATCCGCATCGGCGCGCGGACGAACATCCAGGACTCGACGGTGATCCACGTCGATAGCGGCGGGATGTCCTGCCATATCGGCGATGACGTCACCGTCGGGCACAACGCGGTCATTCACGCCTGCACGCTGAAGGACTGGGCCTTCGTCGGGATCGGCGCCACCGTCCTGGACGGCGCGGTCATCGAGGAAGGCGGCATGCTGGGCGCCGGCGGATTGCTGCCGCCCGGCAAGGTGATCGGCCGCAACGAGCTCTGGATCGGATCGCCGGCGAAACTGAAGCGCGTGATGGAGCCGGACGAGCGCAAGCGCTTCGACCGGAACGCGATCACCTATCGCGAACTGGCGCACCGTTTCCGCGCGGGGCTGAAGCCGGTCGTCTAGGACGGGGCCCAGCGGGTGACGAAATCCCGAGCCTCGGGACGGGGCAGGGGAGAGGGGCCGCCGGTGGGGGTGCCGATATAGAGGAAGCCGAGGATCTCGTCCTCGGGTTCCAGCCCCAGCGCGATCTTGACCGTCGGATCATAGGCCGGCGCGCCGGTCTTCCAGACGGCGCCGTAGCCCAGGGCGGGCACCGCCAGCATGATGGTCTGCGCCGCCGCCGACGCCGAAGCGATCTGCTCGATCTCCGGTATCTTGTGCCCGCGCTTCACCTTCGCCGCGACGGCAACGATGCAGGGCGCGCGGAACGCCTTGTCGCGTTCGCGTTGGAGCGCATCGGCGGTGGCGCCCGGTTCGCGGCGGCGCATGGACTCGGCCATCAGGTCGCCGAACGCGGTGCGCTGGTCCTCGCCGATGACCACGAACTGCCACGGCCGCAAGCGGCCATGATCCGGCGCCCGCACGGCGGCCGCAAAGATGCGGTCCAACTCCGTCGCCGACGGGCCGGGGGCTTGCAGTTTCAGCGCGGATTCGCGGGTGAGCAGCAGGTCTATGGCGTCCATGGGTCCTCTCCGGGCGTGGGGGAGGGTGGCGGTGCGGGATCGGGGGCGTCAAGGGTTGGGTAAGGTTTGGGTGGTTTGATGGAGAAGGAGGAGCAGAGGCTGGCTAGCATTTTTAACACAGAGGGACTCAGATTGGCGCAGATGCACACAGATGATCCGGGGCTGAACGCGCTATCGCGGGAAGTCATCAGTTGTTCCTTCGCGGTGCGTAACGTGCTCGGGGGTGGCTTCCTCGAAAAGGTTTATGAGAATGCGCTCGTGCATGAGATGCGGAAGCGTGGGCTGTCGGTGATCCAGCAGAGAGGGATCGCGGTGTTCTACGACGGTATCCAGGTCGGCGAGTACTGCGTGGACTTATTGGTCGAACAACGGGTTCTAGTGGAATTGAAAGCCGTCAAGGCGCTGGAAGATGCACACCGGGGACAATGTCTAAACTATCTAAGAGGGAGTGGCCTGAAACTATGTCTGCTGCTCAATTTCGGTAGCCCCAAATTACAGATTCAGAGAATCATCAATTAAATATCGATACAGATCCACTGGAACTCTTCGGCGTGACCAAGAAGGGTGACCCTGCAGCATATGGAGCACCCCCTGGATCGAGACCGCGGTCACACCCCCCCAACGCACCGGAATCTGTGAGCATCTGCGTGCATCTGAGTCGATCTGTGTCAAAATAGAATCGTTGGAAACATAATAACTATCGGAATGACTCCCCAGCCCCAGATCACCCCCCGGTACGCGTCAACACCAGATACCCCTGCGGATCCACCGCCGCCACCCACCCCGGCGGGACCACCGTCGTCGAATCCAAAGCCTCCACGATCGCCGGCCCGGCCACCCGAGTGCCCGGCACCAGCCCCTCCCGCCAATGCACGTCCGCCGGGGCGAAGCCGGTCGACGGGAACCAAACCTCCCGCCGGCGTACCCGCGCCCGCGCCGGATCGGCCATCTGCGCCAGGGCCAGGTCCGGCAGCCGGCCGATCGCGCTCAGGCGCAGGTTCACCAGTTGCACCGCCTCGGCCGGGTTGGCATGGCCATAGGTCTGCTTGTGCTTCTCGTGGAAGTCCGCCGCCAGGCGGTCGAGCGTCGTGCGCGTCACCGGACCGTCCTCGACCGGCAGCGTCAGCTCATAGGCCTGCCGCCGGTACCGCACATCCGCCAGCCGCCGCAGCACCCGCCGTTCGGCCGGGACGTTGGCATCCGCCAGCATCGCCGCACCGGCCGTCTCCATCGCCGCGAAGGCCTCGGCGACGCGGCTGGCCCCGACGCTGCCCAGGTCGGCATACAGCGTGCGCGCGTAATCGCGCTTGAGGTCGGTCGCCACCAGCCCCAGCGCCGAGAAGGCGCCGGGCGCGGGCGGGACGATCACTTCCGGGATCGCCAGTTCCTCGGCCAGCGCCACCGCATGCACCGGGCCGGCGCCGCCGAAGGCGATCAGGCTGAATTCGCGCGGATCGTGGCCGCGCTCGACCGAAACGATCCGCAGCGCCTGCGCCATGTTCGCGTTGACGACGCTGTTCACCCGCGCTGCCGCGTCCTGCACCGACATCCCCAGCGGTCCGGCCACCTCGGCCAGAGCGCGTTCGGCGGCGGCCAGGTCGATCGTCAGCCCGCCGCCCAGCAGCGCCTCGCGGTCCAGCCAGCCCAGGACCACGTCCGCATCCGTCACCGTCGGCCGCGTCCCGCCGCCGCCATAGGCCGCCGGACCCGGATCGGCGCCGGCGCTGTGCGGGCCGACCTTCAGCGATCCGCCGGGATCCACCCAGGCGATCGAGCCGCCGCCGCTGGACACCTCGGCCAGGTCGATCACCGGCACGCGGATCGGGTGCCCCGTTCCTTGCAGCCAGCGCCGCGCATTGGCGGCGCCGCCGACTTCGTAGTCGGCGGTGACGACGACCTCGTGGTTCAGGATGACGCTGGCCTTGGCGGTGGTGCCGCCCATGTCGAAGGACAGCAGGTTGGGCCGGTCCAGTTGCCGCCCGGCCTGGGCGGCGGCGATCACCCCGGCGGCAGGTCCGGATTCGACCACCATCGCCGGCATGCGCAGGCATTCCTGGATGTCCAGCACCCCGCCGGACGAGCCCATGACGTGCAGCGGCGGCAGGCCCAGCGTCCGCGTGGCTTGCGACAGCCGCTCCAGGTAGCTGGCCATCAGCGGGCCGACATAGGCGCAGACGGCGGTGGTGCTGGCGCGCTCGAACTCGCGGATTTCCGGCAGGACCTCGCAGGACAGGAACACGCCGACGCCCGGCAGCGCCTTGCGCAGCGCTTCGCCCACGGCGCGTTCGTGGCTGTCGTTCAGGAAGCTGAACAGGAAGGACACGCCGATCGTCTGCAATCCGGCGTCCCTGATCGCCGCGATCAGCGCCGGCAACTCGTCCTCGGCCAGCGGCGTGACGACCGCGCCCTGCGCGTCGATCCGTTCGGTGATCTCGTAACGATAGCGGCGCGGCACCAGGACGGGCGGCGGGTCCTGGAATAGGTCGTACAGGTCGCCGCGCGAGGACCGGCGCAACTCCAGCAGGTCGCGGAAGCCGCGCGTGTTGATGAAGCCGCATTTCGCGCCCTTGTGCTCCAGCAAGGCATTTGTCACGACAGTTGTCGCGTGCGACAGCAAGGCGACCGAGGACGGCTCGATCGCATTGTCCGCGATGCCGCGGCGCAGGCCGTCGATCACGCCCTGGCCGAAATCCTTGGGCGTTGTCAGCACCTTGGCGATCCCGATGCGGCCGGTCGCTTCCTCCACCATCGCAACGTCCGTGAACGTGCCGCCGATATCGATGCCGATGCGCCAGGTCATTCTCTCGTCCTTGAAAGCCGCGCGACAGGTTGCCCAACACCCGGCTTGAGGGCAACCGCCTCGCCGGGTCAAACTGCCTGTCATGACAGCCAAGTCCGCCACGCGCCGCGTCATGTGGTTCTTCGCCATCGTCTACGCGGTGGAAGGCATCGGCCAGGCCAAGGCCGGCATCCTGGGGCAGCCGATCACCTATTACCTGAAGCAGGTGATGGGGTGGGAGCCGGTGCAGATCAGCGCCTCCCTGGCCGTCCTGGACGTGCCGTGGGTGATCAAGCCGCTCTGGGGCGCGATCTCGGATTTCGTGCCGCTGTTCGGCTACCGGCGGCGCACCTGGCTGGTGGCGGCGAACCTGCTGGGCATCGGCGCCTTCGCCTGGGTGGCCATCCTGGGCGGCGGGACGCTGCTGGTCCCGGCCCTGGTGGTGACGGCGCTGGCCATGGCGGTCTCCAGCACGCTGTGCGGCGCCCTGCTGGTCGAGACCGGGCAGAAGCACAACGGCAGCGCCAGCTTCGTCAACCAGCAATGGCTGTGGTTCAACATCGCCCAGATGCTGGCGGTGCTGCTGGCCGGCTGGCTGATCGAGGTGATGTCGCCCTCCGGCGCGCTGCGGGCCTCGGCCTGGATCGCGGCGGTGGCGCCGATGGCGATCATCGGCAGCGTCTGGATGATCGAGGAGGACCGGGCGGCGATCGACCTGGCGTCCCTGAGGGTCCGGTTCGTCGCGCTGCTGACGGCGTTCCGGACGCGGAACCTGTACCTCGTGATGGGGTTCCTGTTCCTGTATTACTTCAGCCCCGGCTTCGGCACGCCGCTGTATTTCGTGATGACGGACCAGCTGCATTTCTCGCAGGGCTTCATCGGCATCCTGTCATCCATCGGGGCCGGGGGCTGGATCCTGGGCGGCCTGCTCCACAAGACGGCGCTGACCAAGCTGAGCCACCCGGCCCTGCTGCGGCTGAGCATCCTGGGCGGCGTGGTGGCGACCCTGGCCTACCTGCTGCTGGTGGGGCCGGTCAGCGCGGTGCTGATCTCGATCCTGGGCGGCGTGACCAGCATGATCGCGTTCATCGCGACCCTGTCGCTGGCGGCGGATTCCTGCCCCGAAGGCGCCGAGGGGTTCGCCTTCGCCGGCATGATGTCCATCCTGAACCTGGCGCAGCCGCTGGGCGATACGCTCGGGTCGGTGCTGTACGAACATGTCTTCGACCACCGTCTGCCGGCGCTGATCGTGGTCTCGGCGGTGGCGACGGGGCTGGTCATCTTCCTGGTGCCGTACATGTCGTTCCGACCGAGCGAACCGGCCATGGAGGCGCCCGTCGCGTCCTGAAACCTGTCGCGTCCTGATAAAAAGAGGAAACAACCTGATGCAGCTCTCATCGGACCAACTGGCCCTGAAGGCGCGGGCCGCCGGCCTCGCCAACGGCCTCGTACGCGACCGCGCGGCCGAGATCGACCGGACGCGCGAATATCCCTGGGACATCGTCGAGGCGCTGAAGGCCGAGGGGTTCATGGGCATGACCATCCCCAAGGAACTCGGCGGCCAGGGGCGCAGCTTCCTCGACACCGTGCTGGTCATCGAGGAGATGGCCCGCAGCTGCACCGTGACGGCGCGCATCGTCGTGGAGGCCAACATGGGCGCCATCTCGACGGTCATGGCCTACGGGACCGAGGCGCAGCGCCGGCGCGCGGCCGACCTGGTGCTGGGCGGCGACAAGCCGGCGATCTGCATCACCGAACCCGACGCCGGCAGCGACGCCAGCGGCATGACGACGCGGGCGGACAAGCGCGGCAACCGCTGGGTGATCAACGGCCGGAAGCACTGGATCACCGGCGGCGGCGTCTCCCGCCTGCACCTGATCTTCGCGCGCGTGTTCGACGAGGACGGGTCGGAACTGGGCGTCGGCGGCTTCCTGGCGGTAAGGGGGGAGGCCGAAGGGCTGCGCGTGAGCAAGCGCGAGACCACCATGGGCCTGTGCGGCATGCCCGAGGGCGAACTGGTGTTCGAGGACCTGGAGGTCACGCCGGACATGGTGCTGCTGCCGCCCTCGGGCTTCAAACGCGGCTTCGCCGACCTGATCAACGCCTATAACAGCCAGCGCGTCGGGGCCGGCACGGTCGCCATGGGCATCGCCGCCGGCGCGCTGGAGCACGCCGTGGCCTGGGCGAAGTCGCGCGAGCAGTTCGGCCGCCCGATCGGCGAGTTCCAGGGGCTGCAGTGGATGCTGGCCGACATGCAGACGCAACTGACCGCGTCCCGCCTGATGCTGTACGCGGCGGCGGAGTCCCGGGGACCGGACGGCAGCGCGTTTCCCGACCCGGCGCTGGCGGCACAGGCGAAGATCTTCGCCTCCGAAGCCGCCATCAAGATCGTCAACGACGCCCTTCAGGTCTTCGGCGCTCGGGGTTACTCGCGCGAGTTTCCGCTGGAGCGGATGGCGCGGGACGTGCGGATGTTCACGATCGGCGGGGGGACGGCCCAGGTGCTGCGGACGCTGGTGGCGGGCAAGGTGCTGGGGTGGAAGCTGCCGCAGACGCGGGATGGGTACGCGGGGAAGGCCGGCCGGGGGTGAGGGAGGGGGGTGAGGGCCGGGGGTGAGGGCCGGGAGGTCACATCTGCTTGTGTGCTGAGAGTGCTATTGCGACGCATTCTCATTTAAGGCAGCATGAACCCGATCCAGCCGGGAGCCCTACGATGCGTCAAACCATCCAACTCTCCACGCCGACCCCGGATTATCCGGAAACGATCGACGGCCTCGATCTGCCGGAGCATGCCTTCTTGCTCGCCGTCCGGTGCTGGGTGGTCGCGCGGCAAAAGGACGCCGACCCGCAGCGTCGTTCCCGGACCATCCTGGACATCGTGGGGGCGGCGGACGCAGCGTCCCCGCTCGACCAGTTCATGACGATCGCGGCCCGTTCGACGTCCCGGCGTGTCGTGACGTACTGTCCCTGCGCGCCTCATGTGGGAGAAGACGAAAAGCACCTGCTCCACGCCGCGAGTCTGGTGCAGAACGGTCAGCGCGGGCTGGCGGTCCGCGTCTTGTGGGCGACCATGCTGACCATGGACGGGACAATGCTCGCCATCGGTCCCCTGGAGGACGTCGGCGCGCGTTTCGGCAAGTCGGGATTGCTCTTTCGCCTGCGGGAGACGCCGCCCGCCAAGCCTGCCTTCCCCTCGACCGTCGAGGGCTGGCTTTCGTCGCTGAGTTCCTCGACCCTGCACTGATGCCGGGGGCAAGCCATGGAATTCGTCGAGGCCGTACGCCTTGTCTACAACATCGCCAGCGGGATGGAACTGTCCGTCGATGAGGACGTCCCCGACGAACTGCACCGACAGGCGGCGAACGAGAGCGAAGCGCTTGACCTGATCTGCGAATGGCTCGCCGCGCAACGGTCCGGCTGACGCTTGCGTGGCGCGGTCTGTACCCTCCACACTGCCTCATGCCGCTCGATCCGCTTCCTCTCGACCGAGGCCTGTTCGGCCGCCTCCGCCGCGATGCCGGCGCCGTCTGGGACGCCTATGTCTGGCACGATTTCGTCCGCGGCCTGGGCGCCGGCACGCTGCCGGAGCCCGCGTTCCGGCATTTCCTCATCCAGGACTACCTGTTCCTGATCCATTTCGCCCGCGCCCATGCGCTCGCCGGCTTCAAGGCCATGGCCCTGCCGGATATCCGCGCCGCCGCGGCCGCGGTGTCGGCCATCGTCGACGTGGAGATGCCGCTGCATGTGTCCTACTGCGCGCAATGGGGCCTGACCGAGGCCCAGATGGCCGCCGCGCCCGAGGCGCTGGAAACCATGGCCTATACCCGCTTCGTGCTGGAGCGCGGCCTGGCCGGGGACCTGCTGGACTTGCAGGTGGCGCTGGCCCCGTGCCTCGTCGGCTATGGCGAGTGCGGGGAGCGGCTGCTGGCCGATCCGGCGACGCGGCGCGACGGCAACCCCTATGACGCGTGGATCGCCGCCTATGGCAGCGACGACTATCGCGGCGCGGTGCGCGGCGCGATCACGATGCTCGACCGGCTGGGCGAGGCGGCCGGTGCGTCGGCACGCTATCCGCAGCTTCTGGCGACCTTCATAGCCGCCACGCGGCTGGAGGCCGCGTTCTGGGACATGGGATGGCGTGCCGGCCTGGGATGATCGCGACTGGGATGATCGCGACTGGGATGATCGCGATTGGGATGATCGTGATTGGGCCGGACAGCCTGTGTCGTCCGTTTACGCCTTCCTGGGCTTCACCCGCTCGAACGGCGCGAAGGCCAGCGACAGCACCACGGCGACGATGATGTTCGCCAGCAGCGACCACAAGGCGATGTAGCCGGGGAAGCTGATGCCGCCCAGGCTCAGCGTGAACACCGCCGCCTTGAACGCCGTCGTGGATGCCATCCAGGTGCCCAGGCCGGTGCCCACCAGCCAGCCGATCAGCAGCGCCCAGCCGTTCAGGAACGGCAGATACAGCCCCAGGATCACCGATGGCAGGATCTGGATCATCCATAGGCCGCCCAGCAGTTGGAACTGCAGCGCATAAGGTACCGGCACGAAGATGATGAACACCAGCGCCCCCAGCTTCACCACCAGGGATGCCAGCTTGGCGACGCTCGATTCCTGCGCATCGGTCGCGTGCGGCGCCAGCAGGCCCTTGTAGAAGGTGCGGCTGACGATGTTGGCGCAGGCGATCGACATGATCGCGGAAGGCACCAGCGCGCCGATCGCGATCGCGGCGAAGGCGACGCCGGCGAACCAGCCGGGGAAGACGCTGAGGATCAGTGCCGGCACCGAGAAGTTGTTCCCGTAATGCTTGAACCCGTCGGCGAACGCCGGGTCGGCATTGACCTTCAATGCGACCGCCATGAAGCCCAGCAGCGCCAGCAGGCCCAGCACCAGCGAATAGGCCGGCAGCAGCGCGGCGTTGCGGCGGATCGCGCCGGGGCTCTGGCTGCTCAGGATCGCGGTCAGCGAGTGCGGATAGAGGAACAGCGCGAAGGCCGATCCCAGGGCCAGCGTGGCATAGACGCTGTAGGTGCCATAGGTCGCGGCGGCGGGTGCGGCGAGCGTCAGCTTGGCCGGCGGGACGGCCGCGAAGATCGGCCCGAACCCGCCCATCTTGTACGGCACCCAGATGGTGACCGCGATGACCACGACGTAGATCAGGATGTCCTTCACCACCGCGATCATCGCCGGCGCGCGCAGGCCGGACGTATAGGTGAACGCCGCCAGGATCAGGAACGCGATGATCAGCGGCAGGTCGCCGACGATGCCGTCGCCGGTTACGCCCATCGCGCCGATGACCACCTGCATGCCCACAAGCTGCAGCGCGATATACGGCATCGTCGCGACGATGCCGGTGACGCCGACCGCCAGCGCCAGCCATTTGTTGCCGTACTGGCCTTCGACGATGTCCGAGGAGGTGACATAGCCTTTCCGGTGCGCGAGTTCCCAGACCTTCGGGAAGATCAGGTACAGCAGCGGATAGATCATGATGGTGTAGGGCACGGCGAAGAAGCCGAGCGCGCCGGCGCCGTAGACCAGGGCGGGGACGGCGACGAAGGTGTAGGCGGTATACAGGTCTCCGCCGAGCAGGAACCAGGTGACGACGGTGCCGAAGCGGCGGCCGCCGAGGCCCCACTCATGCAGGAGCGTCAAGTCTCCTGAGCGCCAGCGGGCGGCGACGAAACCCAGGACGGTGACCAGGATGAAAAGGGCGACGAAGACCGTCAGCGCAGGCCAGTTCACGGGCGGGCGTCCTTAATGTTCGACTTTGTAGACGATGGCGGCGATGGCGGCCGCGATGATCACCCAGAGCAACTGGTACCAGTAGAAGAAGGGGAAGCCGAACAGTTCCGGCGTCGTGCTGTTGTAGGTCGACACCCAGAGCATGGCGATGAACGGCAGGATCAGCAGCAGCCGCAACGGGCTGCGCCGCGGTTCGGGCGTCGGAGGGGGAGCCATGATGTCGTTTCCTCGCCGGCAAACGTGAAGGGCTACGGTATCGTGCTGTTTAAGTGGAGATTGAACGGCGAATCAAGTTGCTGATTTAACGATCTGGTTTTTGGAGTTGGTTGCGTGTGCCATCGATTCTGCGCTCGCGGGGCACTGGCGCCCCTCCGCACCGTGGTCGGCGCAGGCCGCGATATGCGTCGAGCGACGGGTGCCAGGATAGGCGAGGCGCTGCCCCCGCCCGTCATGGCGGGCACAGGCCCGCCATCCGCGACCCTGGTCGAGGGAGAGCCGCAATGGCCGGGTTCGGCTATGACGCCGAGCGGAAGCCCGGCCTCAGGACACCGGCGACGCCACGTTCAGCAATTGCCGCAGCCGCGCCGCGCCCGAGGGGCCTTTCATCGCTTCCCGCCAGCTTGCCTCGGCCACGCGCTGGTGCGCGGTGATCGCCTCATCCGCGCCGGTGATCATCGCCACGCCGGTCTGCGACGCAGGGTGCGTGTCGGTCCGGAACGGGTTGATCGCCAGGCTCACCCGGTCCCGCGCCCGCAGGATCTTGAACGACGAGCTTGGCGGAGACCCGGCCAGCAGGCCGAACTGAAGGCCCATCGGTTCGGTCTCCATCAGGTTGGCCATGTTCTCGACCTCGGCCACCGCGACGTCGCGGCAGATGCGGCGGATGCGGTCGGAGACGTGCTGGCCGCTGACGATCCCCCCCTCCAGCATCCGTTGCACCGACCCCAGCGAGACCATCGCGATGATGGTCGGCCGCCGCATGGCATACATGCGCTTGCGGGCCGCGAGGATGCCCAGCACCTGCTCCGCCATGCTGCGCAGCGCCATGCGCTCCGTCCCCGCCTGGTCGGCGGCTTCGTCGAAGGCCTCGGCCAGCGCCGAGTCGTACGCGTCGGAGGTCGTCAGGTAGCAGACCGGGCCGGAAAGCTGGAGGATCTGGTCCGCCGTCTCCTCGATCTGGCGGATTCGCTCGAAATAGCCGATCGGGCGATTGTAGTACTCCACCCCGATTCCCAGCAGCGACAGCGGCGAGATCTTCAACAGTTCGGCCAGCCGCTTGATGGTGTCGAGCTTGATGACCTCGCCCTTTTCATAGCGGTAAAGCGCCGCGCGGGAGACGCCGAGACGTGCGGCGATCTCTTCGGCTCGCAGTCCCGACTCCAGGCGATAGGCTCTAAGTTGCTGACCGATTTCGGTGAAACGCATCGACATGAGACACACGCCCTTCCCGCAACCGTTACGGGTGAAAACCGGAAAATCCCGCCACCCCAAGGGACAAAATGATAAGCCTCACACCCAAAATAGAAGGAAGCTGTCTCATAATGAAGGTGGCGGGAGCAGTTTATGCGGCTTGCGCTCTAAATTTCAACCCTCATCACATCCTGCGACTCGTTCCGGGCGCTTCCGGACACATCATTTTTTTCCGCGAATCGAATGGTCGGCGAGACCCTCGATCGCCGTGATCAGGGCCGAATGATCGAGCTCCGCCGCTCCGTGGGCGATGCACGCGCTGAACATTTGCTGCGCGATCGCGGTGTTAGGCAAGGCCAGGTCCAGCGCTTTGGCCGAGGACAACGCCAAGTTCAGGTCTTTTTGATGCAATTTGATTTTGAACCCAGGGTTGAACGTGCCGTTGATCATTCGCTCCGCATGCAACTCAAGGATGCGTGAAGAGGCGAATCCGCCACTGATTGCCTGCCGCACCTTGCCGGGGTCGACTCCGGCCTTGGAGGCGAAGACCAGCGCCTCGGACACTGCCTGGATGTTCAGCGCGACGATGATCTGGTTGGCGACCTTGCAGACCTGGCCCGCGCCCGGCTCGCTGCCGACAGGGGTGATGTTCTTGCCCATCGCCTCGAACAGCGGCTTGGCGCGCGCGAAAGCGGCGTCCGGACCGCCGACCATGATGGTCAGCGCGGCGTTCTTGGCCCCGACCTCACCGCCCGACACCGGCGCGTCCAGGTAGTCGCAGCCCTTCTCGGCGACTCGGGCGGCGTATTCGCGGGTCTCGATCGGGCTGATCGAGGACATGTCGATCACCAGCGAGCCCTTCTTCAGCCCCTCGGCCGCCCCGGCCGGTCCGAACAGCACCGCCCCGACATCGGGCGTGTCCGGCACCATGATGATCAACACCTCGCTGTGCTCCGCCACCGCCTTCGCGGTCGGACAGACCGTGGCGGCCGCCCGGATTTCCGGGGTCAGGGAACCGCGTTCCGGCACGAACAGGTCGTGGCCCGCGTTCTTGAGGTTGAGCGCCATGGGCCGGCCCATGATGCCGAGACCGATAAAGCCGATTTTCATGCGAAGCCTCCCAGCCAGATTGGAGAGTGTCGGATTGGAAAGTGCCGGATTGGAAAATGCCGGATTGCAGGGTGCCGGGGCCGTCCAGGCCGGGCGGGGCCGGACCGGACGGCGGGCGGATCAGAGACCGAATTGCGCGCGCCAGCCCAACCCCGCCACCGTCTCGCCGGCGGGGCGGTACTCGCAGCCGACCCAGCCCTGGTAGCCGAGTTCGTCCATGCGGCGGAAGACGTAGCCCCAGCCGATCTCGCCGGTGCCGGGTTCGTTGCGGGCGGGCACGTCGGCGATCTGCATATGCGCGATCACCGGCATGTATTTTTCCATGCGCTTGGTGATGTCGCCCTCGGTGATCTGCACGTGGTACACGTCGAACTGAAGCCCGAGTCGGTCGCGGCCGATGGCATCGATGATCGCCGCACCCTGCGCCTGGGTGTTCAGGAAATAGCCGGGCATGTCCCGGTGGTTGATCGGCTCGATCACGATCTTCACCCCCGCCGGCGCCGCGAGTTCGGTCGCCCAGGCCAGGTTGGCGGCATAGATCGCCGCCGCGGTGCCCGGCTGGACGTCGGGCGGCACGATGCCCGCCATGCAATGAACCTGCCGGCAGTCCAGTTCGGTCGCGTAGTCCAGCGCCCGCTTCAGCGACTCGTGGAATTCGCCCTGGCGGCCCGGCAGGCTGGCCAGCCCGCGCTCGCCGCCCGCCCAGTCGCCTGGCGGCATGTTGAACAGCACCTGGGTCAGGCCTTCGCCCCGCAGCCGCTGGCGCAGGTCCGCGGCGGGGAATTCGTACGGGAACAGGAACTCGACCCCCTCAAACCCCGCCTGCCGGGCGGCGGCGAAGCGATCGAGGAACGGCATCTCGTTGAACATCATCGACAGGTTGGCAGCCAGGCGGGGCATGATCGTGTCCTTCTGTTTCCCGGCATGGGACGCGGGACGGTCATCCGGACGTCGAGATGAGCGGGATCACCGGCCGGACCCGCTGGGCCATGCATTCCAGGTTGGTCGGACGTTACAAGCGCGGGCGGCGGTTGCCTAGACGCCTGCCGCGCGCCGTTGCCGGCCGGCGACCCCGCCCGATCGATCATGACGGCTTGACCGCTTCGTCCCGGTCAAGCAGGCCCGCGACGGGAGTAGGAGGTCACGCGCCGCGATGCCTGCTATAGCGGAGCCGTACGGACCCGAAGGAGGAAACAGGACAGGCATGGTTGCTGAGCGGATTCTGATGGGTCTGCTGCTGGGAGGCGTCGCCATCGGGTGCGTGCTCGTGCTGTATCCGTTTTTCTCGGCGCTGCTCTGGGCCGGGATCCTCGTCTACACCACCTGGCCGGTCTACGAGGCCGTCCGCCGGCGCCTGGGTTCCGTGGCGGCGGCGGGGGCGATGGTCTTCCTGACCGCGGTCCTGCTGGTGCTGCCCATCGCCGTCGCCGCGCCGAGCAGCGCGGACGACGTGGCGCACCTGCGGCACCTGGTGATGGATGCGCTGCGCTCCGGCCTGCCGAACGCCCCGGACTGGGTGTTCGACATCCCCCTGCTCGGTCCCACCCTGGGCACGCTGTGGAACAGTTGGGCCGCCGACGTCAGCGGCATGCTGGAAGCGTTCCGCCCGCTGTTCGGCGTCGTGCTGGAAAACGGCCTGAGCCTGCTGCTGGGCATCGCCAACGGCGTGCTGATGTTCGTCCTGGCCCTGTTCGTGGCGTTCTTCTTCTACACCTACGGCGATCCGCTGGCGGAGCGGCTTCGGCTGCTGCTGCACCGGATCGCCGGCGTGCAGGCCGACCGGCTGATCCGGGTCACCGGTGCGACGGTGCGCGGCGTCGTCTACGGCATCCTGGGCACCGCGATCGTGCAGGGCATCCTGACGGCGTTCGGGCTGTGGCTGTCCGGGGTGCCCAGGCCGGTCCTGCTGGGCTCCGTCGCCGGCATCCTGTCGGTCCTGCCGATCGGTGCGCCGGTGGTGTGGATTCCGGCGGCCATCTGGCTGCTCGCGTCGGGCCATTACGGCTGGGGGATCTTCCTGGGGGTCTACGGCGTCGGCGCGGTTTCCGGCGCCGACAGCGTGATCCGGCCCTGGTTCATCGCCCGCGGGGCGCAACTGCCGTTCGTGCTGACGGTTCTGGGCGTGCTGGGGGGCGCGCTCGCGTTCGGGCTGCTGGGCATATTCCTGGGACCGGTCCTGCTGGGCATCGGCTTCACGCTGGTCAACGAATGGGCCCGCGCCAGCGACCCGGCCTCGGCAACGCAGGATCACTGACCCCCTTGAACGGACCCATTGGCGGAGGACTGCATGACCATCCCGGCGGAACAGCATGACACCGCCGCTTTCCTCCAGGCCCTTTCGGGTTCGGCCCCGATCGAGACCCATATCTCCGCCGTCTTCGTCGGGCAGGACACGGTCTGGAAGCTGAAAAAGGCGGTGCGGCTGCCGTTCCTGGATTTCTCGGCCCTGGCGGCGCGGCGGCACTTCCTGGAGCGGGAACTGACGCTGAACAAGCCCGCCGCCCCGGCGATCTACCGCGACGTGGTCGCGATCGGCCGGCGTCCGGACGGCAGGCTGGCGTTGGGCGAGGGCGAGCCGGTCGACTGGGTGCTGCGGATGGCGCCGGTGCCGGCGGACGCGTTCCTCGACCGCGTGGCCGAGCAGGGCGGGCTGACCCCGTCGCTTCTGGACAGCCTCGGGGACTGCATCGCGCGCGACCATGCGCGCGTGCCGCCGGTGCGCCCCTGGGACAGCGCCGGCCGGATGGCGGCGATCGCCGAGGGCAACGCCGATTCGGCCCTGCGCGCCGGCCTGCCGCCGGACCACGTGCGGTCCTGGCTGGACGCCTGCCTGGCGCTGGTCCGCCGCCTGCGTCCTTGGCTGGCCGGGCGCGTGGAGGACGGGTTCGTGCGCCGCTGCCACGGGGACCTGCACCTGGGGAACCTTTGCCTGTGGGATGGCGTGCCGGTCGCCTTCGACGCGCTGGAGTTCGACGAGGCGATGGCGACGATCGACACCGGCTATGACCTGGCGTTCCTGCTGATGGACCTCGATCTCCGCGTCGGCCGGGCGGCGGCGAACCGGGTGATGAACCGGTACGTGGCGCGGACGGGCGATTGCGGCCTGGTCGGCGGCCTGGCGATGTTCCTGTCGCAGCGGGCGATGATCCGTGCCCACGTGCTGGCCGCGACCGGCCGGACGCAGCAGGGCAGGGACCGGCTGGCGGCGGCGCTGGATTACCTGGTCCCCAGGCCCGCCGGCGTCGTCGCCATCGGCGGCCTGCAAGGCACCGGCAAGTCCACCATCGCCCGGCTGCTCGCGCCCACGTTCGGCCCGGCGCCCGGCGCGCTGATCCTGCGCAGCGACGAGATCCGCAAGCGGCACTGGAACGCCGCGCCCGAGGACCGGCTTGCCCCCGAGGCTTACGAGCCGGCGGCGAACCGGCAGGTCAACCGCGGGGTGGTCGACGGCGCGGTCGAAGCCGCGAGCCAGGGCCACGCGGTGATCGCCGACTGCACCTTCCTGCACCCGCCGATGGCGACGGAACTGGCGGTGGCCCTGCGCGCGGCCTCCGTCCCGTTCACCGGCATCTGGCTCGACGCCCCGCTGCCGGTGCTGGAGCAGCGCGTCGCCGCCCGCCGCGACGACGCATCGGACGCCACGGTGGCGGTGCTGCGCCGGTCGGCCGAACAGGCACGGCCGCCTGCCGGGTGGATGGTGGTGGACGCGACGGACGTGGACGCCGCTGCGGCGGTGTGCCGGGAACGGGTGCTCGGGCCGTCGGCGGCGGCGCTCAAGCCTCCGGCGTGAAGCCCAGGATCCGGCCGAACCGCTCCCGATACACCGGCCAGACCTCGGGGTTCAGCAGCCGGGGCGGCTTCTTGCCGTCCAGGATGTCGATCATCTGCTCCGCGGCGATCCGTGCGATGTTATGGCGCGACTGCCGGGTGATGCCGGCGGTATGCGGGCTGACCAGCACGTTGTCGAAATGCAGCAGCGGGTGGTCCGACGGCGGCGGCTCGTCTTCCCAGACGTCCAGTCCGGCGCCGGCCAGGTGCTTCTGCCGCAACGCCGCCTCCAGCGCCGCTTCGTCGTGGATGCCGCCGCGGGCGGTGGTGATGAAGTAGGCGTGGCGCTGCATCTTCTCGAACTGAGCCGCGCCCATCATGCCGCGTGTTTCGGCCGTGTGCGGGCAGTTGATCGAGACGTAGTCGGACTGCGCCAGCAATTCCTCCAGCGTCGCCACTTTCTCGGCCTTGCGCGCGGCGATCGTCTCGGCCGACAGGTACGGGTCGTAGGCGAGCACGCGCATCTGGAACAGGCCCTGGCACAACTCCGCCACCCGGCTGCCGACATGGCCGAGGCCGATGATGCCGATGGTGCGGCCCTGCACGTCGTCGCCCATGAAGTCGCGCCGGTCATAGGTCGCCCCTGACCGCATGGCATGGTCGGACATGACGATGCGCTTGGACAGCGTCAGCATCATCGCCATCACGTGCTCCGCGACGCCTTCCTTGTTGCCGCCCGCCTGGTTGACGACGGCGACGCCCGCTTCGGTCGCGTCCTTCAGGCTGACCGTGTCGAAGCCGGCGCCGTTGGTGGACAGCACCAGCAGGTTCGGGCAGCGCTGCAGCAGCGGCGCATAGCCCTGGAACCTCATCGCCAGTTCCTGCCGGCTGGAGCCGATCTGATAGGCGTGCGCCTGCGCCAGGATCGGTTCGGCCTCGGCGTCGGGGCTGTCGTTGACCAGCTTGTCCACATGGATGTCGGGACGTTTCGCCAACATCTCCAGATAGATCGGAGCGGAGACATTGTTCACGTAGAACACGCGCTTGGTGTTGGGCGCCATCTGAGGCCTTTCTTTGGACGGTTTGCGGCGACGTCGAACCTGCTCTAGCCGGTCGCGCCTGGCGCGGCAAATCCCGGCCGGGGCGATTTCATTGCATACCCGCATTGCTTTCGGCGGCCGGACAGTCCGGATCGACAGGTCCGGAGCCGGTTCCGCCGCGCCGGCGAAACCGCTTTGTTCCCATTTTACCTTGCTTCCCGCCCGCACTCCCGCTAACCCTGGCGCCCCTCGGCCAACCCGCCGAGGTCGACGGTATTGGGACCGTTTTCATCAGGAGTTTGCACAATGGGCTACAGGGTCGCGGTTGTCGGCGCCACAGGGGCGGTCGGACGCGAGATGCTGAAAACCCTGTCGGAGCGCAACTTCCCCGTCTCGGAAGTCGCTGCCGTCGCATCCGGCCGGTCCGCCGGCGCGGAAGTCTCCTTTGGTGAAAAGAAAACCCTGAAAGTCCAGAACCTGGACACGTTCGACTTCACCGGCTGGGACATCGGCCTGTTCAGCCCGGGCGGGTCGATCTCCGCCGTGCACGCGCCGCGCGCCGCCGGCCAGGGCTGCATCGTCATCGACAACACCAGCCATTTCCGCATGGACCCGGACATCCCGCTGGTGGTGCCGGAGGTGAACCCGCAGGCGCTGCGCCATGTCGGCAAGCGCGGCATCATCGCCAACCCGAACTGTTCGACCATCCAGATGGTCGTGGCGCTGAAGCCGCTGCATGACGAGTTCAAGATCAAGCGCGTCGTCGTCGCCACCTACCAATCCGTCTCCGGCGCGGGGAAGGAGGCGATGGACGAACTCTACAACCACACGAAGTCGTCCTTCGTGTTCGAGCAGAGCCCGCCGCAGCAGTTCACCAAGGAAATCGCCTTCAACTGCATTCCCCATATCGACGTCTTCATGGATGACGGCTCGACCAAGGAAGAGTGGAAGATGGTGGTCGAGACCAAGAAGATCCTCGATCCCGACATCGCCGTGCATGCCACCTGCGTGCGCGTGCCGGTGTTCATCAGCCATGGCGAGGCGGTGAACGTGGAGTTCGAACGGCCGGTCACCGCCGGTGAGGCCCGAGCGGTCCTGCGCGAGGCACCGGGCGTCGAGGTCGTCGACGTGCGGGAGGATGGCGGCTACATCACGCCGCTGGAAGCGGCCGGGGAGGACGCGGTCTATGTCAGCCGCATCCGCAAGGACCCGACGGTGGAGCATGGCCTGTCCTTCTGGTGCGTCTCCGACAACCTGCGCAAGGGTGCGGCGCTGAACGCGGTGCAGATCGCCGAGACGCTGATCGCCCAGGGGATGCTGGCGAAAAAGGCGGCCTAGTCCCGATCGCGAGAAGGCCGGCCCCGACCGGCCGGCCTTCTATGCGTTCGTCAGACCAGCGCCGGACGTCGGATCAGCGCCGGA
>NZ_DASZTJ010000294.1:0-37829 GCF_035548235.1 Rhodopila sp.
GGCCGCGCCCAGGCCCAGGATCGCCCCGGCGATGGCGCCACCGTTCCCGCCGTCATGGTCATGGTGGTGCCAATCGCCGCCGCCATGCCATTGACCACGCGGGGGCGGCCCGCGGTAACCACCGTGCGGCCCGCCAGGACCGCCGTGCCATTGCGCCTGCGCGGCCGGCGCGGCCAGCAGGCCCACGGCCACTGGCACGGCGACGAAAAGCGACTTCAACGGCGACATTCCTTTACACTCCTTCGAAAGCGGCGCGCCCGTACCGGACTCCGCGTTTCATCTGGACGCAATATAGGCGGCGAAGATGACCGGATTGCGGCCCCGCCGCGGCGGAGAGAATGACGTTTTGGTTATCGCGGCATCCCTCGGCCCATTATCGTCTTCTATCAGCCGGTTATCACCGCGTATTCGCCGGCGCCGAAAGCGGCCAGAGTGCCCCGCGCCACCGCACGCCGATGCCGATCGTCAGCAATCCGCCGGCAACGCAATAGGCCGATGCGGTGGCATCGAAACCGAATCGGGGGATCAACGAACCCGCCGCCAGCAAGCCCAGCGGCAGGCCGTAGATCGCCAGCATGCGCACGCCCATCACGCGGCCGCGGAACTTGGCCCCGGCGCCGTGCAGCAGCATCACCGCCATGGGCGTCATCGACAGGCTCTGCGCCAGCCCCGCCAGCACCAGCGTCACCCGTCCCGCGTTGATTCCGGGCATGTGGACGAACACCAGCAGCATCACGTACCAGACGAAACTGAACGTGACCATCATCCGCGCCGGCCGGATCGAACGGCCGATGACGCTGATCAGGACGGAACCGGCCAGCGAGCCGATCGCGAAGCTGGCGGTCAACGTTCCGAGGCCGGTCTGTCCCACATGGTAGACGTCGCGCGCGACATAGGGCAGCAGCCCCAGCGTGAGCGGATAGGCGGTCATGTTGACCAGGAAGGCGAGCCACATCGCGGCCAGCGATTCGGGCGTGTCCCAGACATAGGCCACGCCCTCCCGCAGGTCGCGCCAGATCGACAGGCTGGCCAGCCGGGTGGCGGCCGCGTACGGGGCGCCCACGCCAAGGGTCAGAAGGCAGCCGATCGCATAGAAGACCGTCACCACGGCATAGGCGAACGGCAACCCTGCCGCCGTCACCAGCAGGGCACCGGCCAGCGGGCCGACGACGCGCGCGGAGTCCGACGTGGTGCGCGCCACGCCCATGGCGGCCATCAGCCGGTCTCCGGGCATCGTTTCGGCAACGAGCGCATTGCGCATCGCAAGATCGGACGGCCGGACGAGACCGTTCACGCCGGCGATGACCAGCGCGGCAACCGGGGTCAGCACATGCGCCAGCGCCATCAGCGTGATCGCGGTGGACAGCGCCGCATAGATCGCGCGCATCACGCACAACACGTTACGGTGCCCGAACCTGTCTCCGGCAAGGCCGAACATCGGCGCGATCAGCGTGCCGGCATACTGCAGCGATCCGTAGATCGTCAGCAGCAGCACCGATCCCGTGGCGGTCAGGATGTACCAGCCCAGGATCAGCACCTCCATCTCGATCCCCCAGGACGTCAGCAGGTCCGCCGGCCACTGGAACCGGAAGCTGCGGACCGCGAACGGTGCCAGGATCTCGGAGCGGCTGTTGCGCCCCGGTTGGTTCACGGCGGGCGCCTATCGGAACGGGATCGGATACATCAGCCCGCCCTTGCTCCACAGCGCGTTGTTGCCGCGCTCCAGCTTCAGCGAACTGCCCATGCCGACGTTGCGCTCATAGGATTCGCCGTAATTGCCGACCTGCTTGACGATGTTGAACGCCCAGGCGTTGTCCAGCCCCATCAGCTTGCCGAAATCGCCCGTCTTGCCCAGCAGGCGCTGCACGGCGGGATCGGCGCTGTCGGCCAGCATGGCGTCGACGTTCCGGGAGGTGACGCCATGCTCCTCGGCCTCCAGCATCGCCATCATCGACCAGCGCACCACGTCCAGCCACTGATCATCCGCCCTGCGGACCATCGGGCCGAGCGGCTCCTTGCTGATGCGGTCGGAGAGGATGACGAAGTCGTCGGGGTTGGGGACGCCGGCGCCGCGGATCGATGCGAGGTTGGAACTGTCCGACGATGCGGCATCGCAACGGCCGGACAGCATGGTCTTGATCAGCACGTCGGTCGTATCGAGCAGGACGATGTGGAACTCGATATCATGCTGCTTCATCCAGTCGGCGAGGTTCAGTTCGTGCGTCGAGCCCTGCAGCATGCAGATCGTGCCGCCCGCGAGGTCCGGCAGGTGCTGCACCTTGGCGTCCTTGCGCACCAGGAACCCCTGTCCGTCGTAGAAGTTCACCATCACCATGCGCAGCCCGATGGTGACGTCGCGCAGGAAAGTGTGGGTCGTGTTGCGCGACAGGATGTCGATCTCGCCCGACTGCAGGGCGGCGAACCGGCTGGTGCCGGTGGTGGGGACATAGCGGACCTTCTGGGCGTCGCCGAACACCGCCGCGGCCACGGCACGGCAATCGTCCACGTCGAGGCCGCGCCAGACCCCCTTGCTGTCGGGCATCGAGAACCCGCCCAGGCCGACATTGACGCCGCAGGCGACATACCCCTTCTGCCGGACGGTATCGAGCGTGGCGGCGTGGGCCGCCGACATGGCCAGCAGCAGCGCCGCGGCCAGGAGCAAGCGTCTGAACATGGACGTTCCTTAATGTTATGAGGCCATGTTGGCGGAACGCCGGGCGCAGGCCAAGAGGTTTTGCCGTCCCTTCCCGTTATGGCGCCCCGTTATGGCGCCCCGTCACGGCGCCCTGTCGCGGCGCCCTCTCATGGCCCGGCCAAGCAGGGCCATGACGGGGGTGGGCGGCCGCCGCGCCGCTCAGTGCCCGCCGGCGACCTCGATCACCGCGTCGACGGCGAACGCCCCCTGCCCCTCCGGCATGGCGAAGACCGGGTTCAGGTCGACCGACTGCAGCCGGTCGCCGGCCGCCGCGGCGAAGGCGGACAGGCGGGACAGCATCTCGGCCAGGGCCTTGATGTCCGCCTTCGGACGGCCGCGCGCGCCTTCCAGCAGCGGCGCGCCCTTGATGGAGCGGATCATCGTCTCGGCCACGTCCGGTCCGAACGGGCAGCGGCGGAAGACGACGTCCTTCAGGACCTCCACGAAGATCCCGCCCAGCCCGAACATCGCCATCGGACCGAACACCGGGTCGCGGTGGATGCCCAGGATGCACTCCACCCCGCCCTTGAGCTGCTTGGCGACCAGCACGCCCTCGATCCGCGCGTTGGGCGCCGCGGCGCGGGCGCGGTCCAGCAGGGTGGTGAAGCCGGACAGCACGGCCGGCGCGCCGGCGACGTCCAGCAGCACGCCGCCGATCTCGGACTTGTGCAGGATGTCCGGGGACAGGATCTTCATCACCACCGGGTAGCCGAAGCGTTCGGCGGCGGCGACCGCCTCATCGGCGGTGGCGCAGGCCGCCTCGGGGGCCGAGGCGATGCCGGCCGCGGCCAGCAGGCGCTTGGCTTCGGCTTCGGACGGCGTCGCGTGCGGCAGCACCACCGGCGGCACGGACGGCGCGGACGCGGGCTTCGGTGCCGCGAACGCCGCCCCGAACCGCCCCATCGCCTCGATGGCCGTCACCGCTCTGGTCGGATCCTCATGCACCACCCAGCCATCGGCCTCCAACTCGTCGCGCCGCTCGGGCGGGACGATGACCGACAGGGCGTAGAGCCGGCCGGGGTTCTCCGCCTTGGTGCGGTCCAACTGCTCCTTGATCTTCGGCCAGCGGCGGGATGACGCGGTCATGCTGAAGAAGCCCAGCACCGAGGCGTAGCGGCCCTCCACGACCATCGTGTCCATGAAGGTCTTGACCAGCTCGACGTTGTTGGACACCTGCGCCGTCGCGTCCACCGGGTTGCGCGGCCCGCAGAACGGCACCAGCGCGCGCAGCTTGTCCTGCGCCGCCTGGGGCATTTCCGGCATCGGCAGGCCCAGGCTGTCGGCCACGTCGCTGATCAGCACGCCCGCGCCGCCCGAGACGGTGATGACCCCCAGCGTGTTCGACACCGGATAGATCCGGCGCGTCGCCGTGTGGGCGATGTCCAACATTTCTTCGGAATTGCGAGCACGGTAGACCCCGAACTCCTTCATCACGGCTTCGGTCACCGCGTCGTCGCCGGCGATCGAAGCGGTGTGCGACTTCGCCGCCTTCCCGCCCAGCTCGCTGCGGCCGACCTTCTGCATCACCACCGGCTTGCGTGCCGCCCGAGCGGCTTGCAGCGCGGCGATCAGGGTCTTCGATTCACGGATGCCCTCGGCATAGACCGCGATGACGTCGACCTCGGGGTTCTCCGCCAGCCAGCCGATGCATTCGCCGACCGTCACGTCCGCCTCGTTGCCCGTCATCACGCACAGGCTGGCGCCGATATGGCGGTTGCGGGCGAGCGTATAGAGATGCGTGCCGTAGGCGCCGGACTGCGAGGCGATGCCGATGCGCCCCGGCACCGGCCAGCCGGAATCGAACGACGAGGAGAAGGTCGCGTAGTACGACCGGCCGGCGTCGAACACGCCCAGGCAGTTGGGACCCAGCAGGCGCATGCCGTGGCGGCGTGCCGTCTCCACCATCCCGGCCTGGACCGCGGCGCCCGCGTCGTCGACCTCGGCGAAGCCGGCGGTGAACATGATGACGCCCTTGCAGCCCTTGGCGCCCAGGTCGGCGATCGCCTGCGGCGCCAGCTCCGACGGGACGGCGACGATCGCGACGTCCGGCGTCTCCGGCAGGTCGGCCACCGTCGGGTAGGCCTTCAGCCCCTGGACCTCCGCCCGGTTCGGGTTCACCGGATAGAGCGTGCCGGGGAATTTCTGCGCCAGCATATAGGCGATGGGCCGGCCGCCGATGCGCGTCGGATCGGACGACGCGCCGAGGACGGCGATGGTCTTGGGAGCAAGCAGCGGCGTGAGGCCGGCGAAATTGGACATGGACGATTCCCGGGTATCTTCTTCGAGGGCGTCATAGTGAGGCGGAGATACGGGTGTGGCAACATCTGCCGCCCCTCGCATATTTGTTCCGATATCGGATCGCCTTGGCTGGCGCAGGCGCGGCGAAGATCGGCCGGCCAGCCAATGATCGATGCGACAAGTCCGGGGCAGACGGTATAGGCTCGATCCGCCGTCCCAACATCGGAACACGGGTGCTCGCGCGATGGGTCCGCTGATTCGCATTGTCCCACGAGGCAACCTCGGCAACCGGATGCTGCAATACATGGCAGCGTTGCGGCTGCGGCAGCTCGTCCCCGGTTCCGTCATCGAGCAGGTCGCGTTGCCGGAATGGACCCTCAACGTCCCCGCCTCGGCCCGTACCAAGGGATTGCTGCTGGTCGACACGGCCAGGAAGTTCGACCTGGCCATCCTCTCCGAACGCATGCGACAGGGCGATATCGGGGGCGTCGTGCTCCAGGATTACCTTCAGGACGTCCGGTTCTATGATGGTCCGGCCGCTTATCGATCGGTGTTCCGACCCGACGCCACGGACCTGACCGATCTTCCGACCTTCCAGGCAGGGGAATTGGTCATCAATGTCCGCGGGGGCGAGATTCTCCAGGGGATTTACCATTACCCGCTGGTCCCGATCCCCTTCTACCAGGACATCGTCCGCCAGACCGGCCTGTCGCCCGTCATCATGGGCCAGCTCGACGACGGCCCGTTCTGCACCGAACTGCGACGCACGTTCCCGAACGCGCGCTTCATCCCCAGCCAGGGCGCGATCCGGGACTTCCACATGATCCGCTCCGCCCGCCACGTCATCCCCAGCGTCAGCACGTTTTCCTGGCTGGCGTCCTGGCTGTCGGATGCCGTTACGATCCATCAACCGCTGCTTGGCTTCTACAACCCCTGCCACGAACCCGAGATCAACCTGGTGGCGACGGGCGACCCGCGCTGGAAGTTCTACCTGTTCCCGCTGTGCTACGGCATGCCGCAGGAAGAGACGCTCCGCTACTACAAGGAGGTTGGCGTCGTCTGGACGTACCTGCCCCACGAGCAGATTGCTTACATCGTCAACAATCGTCCCTTCGTCAGGACAGGGTCCGCCGTCCGCCGCCCGGACGTCGACTGGCGCTGGTACGTCAGGCAATATCCCAAGGCAGCGCAGGAGATCGCCGAAGGCTGGTACGAAGACGTCCAGCATCATTACGAGACCGTCGGTCACCTTCGCGGCTACCAGCCCGGGCCTTCCCGCCGGCACGACGCAACGCCTCCACCGGACCTGGCATTCGCCGGCGAGAACCTCGCCTTCAACCGGCCGACGTCGCAGAGCTCGGTGTCTCCCTACTCGCGCGCGCCCACGGTCGAGCGGGATTCCGCCGGGGCGGTGGACGGCAACCTCCTCGAACCGTTCGCCTTCCACACCAGCCAAGAGGACAAGCCCTGGTGGCAGGTGGAACTTGCAGGCCTGGCCTCGATCGAAGCGGTCGTGGTCTACAACAGGGTCGATCATCCCGTGCTGACGGCCCGCGCCGCACCGCTTGCCATCCAGTTTTCAAGCGATGGACGCGCCTGGACGACCGTGTATACGACGGAACCGGATGCCTGGATCGGCGGAGCGGACGGAAAGCCGCTCACGTGGCGGCCGACCGGGGCGCGGACCACGCGGTTCGTTCGGTTGCAGGTGCAACGGACCTCGTTCCTCCACCTGGTTGAGGTCCAGGTCTTCGGAACCCTTCTACCCGCAGGCTGACATCAGCCGGCCTCGTCTCCGCCCCCCTCCGCGCCCGCCATCCGCAGGAACGGACGCAGCGCCGGATTGCGGTTCCCGTCCTTCCAGGCGACGACCTGCTCGACCGGCGGCGCGTCGATCAGGTCGCGGAACGTCACGCCGGCCACGCCCAGTTTCCGCATCGATTGCGGCACCAGGGCGACGCCCAGTTCCTCGGCGACGAGGCTGACGATGGTCTGCTGCAACTGCGCCTCCAGCCGGATCGTCGGGGCGAAGCCCGCCGCCCGGCAGTAGTCGGCGATGGACGCACGCAGCATCGGCGCGACCTCCACCGGCGTGGCGATCAGCGGCTGGTCCGCCAGGTCCCGAGCCGCCACCGTCTGCCGCCGCGCCAGCGCGTGGTCGGGATGGACGGCGAGGCACAGATGCTCGCTGTGGATCACCCGCGTCTCCAGCCCGCGGATCGGACCGGGGTAGAACATGATCCCCGCATCGAACCGGCCCGCCAGCACGTCGTCCGGCAACGAGCTTGGCACCACCTCCTTCAGCATCAGGCTCACCTTCGGGAACGCCGTCATGAACCGCCGCGCGAGGGCGGGCACGACGGTGTAGGCGGCGTGCATCATGAAGCCGATCGAGAGCTCGCCCATTTCCCCCAGGTCGGCGAGGCGGGCGTTGCGGCAGGCCTGCTCGAACGCGGCGAGGACGGATCTCGAGTCTTCCAGGAAACGCTGGCCGGCATGGGTCAGCGCGGCCTGGCGCGAATGCCGTTCCAGCAGCCGGACGCCGAGGTCCTTTTCCAGGGCGGCGATCTGGCGGCTGAGCGGCGGCTGGCTGAGGTGCAGGCGTTCGGCGGCCTTGCCGAAATGCAGGGTCTCGGCGAGGGCGACGAAGTAGCGCATCTGGCGGATGTCGATCATGATACCGAAAAGGTATTGATAAGGGCAGAAATCGGCATTGGATTATATCGAAGCGCGGCGCTACGGCTAGGGCAGGTTTTTGACGAGATCCCTCCCATGCTGTCGCCCCTGCTGATCGTCCTGCCGATCTTCGGCCTGATCTTCGCCGGCTGGCTGGTGCGCCGTCTGGGCGTGCTGGGGCCGCACGCCACGACCGAGTTGAACCGGTTCGTGATCTATCTGGCGCTGCCGGCGCTGCTGTTCGACGTCATCGCCCATGCGCGGCTGGCGGATGTGTGGCAGCCGGGGTTCGTCGCGGCGTTCGGGCTGAGCGCGGCGGCGATGTTCCTGCTGACGCTGTGGCTGCCGCTGCTGCGGCCTCGGCACTTCGTCGACGCGGTGATCGACGGGTTGAACGCGGGGTATGCGAATGTCGGGTTCGTGGGCTTCCCGCTGACGCTGGTGGCGCTGGGGCGGGCGGCGCTGGCGCCCACGCTGATCGCGACGATCATCACGGTCTGCGTGCTGTTCGGGATCGCGGTCGTGCTGATCGAGATCGGGCTGCAGACCGAGAAGCGGCGGCGGCACCTGGTGGCGAAGGTCGGGGGGTCGCTGCTGCGCAACCCGCTGCTGGTGGCGCCGGTGCTGGGGGCGTTGGTGCCCGTGTGCGGCCTGGCCGTGCCGGCGCCGGTGGAGAGTTTCCTGAAGCTGCTGGGCGGCGCGGCGTCGCCTTGCGCGCTGGTGGCGCTGGGCCTGTTCCTGGCGGCCGAGCGGCCGGCTGCGAGGGATGCGGCGTCGCGGCGGGATTTCGGGGTGTCGGCGCTGCTGGTCGGGTTCAAGCTGGTGCTGCAGCCGGTGGTCGCGTGGGTGCTGGCGGCGCTGGTGTTCCAACTGCCGCCGCTGCTGACGCATGCGGCGGTGCTGCTGGCGGCGCTGCCGACCGGGACGGGACCGTTCATGCTGGCGGAGTTCTACCGGCGGGAGGCCGGGGTGACGGGCCGGGTGGTGCTGGGGTCGACGGTGGTTTCGGTGGTTACGATCACGGGGTATCTGGGGGTGGCGGGGTAGCGGCACCGGCCGGCCTTCATTGCGTCACCCTTCAGAACATCGAACAGGCGCGCTGGCGTCCGGCATATCGCCTCGTTCCATCAGACTGACGCTCCCGGCCATAGTCTTGGCGGACTCTATCGGCCTCGGACGAAGCGGACTTCGAGATGTTCGCGCGCCAGGCCCGGCTACGCCCCCTACAACAACCCCGCCCCGGCCTCCGCCGCGAACCGGGCCGGATCGCCTTCCCACACCACCCGGCTGTGCTCCAGCACATACACCCGGTCCGCATGCGGCAGCGCGAACGTCACGTTCTGCTCGCCCAGCAGCACGGTGATATCCGTCGTCTGGCGCAGCGTCTCCATCGCCTTCGACAACTGCTCCAGGATCACCGGCGCCAGCCCCAGCGTCGGCTCGTCCAGCACCAGCAGCTTGGGCCGCATCATCAGCGCCCGCGCGATCGCCAGCATCTGCTGCTCGCCGCCGGACAGGGTGCGCGCGGCCTGGCGCACGCGTTCCTTCAGCCGGGGGAACAGCCCGAACAGCCAGTCCAACTGGGTTGCCGCGTCGCCCACCGTCAAATGCTGGCCGCCCAGTTCCAGGTTCTCCCGCACCGACATGTCGCCGAACAGTTCCCGCGTCTCCGGGCACTGCACGATGCCCGCCCGCGCGATCCCGCCCGCCGTCATCCCCTTCAGCGGTTCGCCTTTCCATTCCACCGTCCCGGAATACGGCACCAGGCCGGAGATCGCATTGAACAGCGTCGTCTTCCCCGCGCCGTTCAACCCGACGACCGAAACGAACTCGCCCTCGCCCACATGGATCGAGACGTCCTCCAGCGCCGTCGCCTTGCCGTACAGCACGCCGATCCCCCGCACGTTCAGCAGCGGAGTCCGTCCCTTCCCTTCCCGCTCGGGCCGCGCCGCCGTCTCGATCTTTCCGCCCAGGTAGACGCGGCGGACGGTTTCGTTGGACATCACCTCTTCGGCGGAGCCTTCCGCGACGTGCTCGCCCAGGTACATCGCCTTCACCCGGTCGACCAGCGCGGCCACGCCCTTCACGTTGTGGTCCACCAGCAGCACCGCGTGCCCGTCCGCGCGGAAACTCGCGATCAGGTCGGAGAAGTCGGCGACCTCCGCCGCCGTCAGCCCGGCGAACGGCTCATCCACCAGCAGCACCTTGGGGTTGCGGGCGATCGCCTTCGCCAGCTCCAGCCGGCGCAGGTCGGCGAAGGGCAGCGTGCGCGGCAGGCGGTTCACCACCTGCGCCAGTCCCACCCGCGCCGCGATCTCCTCCGCCCGGCGGGTGACGCCGTGGTCGGTCGCCAGCATCAGCAGGTTGTCGGGCAGCAGCGCGAGCTTGATGTGCTCCAGGATCGTCTGCCGGTGCAGCGGGTGGCTGTGCTGGAACACCAGCCCGACGCCCAGGCGGGCGATGCGGTGGGTGGGCCAGCCCGCGACCTCGGTGCCGTCGATCCGCACGGAGCCGGCATTGGGCCGCTCGATCCCCATGATGCACTTCATCACGGTGGACTTGCCGGACCCGTTCGGCCCGATCAGCCCGACGATCTCCCCCGCGCTGACGGCCAGGTCGATGTCCTTGACCGCGACCAGCCCGCCGAAACGCTTGGTCAGGCCGGTGACGTCCAGAAGCGCGGTCATTCCGACCCTCCGGAATGCAGGATGCGGCCCATGAAGCCGCCGGGGAAGAACAGGATCACCAGCAGCGCGACGGCGGAGACGACGAAGGTGGAGAGCTGGCCCAGCGGCCGCAGGACCTCGCCCGCGCCGATCAGGAAGATCGAGCCGACGGCCGCGCCGAGGATGGTGCGCCGCCCGCCCAGCACCGCGGCGATGATGACGTTCACCCCGACCGCGATGTCGACCACCGTCCCGACCGAGGCGGTGCCCAGGTAGAAGATCAGCATCGCGCCCGCCAGGCCCGAAAAGAACGCGCTGATGCAGAACGCCGCCAGCTTGTGCTTGGCGACGTTGAAGCCCAGCGCGGCGGCCTCGACGGCGTCCTGGCCGCTGGCTTGGAGGATGAGGCCGACCGGCGAGCACGACAGTCCGTACAGGACCGCGCCGCTGACCGTCATGAAGGCCAGCGCGTAGTAGTAGTTGGTGGTGTCGTCGATCGCGAGGATGTCGGGCAGGTCGAGCCCGATCTCCCCGCCGGTGATGCCGGAGAACAGCACCAGGATGTTCTGCAGCAGCAGCACCGCGACCAGGGTCACCAGGCCGAAATAGGGACCCGTCAGCCGCAGCGCCGGCACCGCCAGGATGACGCCGGCGACCACCGCGGCCAGGGACCCGGCGGCGAGGCACACCGGGATCGGCAGGTTATAGTAATGGTTCAGCAGCGCCGCGGCATACGCCCCTACGCCGATCAGGAAGCTCGGTCCGAAATTGACCTCGCCCGCGAAGCCGAACAGCAGGTCCCAGGACATCGCGAAGACGGCGTAGTAATAGGCCAGCGTCAGCAGGCCCAGGATGTAGCCGCCGACGCCCAGCGGCAGCAGCGCCATGACGACCAGCGCCGGGACGACGACCAGGAAGGTGCGGGAGCGGACCATGGCTTACCTCCTTCCCAGCAGGCCTTGCGGCCGGACATAGACGACGATGACCAGCAGCAGCAGCACCGGCACCGTGCGGATCGACGGGTTCACCAGATAGGCCGTGACCGTCTCCAGGTAGCCGACGACATAGGCCGCGATCAGCGAGCCGGAGACGCTGCCCAACCCGCCCAGCACGACGATCGAGAAGGCGCTGGCGGTCAGCGTCCCCGCGTTGGTGGAACTGACGCCCAGGAACGCCCCCAGCAGCACGCCGGCGATGCCGGTCAGCACGCCGTAGATGGCCCAGACCAGGACATAGATGCGCGACAGCTCGAAGCCCAGCAGCGTCAGGCCGCGCGGGTTCATCGAGGCCGCCAGCAGCGACTTGCCGGTGCGGGTGCGGTTGACCAGCAGGTACAGAAGGCCGATCGCCAGCCACGACACGCCGGCGGTCAGCACCTCGTTCCACGGGGTGCGCACGCCCAGGATGCTGACCACGCCGTCGAGCAGCGGCGGTACGGTCTTGGGGTTGTCGGTGAAGACGTAGGCCACGGCCTCCTGCAGCATGATGCCCCACAGCAGGGTGCCGGTCAGGACGAAGATCTCCTTCTCCTCGCGCGGGATGGCGCCGGAGTTCTGGATCGGCCGGACGATGACCCGATAGGTGAAGAACGCGCAGGCCAGCGCCGCCGCGATGCCGGCCGCGCCGCCGATATAGGGTCCGGTGCCATAGGTGCCGGCGACCCACCAGGCGATCACCGCGGCGACCACCATGATCGCGCCATGCGACAGGTTCAGCACGCCGGAGACGCCGAACATCAGCGTGAAGCCGGTCGCGCCCAGGGCATAGAGGCTGCTGATCGCGAACCCGTCGATCAGGATCTGAAGTGCTTGCATGACGGTCCGAGGTCGAGGAGTTGGCGGCCGCGCCAACGGCCGCGCCAACGTAAGCAAAAAGCATGCACCACCGCCTCACCCGTCATGGCGGGCGAAGACCCGCCATCCACGACGCGCGGTGCTGGGGGAGAGGCAGTCGCGGATGGCAGAGCCTGGTTCGGTCACGACGGGGCGCGATGCATGCGTCCGGGGTTAGCGTCGCCGTCCCGTCACTGCGGCAGCTTGGTGAAGGCGGGGAACTTCATCTTGCCGGTGGCGACCTTGGCGGGCCAGATCGTGACCTGCTTGCCGTTCTGCCACTGCGCCATCAGGCCGGTGATATAGCCGTCACCGATCCGCATGCCGTGGGCGAACTGATTGTCCTTCGGCAGGAACTCGATGCGTCCGATGGTGCCGACATAGTCGGTCTTTTCCATCGCCGCGACCATCTTGTCCGGGTCCGTGCCGCCGGCCCGCTTGATCGCGTCGGCCCACATGAACACGTCGTCATAGGCCTGGTACGCGGCATAGCCGGGGGCGGCGCCGTATTTCGCGGCATAGGCCTTGGCGAACGGAATGGTCTTCGGCGTCACCGCCACGTCCGGGGCGGCGACCACGTTGAAGATCACGCCGTCGGTCGCGCCGTTGGTGTCCTTCCAGAAGGTCGCGTTGGTCGCCTGGCTGGACACGCCGTACATCGGCATCGGCACCTGCTGCTGCTGCCACTGCACGGTCGGCTGCACGCCCACGTGGCTGATGCCGGTGACGATCACGTCGGGCTTCTCACCCTCGATCTTGTTGTAGATCGGCGTGAAGTCGGTGGTGTCGGGCGACAGGCGGATATGGTCGACGACCTTCAGGCCGGCGGCGGGCAGGCATTTTTCATATTCGGCGTCCAGCGGAATGGTCCAGGCGGCGTCCTCGCTCATGATGACCGAGGTCTTCATCTTCAGGTCGTCCACCATCAACTGCTTGGCGGCGTTGCAGACCACGTCGGCGATCTGGGTGGAGGCCAGGTAGCCGTGGAAGACGTATTTCATGTGGTCGTAGTCGTCGTGAACGCGCTTGGTGATCTCGTTGCTCGCGGCGCCGGGCGTGATCATCGGCATGTGCAGCCGGCCGGCCCAGGGCTCCAGCGCCAGCACGACTTCCGAGATATAGGACGCGATCACCGCCGAGACCTTGTCCTGCTGCGCCGCGCGCTGGAACGCGCGCACGGCGTCGGAGGCGGAGCTGTGGTCGTCATAGGCGACGATCTCGATCGGACGGCCGTTCACACCGCCCTGTTTATTGATTTCTTCTGCTGCCATCTTCGCCGCGTTGGGGATGCCGACGCCCGAAATCGCCGACTCTTCCGCGATGACGCCGATCTTGATCGGATCGGCGGCCTGCGCCGCGTGGGCCGTCAGAGCCAAGGCAAGGGCGGCGCCTGCCGCGCCAACAGTCTGCGTGAGTCGCATTGGTACGTTTCCTTACGTCCGCATGAACCGCCGCTATTCGTGCGGCGCGCGCGGTCAATGCGGCAAAACGCAGTACCGATGCAACCCCGTTTTCACAAAATACGCAGTGAAACGCAGAAGAAAGTGCGTGTGTTACGATAACGCCCCGTTCATCCCCCCATCGAACGCTGCAATCCCAGAAGGTCCAGCGACTCCGGCTCTTGTATCCCGACAATTGTCAAGCCAGCGTGTATTTGACCCCTGTGATGCGCTTGATGGTTGAAGAAATGCGTCAGGGCTGGCGCCAGCCTTTGGTGGAAGGTCTTGCCGGTGGAGTTCCGGTAGGCGATTTCCCGCCGGTAGTCGGGAATGGATGTAACGAAATCGAAAATCCGCTCGTCCTCTTTCCCACGCGCCGCGCGCAACTCTTCGAAATCGTCATGCAAAATCTGATTCAGCCGCTCGGGTTGCGGACCGTCACCGGTGAAACGACGCATCCAGATGTAGTCGGCGACCAGCAGATGATTGAGCGTCCCGTGGATACTGGAAAAGAACAAGCCGATCGGACGCTTGCGCACATCGTCGGACAGCGACGCGGCATCCTTGTAGAGCCGCGCGTTCGCCCAACGGTTGTAGGCGGCGAGTTCATCGAAGCGTTCCTTGAGCATGGTGTCTTCCATCGGTTTCCATCTCCTCGCTGGAATGGTGTGGACCGGCGGTGTCCCCGTCGGAAGCGACCGCGCGGCACCGACGCCGACCAAGACGGGCGCCGACCACGACGGGCGCCGACCACGACGCGGGAACGCATTCGCCTCTCCCGATGCCCATAGCGACACGTCAAGCCACGGCGGCGCCGACTATTCCGAGTCCCACTCTGGCGCGACAACGGGCAAACCGGTTAATGAGAAGGCACGCGTCGAAAATGAGGTTTTCTCATGCCGACTCCCTCCTTGCGCGCGCTGCGCGCCCTCGCGGAAACGGCCCGAGCGGGCAGCCTGGCAGGGGCGGCCAGGGCGATGAACATCACGCCGTCGGCCGTGTCGCATCTGCTGCGGGACCTCGACCTGGCCCTGGAAGTCAGCCTGTTCGCCGGCAAGGGACGGCTGACGGAGACGGGCGAGCACCTGGCCCGCCGGCTGACCGCCGCCTTCGACACGATCGACGGCGCGGTGCAGGAGGCACACCGGGCGTCGGCCGATATCCGCGTCTCCACGCTGTCAAGTTTTCTCACCCTCTGGCTGGTGCCCCGGCTCGGCCGCTTCCAGGCGGCGCATCCACGGACCCACCTGCTGCTGTCGACCGGCACCCGGCCGGTGGACTTGGCAACGGAACCGTTCGACTGCGCCATCCGCTGGGGGCGCGGCGGATGGCCGGGGCTGCGGGCGACGCTGCTGTTTCCGGAGCGTCCGGTGGTCGTGCTCAATCCTCGCCTGCTGCGGTCGGACACGCCGGCGCACGACCTGCCGCGGCTGGCGGGGCGCACCCGTCCCGACGACTGGCCCCTGCTCGCCCACGCGCTGGGCTGGTCCGACCGGCCGCCGTTGATGACGCTGGAGACACGGGCGCTCGCGGTGCAGGCCGCCATCGCCGGGATGGGCGCGGCGGTGGTCGACCGCAACCTGGTCGCCGACCTGGTCGGGACCGGCGTGCTGACCGAGATCGCACCGCCCGACCCGATCCGCACCGGGGAAGGCCACTGGTTCGTCACGCTGCCTGAAAGGCTGCGCCAACGCCCGATCCGGCGGTTCCGCGATTGGCTGGCGCAAGAGACGCAGCCGGATCATGGCGACGCGGAGGGTCTTCCGCCCTCGTCGGCGCAGGGCCCTGCAACGCAGGTCCATGTGACACCCCGCGCCCGGCGCAAATAACCTCTTCACAACGCGCAGCGCTTCCGCCTTAGTTGCACCGGATGTTCGGGTTCATCGGTTCTCGGCTGTTGCAGGCCATCCCGGTCCTTCTGGTGGTCGGGTTCATTTCGTTTGCCCTGTTCGCCTATGTCGGCGATCCGGTCAGCATCCTGCTGCCGCAGGACCATACCGAGGCGCAGCGGCTGCAACTGATCAAGGACCTGGGACTCGATCAGCCGTTCTTCGTGCAGTACGCGCATTTCCTGTGGATGTCGCTGCACGGGAATTTCGGCATCAGCTACCGCCTCGCGCAGCCGGTCGGCAGCCTGATCGCCGAACGCCTGCCGGCGACGCTGGAACTGGCCGTCACCGCCTCGGTGCTGGCCTTCGCGATCGGCGTGCCGATGGGGGTCTATACGGGCATCCACCGCAACACCGTGCTGTCGCGGGTGTTCATGACCGTCAGCCTGACGGGCGTGTCGCTGCCGACCTTCCTGCTGGGCATCCTGCTGATCCTGACCTTCTCGGTCTGGCTGGGCTGGCTGCCCAGTTTCGGGCGCGGCACGGTGGTGCATCTGGGACGCTGGTGGACGACGGGATTCGCCACGACGTCGGGCCTGAGGTCGCTGATCCTGCCGGCGATCACGCTGGGGTTGTTTCAGATGACCCTGATCATGCGCCTGGTCCGAGCGGAGATGCTCGAAGTCCTGCGCACGGATTATATCAAGTTCGCCCGGGCACGCGGATTGACGAACCGGGTGATCCATTTCGGGCATGCGCTGAAGAACACGCTGGTTCCGGTCATTACCATCATGGGCCTGCAATTCGGCGGCATCGTCGCGTTCTCCCTGGTCACCGAGACGGTGTTCCAATGGCCCGGCATGGGCCTGCTCCTGGTGCAGTCCGTGACGTCGGCGGACATCCCCGTGCTGTCGGCCTACCTGATGCTGATCGCGCTGGTCTTCGTGATCATCAACCTGGCCGTCGACCTGCTGTACTACGCCGTCGATCCGCGCCTGCGCGTGCGACGCTGATGCTGGCGCACGCCTGGGACAGCGACCTCGCATATAGTTTCAGGCGTTCGCCCAGCGCCATGCTGGCGGCTTTCATCGCCCTGGTGCTGGCGGTCGGCGCGCTGTTCGCGCCCTGGCTGGCGCCGCACAACCCGATGGACGTGGCGTCGCTGTCGCTGCTGGATAGTTTCAAGCCGCCGATCGGGATGGACGGCGCGGATTGGTCCAACCTGCTTGGCACCGACAACCAGGGGCGGGACGTGCTGTCGGCGATCATGTACGGCATGCGCATCAGCCTGAGCGTCGGGCTGCTGTCCACGCTGTTCGCGATGGTCGTGGGCATCGGGGTCGGGCTGCTCGCCGGCTATGCGGGCGGCACGACGGACGCCGTGCTGATGCGGGTCGCCGATATCCAGTTGACGTTTCCCTCGATCCTGACCGCCTTGCTGGTCGACGGCGTGATCACCGCCGCCTTGCCGCAGACCCTGCGCGACGCGGTGCAGATCTACGTCATCATCTTCGCCATCGGCATCAGCCTGTGGCCCAACTTCGCCCGCACCGTCCGCGGCTCCACCCTGGTCGAGCGCAACAAGGACTATGTCATGGCCGCCCGCGTGATCGGCGTGCCGTCCTGGCGCATCATGCTGAGCCACGTCCTGCCCAACGTCATCGGCCCCGTGCTGGTGATCGCCACGCTGGGCCTGGGGCTGGCGGTGATCGCCGAGGCGACGCTGTCCTTCCTGGGCGTCGGCCTGCCGCCCACGCAGCCCTCGCTCGGCACGCTGATCCGCTTCGGCGACGACTACCTGTTCAGCGGCCAGTGGTGGGTGACGGTGTTCCCCGGCCTCGCGCTGGTGCTGCTGGTGCTGGCGATCAACCTGCTGGGCGACTGGCTGCGCGACGCCCTGAACCCGAAGCTGCGCTGATGGCGCTGCTGGACGTCCGCGACCTGGTGGTCGAATTTCCCACGCGCCGCGGCGTGCTGCGTGCGCTCGACGGCGTCTCGTTCAGCATCGAGAAAGGCGAGGTGCTGGGCGTCGTCGGCGAATCGGGCGCCGGCAAGTCGCTGACCGGCGTGTCGATCGTGGGCCTGCTGGAGCGTCCCGGCCATATCGCCGGCGGCCAGATCCTGCTGGATGGCACCCGCATCGACAACCTGCCGGCCGAACCGATGCGCCGCATCCGGGGCAAGCGGATCGGCATGATCTTTCAGGACCCGCTGACCACGCTCAACCCGCTCTATACGATCGGCCGGCAGTTGACCGAGACGATGCAGACCCATCTGCCGCTGTCGGACGCGGATGCCCGCAAGCGCGCGATCGGCTGGCTGGATCGCGTCGGCATCCCCGCCGCGGCCCAGCGGATCGATGCCTATCCGCACGAGTTCTCCGGCGGCCAGCGCCAGCGCGTGGTGATCGCCCTGGCGCTGTGCGCCGAACCCGCCCTGGTGATCGCCGATGAGCCGACGACGGCGCTGGACGTGTCGATCCAGGCGCAGATCATCACGCTGCTGAAGGACCTGACGCGCGACGAGCACACGGCGGTCATGCTGATCACCCACGACATGGGCGTGATCGCCGAGACCGCCAACCGCGTCGCGGTGATGTATGCCGGCCGCATCGCCGAGATCGGACCGGTCGAAACCGTCATCCGCCATCCCGCGCATCCTTATACCGAGGGCCTGATGGCCAGCATCCCGTCCCTGGAGCACAGGGTGGCGCGGCTGCGCCAGATCGATGGCGCGATGCCGCGGCTGGACGCCCTGCCCCAAGGCTGCCGCTTCCACCCGCGCTGCCCGAAGGCGTTCGACCGCTGCCGGACCGACCTGCCCGACCTGATGGACGCAGGCGCGACGCGCGCGGCGTGCTGGCTGCACGCATGAGCACGCGGCACATCCTGGAGACGGTGTCGCTATCCCATGACTTCGACGTGTCGAAACCCTGGCTGCAGCGCGTCCTGGCACGCGAGCCGCGCCGGCGGCTGCGTGCGGTCGACGACGTTTCGTTTCATATCGAACCAGGCACGACGTTCGCGCTGGTGGGCGAATCCGGCTGCGGCAAGTCGACGATCGCCCGCCTGGCGGTCGGCCTCTACGATCCCACCGAGGGCGATATCCTGTTCGAGGGCCAGGTACTCTCCGACGCTCGGGCCAAACCGGCGACTCGGCGGCGGATGAACATGATCTTCCAGGACCCTTACGCGTCTTTGAACCCGCGCTGGCGGGTGCGCGATATCGTTGGGGAGCCGATCCGGGTGTTCGGCCTGGGGGAACGGCCCAACGAGGCGCGGGCCCGTGTCGGCTCGCTGCTGGCGCAGGTCGGGCTGACGGTCAGCGACGGGGAGAAATACCCGCACGAATTTTCCGGCGGGCAGCGCCAGCGCATCTCCATCGCGCGGGCGCTGGCGAGCGAGCCGGACTTCCTGGTCTGCGATGAACCGACCAGCGCGCTGGACGTGTCGGTGCAGGCGCAGATCCTGAACCTGATGCGCGACCTGCAGCAGCGGCTGGGGCTGACTTACCTGTTCATCAGCCACAACCTGGCGGTGGTGCGGCACATGGCCGACCGGCTGGGGGTGATGTATCTCGGCCGCATCGTCGAACGCGGTCCGGCCGAGGCGATCTTCGCCCGCCCACTGCACCCCTACACGCGGCTGCTGCTGGACGCGATCCCGGACCTGGAGCAGATCGGCCGGTCCCGCAAGGCGGTCGGCGGCGAACTGCCGAGCCCGATCGCGCCACCGCCGGGGTGTCCGTTCCACCCGCGGTGCCCGCTGGCGAACGACCGGTGCCGCGTGGAGAAGCCGGGGCATACGCCGGTGGGGGACGTGCTGGTGGCGTGCCATGCGGTGGCGGAAGGGCGGACGGGGTAGGAGCTTGACCCACTCGTTTGCGATATCATATGTGATATGAGAATGGTGCTTGACACCGACGTCGTGGTGGCAGCGCTGCGGAGCCCGACAGGCGGGTCGGCGGCTTTGTTACGTCTTTTACGGCAAGGTCAAGGGACTATGCTGATCAGCACGGCTTTGCTCCTGGAGTACGAGGCGGTTTGCATGCGCCCGCTTCATCGTACGGCTGCCGGACTGTCCGCCATCGACGTCCAGTCGTTCATCGACGGCTTGGCGGTTCTCGCCGAGCCTGTGCCGGTGCATTTCCATTGGCGACCGCAGCTCCTTGACCCGGGAGACGAGATGGTTCTCGAGGCTGCGGTCAATGGGCGGGCCGACGCGATCGTTGCGTTCAATCTACGCGACTATGGCGATGTGCCTCGACGTTTCGGCCTGTTGTCGATGCGGCCGGCTGACGCACTCGGAAGGATCGTGCAATGACCACGCAGACCGGAAACTACCCGCTGCGACTACCGCTGTCGCTAAAGGCCGCGGTCGAGCGGCTCAGCAAAAAGGACGGCACGAGCATCAACCAGTTCGTTGTCGTGGCCGTCGCGGAGAAGGTCTCGGCCATGATGACGGCGGAATTGTTCGAGGAACGGCGTGCCCGCGCCGACATGGCCGCGTTCGATCGCATCATGGCACGGGACGGTGGCGAACCGCCGGGGCCGGACGACGAGGTGCCGGAGGCTTAGCCCGTTCCACGGGGAAGGGATTGCCGCCATTGCGCTATAGGAACGCGCCGGTCGTCGTTCTGAATGGCGCTGTCGGTGCTGGCATGCGACCTTTCGCAACGGCGACCCTGCCGAACATACACGGACGCCCCGAACGGACGGCCCGCCGAATCGCACGCCTGCTCCGCCTGTTTTCCCGCTAGCCCCAAACCCGCCCCAACGGTCCGTCCAGCCCTGCCACCGGATCGGCCCCCGGCAGCGGCACCTGCCTCACCGCTGCGACCACTTCGGCATGCTCCGCCGGCTTGCCGCGCCGCGTGTCCGGCGACGGGCCGGTATCCGGATAGGCGCCGACGATCAGCAGATCGGCGCTCTGGCCCTTGTTGCAGTGCCCGACCCCGGCCGGGATCACCACCACGTCGCCCGCCTTCACCGTCAGCACCTGCCCGCCGGGGCCGCCGAACAGCACCGATACCTCCCCACGCGCCACCCCCAGCACCTCATGCGCCACGCTGTGGAAGTGGTGGAACGGATAGACGCCGTTGCGCCAGGCCGGCGGCCAGCGGTTGGCGGCGAAAATCCGCTCGATCGCCGCCGCGTCGGCCGGCACCGCATCGCGATACACCAGCAGCGGCAGCGCCGAGTTCGGGATCGCCCCGTCATCGGCGAAGGTGAACGTCATCGGGTCGGTCATGCGGAAGCCTCCTCTGCCACGCCCTCATCCTCATCCCCGTATCCCACCAGCCGCAGCGCGCGACCGCGGATGCCGCGCTGGCCGGCGGCATGGATCAGCGCTTCCTCGCGGCCATGGGTCACCCAGACCTCGGGCGCGCCGACCTCGTCCAGCGTGGCGTTCAACTCGTTCCAATCGGCATGGTCGCTGATCACAAGCGGCAGTTCCACGCCCCGTGATTTCGCCCGCTGGCGCACCCGCATCCAGCCGGAGGCGAGCGCCACGACCGGGTCTTCCAGCCGCCGCGCCCAGCGGTCGGCGATGGAGCCGGGAGGCGCCAGCACGATCGCCCCCACCAGCGACGCCTTGGCCGCCGCGGTCGCCGGACGCAGGTCGCCCAGTTCGATCCCGCAGGCGCGGTAGACCTCGCACATGGAGATAAGGGCGCCATGCAGCCAGATCGGCCCATCCCATCCCGCCTGGCGCAGCAACGCGATCAGCCGTTGGCACTTGCCCAGGGAATAACAGCCGACGACATGCGTCCGGTCCGGGAACAGTGCGACGCTGTCCAACAGCCGGCGGATTTCCGCCTCGGGCCGCGGATGGACGAACACCGGCAGCGCGAAGGTCGCCTCGGTGACGAACACGTCGCAGGCCACCGGCTCGAACCCGGCGCAGGTTGGGTCGGCGACGCGCTTGTAGTCGCCGCTGACGACGGCGCGGGAGCCTTGATATTCCATCGCCACCTGGGCGCTGCCCAGGACATGCCCGGCGGGGCTGAGCCAGACCGTCACGCCGTTCATCGTCACCGGCTCGTGCCAGGCCAGCGGCTGCGCGGTCCCGAACGCATCGCCCATCCGCGCCCGCATCAGCGCCAGCGTCTCCGGCGTCGCCAGCACCGCCCGATGCCCCGGCCGAGCGTGATCGGAATGCGCATGGGTGACGACCGCCCGGTCGACGGGGCGGGTCGGATCGATCCAGAACCCGCCCGGCTCGCAGAACAGGCCGCCGGGCAGGACTTTCAGCCAGGTCTCGGGATGGGGCATGTCCCCTCCCATGTTGGCGGTCCGGGGCGGTTTGACCAGTCCGGCAGCGGGGCCGCATTAACCCTCGGGAAACCTTTCCGTCCGATCCTGTGGCCGATCGGATCGGATGTTTCCCATGGGTTTCCTCCCTCGCCTCCTTCTTTGCGCCGCCGCGCTGCTTCCCGCCGGAGCGGCGATCGCGCAGCCGACGCTGTACTGCAAGACCGTCCGCAGCGTCTGTCCCCTCAGCCGCGTCCAGCCGCAGGGCACCCAATGCGCCTGCCCCGATCATCCCGGCATCTGGGGCATCGTGGGCCATCTCGGCGCGGACCAGGGGGTCTATCCGGACCTGACGATCTACCCGGACCGGATGATGACGCCCCATCCGCGGCGCGACGACGACGTGCTCCGCAACGACGACCTCGATGAAGGCGACGACGTCCTCGCCGGCCCGCGGCGCCGTCACCGGCGGGATGACGACCCGTAGCTACCGCGCCGGCAGCCGGACCAGCCGAACCCCTGGCGCACCGGTCACCCGGAACAGCATGAACCCGCGATCGGTCGCCCCCGGACGCCGCACCGGGCCGACGGGGACCGCCGAGGCCCACAGCGCCGGATCGGGCGGCTGCGTCCGTCCGGCGTCCCGCAGCAGCAGGCCGGTCCGGCCGGCGATCGGCATCGCAGGCAGATCCACCAGCCCCCACCGGCGATCCGTCCCCAGCACCGGCCCCGCCGTGGACCACGCCATCTCGGACGCCGGGGCATAGCCCTCCACCGCGACGAACGGCGCGCCGCGCACCTGGTCCGCCACAACCGGCCACCCCGCCAGCCGCAGGCTGATCGGATCCAGCCGAGGCGGCAGCGGGAACAATCGCGTGGTCGCCTGAAGGTACGCCAGCGCCGTCACCCCGAACCCGATCGCCAGCCCCGCGGACACCCAGCGCCTGGCCGCCGCCATCGCGCTCGGCGTCCTCTCCTCCGCCGCCACCGCCCCCGCGGCCAGCGCCAGCGCCGGGTAGATGATCGCCGGCCAGTTGCCCTGCACGCGGTCGCCCAGCGCGTGCTGCACGAACACCAGGATCGGCGGCACCGAAAGCGACGCCAGCAGCGACCAGCGCGCATCCCCGGCCCCGCCGTGCCGCACCGCGGAGGCATGTCCGTGCCGCATCGCGGCGACATGCCCACGCCCCATCGGGGCGACATGGCCGCGCCCCATTGGGGCGACATCTCCGCGCCCCCTTGCGGCGACCCACCCGCGCCGCACCGCGACCACAAGACCCACCATGCACAGGCCGAATATGACCGGCGTCGCCAACCCGGCCTGCCCGCCGACCAGTTCCGCCAGGAAGCCGATGGCGCGCGCCGGGTGCCAGTCGCCGACCCGTCCCCCCTGCTTCAGCAGCCCCACCCAGCCGCGCCGCGCATTCCAGGCCAGGACCGGCACGAACAGCAGCACCCCCAGCAAGCCGCCGGCATAGGGCTCCCACCGCCGCAGCCAGCCCCTCAGCGAGGGAGTCGCGATCACCCACACGCCCAACCCGATCCAGAGGAAGGCGGCGGTATACTTGCTGTCGAGCGCCAGTCCCGCGCACAGGCCGGCGACCAGCCACCACCCGGCCCGGCCTCGCGCTGCCCCACCGGTCGACGCCCCACCGTTCGACGCCCCACCGGTCGACGCCCCACCGGTCGACGCCCCCTCTTTCAACGCACCGTTGGCCGGCGCGTCGTCAACTTGCGACCCGGCCGGCACAATCCGAGCGGCCGCCCACAGCGTCGCGGTCCAGAACACCAGGAGCGGCGTGTCCGGGGTCATGATGATCGAGCCCACGCCCAGGATCAGCGAGGCATTCAGCAGCAGCACCCCGGTCCGCCCGGCATTCGTCCCCGGAAACAACACCCGTCCCGCGTCATACAACAGCCATGACGCCCCCAGGCATCCCAGGGGACCCAGCAGCCGGACCCCCAACGCGGACTGGCCGAGGACGGCGGTGCCGGCCGCGATCCACAGCGCCACCATCGGCGGATGGTCCAGGTACCCGGGCGCCAGGGCGTGCGACCAGATCCAGTAATACGCCTCGTCGGGCGACAGCGGCGTCACGGCCGCGACCACCAGCCGGAGCACGGTCAGGCCCAGCAGCCCGCCCCACAGAACGCGGTCGCGCATTCAGGACAGCCGGGGATCGGGCACGCGCGCGGCGACCAGCACGTCCACCGCCGCCGCCCCCGCGTCCAGCAGCGCTCGGGCGCAGCCATTCGCGGTGGCGCCCGAGGTCATCACGTCATCCACCAGCAAGACCGTCCGCCCTCGCACCCGCTCGACCCGCGCGCCCCGCACCGCGAAGGCGCCGGCCACGGCCAGCGCGCGCTCCTGCGGGGACTTGTCGTCCAGCGACTCCGTCTCATGCTGCCGCACCAGCCCGTCCAGCAGCGCCGGCACCCCGACGGACCGGCCCAACAGGCCCGCGAGGACGGCTGCCTGGTTGTAGCGGCGATGGAACAGCCGCCTGCGGTGCAGCGGCACCGGCACCAGCACCTCGGCGCGCGCCAGCAACGCGGCCCCGGCCCGCGCCATCATGGCGGCGAGGACCGGCGCCAGCTCCAGCCGGTCGGCATGCTTGAACGGCAGGATCAGGTCGCGGCTCTGCCGATCATAGCGCAGCGCCGCCCGCGCCTGCCGGAACACGGGCGGGTGATCGGTGCAGGCCGGGCAGGCTCCGGCCTGGTGCGCGGCGAACGGCACGCCGCAGCGCTCACAGAACGGCGGGGTGACGAAGTTGATGCGCGCGAAACAGCCGGCGCACAGCGCGCCCTGCCGATCCACCGCCGAACCGCAGACCGGGCATTGCGGCGGCAGCAGCGTGTCCAGGGTCCGGGTCCCGGCGCGGCGGAGCAGCGACAGGCTGCGTCCCCCAAGAGCACCTCCCCCAAGAGCACGTCCCCCCCGGGGCCGTCCCCCGAGACCAAGTCGCCCGAGGTCGCGTCCCCCCAGGTTGCACTTCCCCGGCTCGCGCGACCCCCGACCCGGTCCCCTCGGAAAGACAGGCCCCCCAAAGGCCCGTGCCTCCGGCCGCGGCCGCATCGAGCGGTCAGGCGGCTGCCTGGGTTTCGCCGGGGATGCCAAACGCCACGGTCCCATCGCGCTCGATCTCGTGCACCAGATCGATCTCCCATGACAGATAGGCGTGCATCGCCTCTTCGATCCCGCTGTTGCGGTCATAGGGGCGCAGGTAGAAATCGATGCAGTCCTCGTCCGCCGGATTGGTGCGGTCCTTGTCGAGCGGCCGTCCATGCGCGTGCCATTCGGCGGTGCCGCCTTCCAGGACCCGGACCGGCGCGGACGCCATCGCCGCCACCTCGGGCACCGCCAGCCGCGCCAGCATCCCGTCCGGCGAGGTCAGCACCACGGTATCGGCCGCCTCGATGCGCGGTTTCAGCGCCGAAAGCCGCGACCGCACGCCCCAGACGGAACCGGGGATGTGCCCGGCGCGGAAATCGAGGCTGCGGCCCAGGTCGACGATCAGCGTCCGTGACCCGGCATCCAGCAGGTGCGTCAGCCCCGACACGTCGATCGTCTCCACCGGCGCCGCCAGTTCCGGCACCGTCACCGGCGCGCTGCCGGAGTCCATGATCGCGTCCAGCCCGCCTTCCACGACGAACACGTCGCGATGGCCCATCTGCCGCAGCCACGCCCCGGCCATGCGCGCCCGCACGCCGGTATCGTCCACCAGCACGATCCGCGCATTGCGCACGCCGATCCAGGTGTCCGTGGCCTGGACCAACTGACCGCCGGGCGCGTTCTGGCTGTTCGGCCGGTGCCCCGCCTTGAATTCCACCGGATCGCGCACGTCCAGGACATAGAGCGTGCGGTCGGGATCATCCTCGAACCGCGACAGGTCCAGTGCGCCGACGACGCCGACGCCGGAGCGTTCGGCGAAGGCCTTGGCCCGCTGGAGCGCCAGGTCGAGCGTCTTCGGCGTCCCCGGTTCGAACTTGCGGGTCCTGCCGCGGTCGCAGGCCAGGCCCGCCAGTTCCCAGCCCATCGTGCCGTTGCGCAGGGCCACGACCTTGTTGGGGATACCCGCCTGGCGGAGGCTTTCCGCGCCCATGATGCTGCGGGTGCGGCCGGCGCAGTTGACCACGACCAGGGTCTTCGGATCGGGCACCATGTCGCCGATCCGATAGGCCAGCTCCCCGCCCGGCACGCTGACGCCGGTGGGGATGGACATGCGCTGGAACTCCTCCAGCGTGCGGCTGTCCAGCACCACCATGTCGCGCCCGCTGTCGATCCATCCCTTCAGTTCCGGCGCGTCGACGCTTTCCGTGCCGTAATGATGCTCCACCCATTCGCCGAACGCCTTGGAAGGCACGTTGACGCCGCTGAACAGCACATAGCCCGCTGCTTCCCACGCCTTGGTGCCGCCCTTCAGGACCGAGACGTCGGTGCAGCCGATGCCTTCCAGCCACGCCGCCAGGTCCTCGGCGATGCCGCGCCCGTCATCCACGCAGCAGATGCGGACCGACTTGCGCGGCAGCAGCGCCCGCGCCCGGATCTCCTTGCGCGCCAGCCCGCAAGGGATCGCCCAGAACAGGTGCGAGGCGCCGAATTCCCCGTCCTCGCGCGCATCCAGCAGCGCGAGTTCCTGCCCATCGGTGATCCAGCCGTGCAGGGTCTTGGCGTCGATATGTCTCATGGGGGGTCCTCCCGGTCGCGGCGGACGGTACAGCCGAGGCTCATGGCTTGGCAATCGCCGCCCGCCGGCGCACATGACCGCGCATGGACAGGATGCTGGTGTTCGACCGAACCGTCGTGCGCCGTCACCGCGACCGGGCGGCGCGGTCGGTGGGGCGGGTGGCGGACGTGCTGCGGGACGCGGCGGAGCGGCTGCTGGACCGGCTGGACGACACCAACCGGCGCTTCGGCGACGCGCTCGACCTCGGCGGCCGCGGGGTGGTGGCGCCGATGCTGCGGGCAAGGGGTATCCGCACCGTGTCGGCCGACCTGTCCGCGCCCATGGCGGCGCTGAGCGGTGGTCCCCCGGCGGGCCTTTGCGTCGTGGCGGACGAGGAGTTTCTGCCCTTCGCCCCCGACAGCTTCGACCTGATCGTCGCCAACCTGTCGCTGCACTGGGTCAACGACCTGCCCGGCGCGTTGCTGCAACTGCGCCGCAGCCTGCGGCCGGGCGGCCTGTTCCTGGCCAACATCCCCGCGCTCGGCACCCTGGCGGAACTGCGCCAGGCGCTGACCGAAGCCGAGGCTGAGCTGACCGGCGGCGCCTCCCCCCGCGTTTCGCCGTTCCCGGAGTTGCGGGATTGCGCGCACTTGCTGCAACGCGCGGGGTTCGAGCTGCCGGTGGCGGACATGGAGGAGATCCGGCTGCTCTACGCCGACGCACTGGCGCTGGTGGCCGACCTGCGCGCCGCAGGCGAGACCAGCGCCCTGCGTGAGCGCAGCCGTACGCCCCCGCCCCGGCTGCTGATGCCGCTGGCGCTCGCACGCCTGCCGGTGACGGATGGACGGATCGGGTTGACGCTGCGGCTGGCGATGATGACGGGATGGAAGGCGGACGGGGGCTGATGCATCAGGGAAGTAATGTCTCATGACACGACCCTCGGGGAAAGATGATCGCAGAAGCATCGTAGCCTCTGATAGACTCTTTTTGTGTTCGTGTTCCGGTACTGAAAATGGCGACTACGACCCCGCTCGAGCTTGACGATGATCTGCAAACCCGCGTGCAGCACCTGGCTTCCGCCCGGCGCCGCTCGGCGAGTTGGATCATGCGCGAAGCGATCGCGCAGTATGTCGAGCGCGAGGAGAAGCGGGAGGCATTCCGGGCAGACGCCTTGGATGCCTGGGAAGCCTACCAGGCGGATGGGCTGCACGTGACGCAGGAAGAAGCGGATGCGTGGCTGGCGAAGCTGGAGGCTGGTGAGGACGCGGAACCGCCGGCTTGCCACGCCTGATCTGGACGCCGGCGGCGCCGACCGACGTTCGACGCCTACATCGTTTCCTTGTACCGGAGTTTCCTTGTATCGAAAAACAGCGATGCTGCTCGACGGGCCATCCAAGCCATAAGGTTCGGTGTCAGAATTCTTGGGCAGCAGGCACGATTGGGACGACCTGTCGAGGACACGGACTCGCGGTTTCGGGAATGGCTGATCGATTTCGGAAATAGCGGCTATGTCGCCCTTTATCAGTTCGACGGCGAGACCGTGACAATCCTGGCCGTACGACACCAGCGGGAAGCCGGATACACCTCGCGACCTGGCCGGTAAGGGTCTTCAGTGCCGCGACATGCCGCGAAGCCCCCCGGACACCAGGAGCCAGGGAAGCGCCCCTACCCCCCGGTAACGCTCATATGCCGCGCCACCGCCGGTTTGTCGTGGCGGCGGTCGATGATGAAGTCGTGCCCTTTCGGCTTGCGGGAAATCGCCTCCCGCACCGCGTCTTCCAGGTCCGCGTCCGTCGCGCCGGCGCGCAGCAGCGGGCGGAAGTCCGCCGCGTCGTCCTGCCCCAGGCACATGTACAGCGTCCCGGTGCAGGTCAGCCGGACGCGGTTGCAGCTCTCGCAGAAATTATGCGTCATCGGCGTGATGAAGCCGATGCGCTGCCCGGTCTCGACGACGTCGAAATAGCGGGCAGGGCCGCCGGTGCGGTAGTCCGTCTCCGCCAGCGTCCAGGTCTTGCGCAGCCGGGCGCGGACGACGGACAGAGGCAGGTACTGGTCGGTCCGGTCGCCCTGGATGTCCCCCATCGGCATGGTCTCGATCAGGCACAGGTCGAACCCGTGCTCCCCGCACCAGGCCAGCATGGCGTCGAATTCGGTCTCGTTGACGCCCTTCATCGCCACGGCGTTGATCTTGACCGCCAGCCCGGCGGCCTTGGCGGCGAAGATGCCGTCCAGCGTCTGCTCGATCCTGCCCCAGCGGGTGATCTGGGTGAACCGGTTCGCATCCAGCGTATCCAGCGACACGTTGACCCGCCGCACCCCGGCCGCCGCCAGCGTTTCCGCGTGCTTGACCAGTTGCGTGCCGTTGGTGGTCAGCGTGAGTTCCCGCAAGCCTTGGCCCGGCCCCGTCCCGATCCGGCCGCCGAGCGCCTGGAACAGGTGCACGACGTCGCGGCGGACCAAGGGCTCGCCGCCGGTGATGCGGATCTTGTTGGTGCCCAGGCGGATGAAGGTGGTGCACAGCCGCTCCATCTCCTCCAGCGTCAGCAGGTCGCGCTTGGGCAGGAACGTCATGTCCTCCGCCATGCAATAGACGCAGCGAAGGTCGCAGCGGTCCGTCACCGAGACCCGCAAGTATGTGATCGGCCTGCCGAACGGATCGATCATGATTGGTCGTCGTCTCCCATCAGGCTGACACGGTGCCTGAAACCGCGTTCAAACAAATGACTTGCGCCAAGACCGGCCGATCTTCAAGGGCCAAGAGGGGTTGAAGGCCGGCGACAAGGCATAGCTGACGCTCGACTTTGGCGACCGGGCCGAGCATCCTGCGACCGTGAACGGAAAAAGGCGTCCATGATCGGGGTCGAGGCTGCCATCAGGATCATCGAGCTCGCTTCGATGCGCCTGTATGACGGACACGCACCGGTTCCGGTCATAGGTCCGTCCCAGGCGCTCCGCCATGCCGCCTGGGCGCCGCGGTCGGGGGCGCTGCCGTTGGAAACGGTCGTTTCGCTGGCCGCCGGACTGCCGGCCGATGTGCGGCTGGACACCGCCAACCTGGCACCGCCCGCGACGTTTGCCCCCGGTCTCGGCCGGGTCCTGCTCAACCTTCTGCTGCTCGGCGCCGATTCGCTGCCGAACGGCGGCACCGTTGCCCTGGCCGGGTCCGCCGAAGACGTGTTCGTCCGCCTGGCCGGCGCCGGCGCCGCCCTGCCGGCCGGTTTCGCGGCACTGCTGGCGGACGACGCGGCCGCGCTCACCGCGCTGCAGACGGAAACCGGCCTGCAAGGCGCCTTCACCGTCCTGCTGGCCCGGCGGGAAGGGCTGCGCCTGTCGCTCGTCATGCCGCCCACCCGCCAGCCGGCGCCGCCGATCCTGCGACTGACGGCCTGACCGTTCCGGACACAAAATTCTCCCCGCATTTACCTTTTGTTTGCGAAGTCCTGCGACCATCCCCTCCCGCCCGGAGTGACGGGCTGCCCTGGGGGTTGCCGTGGACGATTTGCTTGCCGACTTCCTGACCGAGACGAACGAGAGCCTGGCCGAGCTCGACGTCGCGCTGGTGACGCTGGAGCGCACGCCCGACGACGTCGACACGCTGTCGGGCATCTTCCGCCTGGTCCACACCATCAAGGGCACCTGCGGTTTCCTGGGCCTGCCGCGGCTGGAGCGCGTCGCCCACGCGGCCGAGAACGTGCTGGGACGGCTGCGCGACCGCACCCTGGGCGTGACGCCCGACATCGTCAGCCAGGTGCTGGCCGCGATCGACCGGATCAAGATGATCGTCGCCAAGCTGGGCGAGACCGGCGGCGAGCCGGCCGGCGACGACGTCCCGCTGATCGAGACGCTGAACGCCACCGCCAGCGGCCAGGCCGCCCCGGCGCCTGCGCCCGTCGCGTCCGAACCCGCTGCGCCCGCCCCCGCGCCCTTGCCCGAACCGGACGCCACCGCCGAAGCCGTCCCGGACCCCGCGCCCGAACCGCCGCCGGCCGCCGAACCGTCCATGCCCGCCGCCCGCACCGCCGCCCGCCCTGCCGCCCGTACTGCCACCCCTGGCACCGCGGAAGCCGCCGGTCCGGTCGCCGCGGCGCAGACCATCCGCGTCACGGTCGACGTGCTGGAAGACCTGATGACCCTGGTCAGCGAACTGGTGCTGACCCGCAACCAGCTCCTCCAGCTCGCCCGCAACCAGGAGAACAGCGCCTTCACGGTGCCCCTGCAGCGCCTGTCGCACATCACGTCCGACCTGCAGGAAGGCGTGATGAAGACGCGCATGCAGCCGATCGGCAATGCCTGGAACAAGCTGCCGCGCCTGGTCCGCGACCTGGCCCACGAGATGGGCAAGAAGATCGAGCTGACCATGCTGGGCGCCGATACCGAGCTGGACCGGCAGGTGCTGGAACTGATCAAGGACCCGCTGACGCACATGGTGCGCAACAGCGGCGACCACGGGCTGGAAACGCCCGCCGAACGCCGCGCCGCCGGCAAGCCGGAGACCGGGCAGATCGTGCTGAACGCCTTCCACGAAGGCGGCCACATCATCCTGGAGATCTCCGACGACGGCCGCGGCCTCGCGGTCGACCGCATCAAGGCCAAGGCGCTGCAGAACGGCCTGGCCACCGAACAGGAGCTGGCCGGCATGACCGAGGGCCAGATCCAGCGGTTCATCTTCCGAGCGGGGTTCTCGACGGCGGCGAAGATCTCGGCGGTGTCGGGGCGGGGCGTCGGCATGGACGTCGTCAAGACGAACATCGAGAAGATCGGCGGCACGATCGACCTGAAGAGAGTGCCGAACAACGGCACCAAGTTCACCGTCAAGATTCCCCTGACGCTCGCGATCGTGTCCGCGCTGGTCGTCGAGGCCTCCAGCGAACGCTTCGCCATCCCGCAGATCAGCGTGGTGGAGCTGGTCCGCGCCCGCATCGACGGCGGGCTGGAGAACACCGGCGAAAGCGTGATCGAGCGGATCAACGACACGCCGGTGCTGCGCCTGCGCAACCGCCTGCTGCCGCTCGTTTCCCTCACCGAGCTCCTGAAGCTCGGCGCCGCGTCGCACACCGACGGGACCGCGCATGTGGTGGTCGCCCAGGTCGGCCAGCAGATGATGGGCATCATCGTCGACCGGGTGTTCGACACCGAGGAGATCGTGGTCAAGCCGGTCACCCCGATCCTGCGCCACGTCACGATGTTCAGCGGCAACACGATCCTGGGCGACGGGTCGGTGATCATGATCCTCGATCCCAACGGCATCGCGCGCGCGACCGGCGTCGGCGCGGGCGGCGACGGGCGGCTGGCGCGGTCCAGCCACGCCGACGCGCAGTCTTCGGCCGACCAGACCGCCATGCTGCTGTTCCGCGCCGGAAGCTGCCTGCGGATGGGCGTCCCGCTGGGCCTGGTCGCCCGGCTGGAGGACATCCCGCGGACGAAGATCGAGACCTCCTCCGGCGCGCCGGTCACGCAGTACCGCGGCAAGCTGATGCCGCTGATCTCGATCGACGGCGGCACCGACCAGGAAAGCCCGCACCAGCCGCTGCTGGTGTTCGCCGAGGGCGAGCGGATCATGGGCCTGATGGTCGATGAGATCATCGACGTGGTCGAGGACCACCTGGACATCGAGCTGGCCAGCGGCCGGCCGGGCGTGCTGGGCACCTCGGTCATCGGCGGCCAGGCCACCGACATCCTCGATACCGGCTACTGGCTGATGCAGGCGTGGGAGGACTGGTTCCGCGGCGTGCCGCGCAAAGGCACCGCACCGGGGCAGAAGCACGTGCTGCTGGTCGACGACAGCGACTTCTTCCGCCAGTTGATGGTGCCGACCCTGGGCGCCGCCGGGTATCGGGTCACGACCGCGCCCAGCGCGGCGGACGCGCTGAAGCTGCGCGACGCCGGGAAGATGTTCGACGCCATCATCTCGGACATCGACATGCCCGAGATGGACGGCATCGCCTTCGCCCAGGCGGTGCGCTCGGGCGGCGGCTGGACGGCGCTGCCGCTGATCGCCCTCAGCGGGCACAGCGACCCCTATTACGCCGATGCCGGGCACGAGGCGGGCTTCACCGGCTTCGTCCCCAAGATGGAGCGCGAGCGCCTGATCACGAGCCTGCGCGCCTGCCTGGAAGAGCCCGTGGCGGCCTGACCGCCCGGCTGACGACGGAGAAGCGACGATGACGACGGACATTCTGGACCGGCCCAGCGCCCAAGGGGGCGTTCAAGGGGGCATTCAGGGGGGCACCCAGGTCGCGGGCGGTGCGGCCGCGGTCGCGGAGGAGCGGCAGGTACTCGTGACGCTGACCGTCGCCGACCAGCTCTGCGGCGTGCCGGTGCTGGCGGTGCGCGACGTGCTGGGGGAGCAATCGATCACCCGCATTCCCCTTGCCCCGCCCGAGATCGCCGGCAGCCTCAACCTGCGCGGGCGCATCGTCACCGCGATCGACCTGCGCGCCCGGCTGCGCCTGCCGCCCGCGCCCCCCGACCAGACGCCGATGTCGGTGGTCGCCGAACAGGGCGGCGAGCTGTACGCGCTGCTGGTGGACCAGGTGAGCGAGGTCATGAGCCTCGATCCCGCGACGTTCGAGCGGAATCCGCCGACGCTGCATCCGTCCTGGGCAGCGTTCAGCACCGGCATCTACCGCCTGGAAGGGCGGCTGCTGGTCGTCCTGGACGTCTCCAAGCTGCTTGCCCTGGTGGAAGAGGAGTGACGGCATGACCCGCATCTGTCTGGTGGTCGACGACAGCCGCATCGTCCGCAAGGTCGCCCGCCGCATCCTGGAGGCGAATGACTTCCAAGTCGCGGAAGCCGAGAACGGCCAGCAGGCGCTGGCCGCCTGCCGCGCCAGCCTGCCGGACTGCGTCCTGCTGGACTGGAACATGCCGGTGATGGACGGCCCGACCTTCCTGAAGGCGCTGCGCCAGGAGTTCGGCCCGGACAAGCCCCCTGTCGTGTTCTGCACGACCGAGAACGACATGAGCCATATCGAGGCGGCCATCGCCGGCGGCGCGCAGGAATACATCATGAAGCCGTTCGACGAGGAGATCCTGACCGGCAAGCTCGCCCAGGTCGGCCTGCCGTGACCGCCGCCGCGCGCGCGCTGCCCGCCGTTCCCGCCCCAAGGCCGGGCCTGACCGGATCGGGCCCGACGGGATCAGGCCTGACTGGATCGAGCCCAACAGGATCGAGCCTGACTGGATCGGGCCCAACGGGATCAGGCCTGACTGGATCAGGCCTGACTGGATCGGGCCTGACTGGATCGGGCCCAACGGGATCGGCCCCAACCTCCGACCCGGTCCGCGTCATGGTCTGCGACGATTCCGCCACCATCCGCGGCGCGATCGCCCGCATCCTGGAAGCGGACCCCGAGATCGCGGTCACCGCCAAGGTCGGCAACGGGCGCATGGCGATCGAAGAGCTGGGCCGGCGGCCCTGCGACGTCGTCATCCTGGACATCGAAATGCCGGTGCTGGACGGCATGGCCGCCCTGCCCTTGCTGCTGCGGACCGCGCCCGGCCTGAAGGTCATCATGGCCTCCACGCTGACCACGCGGGGCGCGGACATCGCCTTGCGCGCGCTGCGGCTGGGGGCATCGGACTACGTACCGAAGCCATCCTCCATCGGCACGCTGGGCGACGACCAGTTCCGGCGGGAGCTGCTGCAGAAGGTCAAGGCGCTGGCGCCGAAACGGTTCCGCCCGGCGGCGGCGCGCGCGCTTCCCGCGCTGCGTCCGGCGTCCGCGCGCCGGCCGGCGCTGCTGGCGATCGGCAGCTCGACCGGGGGGCCGCAGGCGCTGTTCGCGCTGGTCCAAGGGCTGGCGCGGCCGATCGACCTGCCGATCGTGCTGACCCAGCACATGCCGCCGGCCTTCACGGCGATGCTGGCCGACCACCTGACGCGCCTCGGCGTCATACCCTGCCACGAGGCGAAGGACGGCGACGCCCTGGTGCCTGGCCACCTGCACCTGGCGCCGGGCGACCGGCACATGGTGGTCGAGGGCGGACCGGGTCGGCTACGCGTGCGCCTGACCAGCGACCCGCCGGAGAATTTCTGCCGGCCGTCGGTCGACCCGATGCTGCGCAGCGCCGCGATCGCCTGCGACGGACGCGTCCTGGTCGCCATGCTGACGGGCATGGGCCATGACGGGTTGGCCGGCACGCGCGCCGTGGTCGACGCCGGCGGCACCGCGATCGCCCAGGATGAAGCGACCAGCGTCGTCTGGGGCATGCCCGGCGCGATCGCCCAGGCCGGACTGTGCCACGCCGTCCTGCCATTGCCGCAGATCGCTCCCAAACTGCTGGAACTGCTGAAAGGGGCCCCGTGATGGCGGCGAACCTCTCTCCCGCGTCGTTCGACATGCTGGCGTCGATGCTGAAATCGACGTCGGGGCTGACCATCGGCCGCGACAAGGTCTACCTGCTGGAGACCCGGCTTGGCGGGATCATCAAGCGGGAGAAGCTGGCCGACCTGAACCAACTGGCCGACCGGCTGCGGCGCCCCGGCGCCGACACCCTGGCGCGCGAGGTGGTGGAGGCGATGACCACCAACGAAAGCTTCTTCTTCCGCGACGACAAACCGTTCCTGCATTTCCGCAACCACGCCCTGCCCCGCATCGCCGGCGCCAGGTCCCAAGCGACCCCGATCCGCATCTGGTCGGCGGCCTCCTCCTCGGGCCAGGAAGCCTATTCGCTGGCCATGATCATCGCCGAATGCCGCGCCGTCCTGGGCGAGCGGCGCGTCGAGATCATCGGCACCGACATCGCCCGCGAACAGCTCCATCGTGCGCGTGAAGGCCTCTATTCCCAGTTCGAAGTGCAGCGCGGCCTGCCGGTGCAGATGCTGATGCGCTGGTTCCGCAAGGAAGACGGCAACTGGCGCATCCACGACCAGATCCGCGCCATGGTCCAGTTCCGCGAATTCAACCTGCTGTCGGACCCGCGCTCGCTGGGTCATTTCGACATCGTGTTCTGCCGCAACGTGCTGATCTATTTCGACCAGCCGACCAAGGGCCGGGTGCTGGAATCGATCGCCGGCGCGATGCCGGCGGACGGGCTGCTGTACCTGGGCGGGGCGGAAACGGTGCTGGGCATCACCAACCGCTTTGCGCCGCTGACCGCCGAACGCGGCGTCTATGGCGTGGCAGCGGCGGGTGCGGCGCATGCGCCGGGCGGGCGGGTCCCCGTTCTCGCCTGAAGCGACCCCGCCGCCGGACGTCCCCGCCAGGCTTCCCTGCCGGGCTTCCCTGCCGGACGTCCCTGCCCGGCTTCCCCACCGGGCTTCCCCGCCCGGCTTCCCTGCCCCGCCTTCCTGCCAGGCTCCCCGATCAGGCCTCCTGCCAGGCTTCCCCTGGGCGCGGAAACGTCGCAACCTGCACGCAACGGATAATCAAGGGGGGGAACGACGGATGGCGCGGATCACGCGGGCTTTCATGCTGCTTGTCCTGCTGGCGGCCGCGCCGGCGGCGCGGGCGGAACCTCCCTTCACCATCGGCCTCGATCTCGGCCAGACGGGCGCGCTGGCGGCGAACGGCAAGGCGGCGCTGCTGGCGATGCAGATCTGGGTGCAGGACACCAACGCCAAGGGCGGGCTGCTGGGCCGCCCGGTCAGGCTGCTGACCTACGACGACCAGTCCAATCCCGCCCTGGTGCCGGGGATCATCACCAAGCTGCTGGATGTCGACAAGGTCGACCTGCTGATCGCCGGCAACGGCACCAACATGGTCGCCCCCGCCCTGCCCATCGCCATGCAGCGGCACCTGACGCTGGTCGGCCTGTTCGGCCTGGGCGTGAACAGCGAGTTCCATTACCCGAATTATTTTTCCATCATCCCCGCCGGCGGCGCGAACCCCCGTGAGGCGTTCTCGGCCCCGTTCTTCGCGGTGGCCAAGGAAGCCGATCCAAGGCCGAAGACGATCGCGCTGGTCGGCGCGGACGCCGAATTCTCCCGCAACGCGCTGGACGGGGCGCGCGCCCTGGCGAAGCGCGACGGATACCGGATCGTCTACGACAAGACCTATCCGCCGACGACCACGGACTACTCGCCCATCATCCGCGCGATCCAGGCGACGAACCCGGACATGGTGTTCGTGGGATCGTATCCGCCGGACACCGTCGGCATGATACGCGCGGCGAACGAGGTCGGACTGAACACGAAACTGTTCGGCGGCGGCATGGTCGGGCTGCAGGCGACGGCGATCAAGACCCAGCTCGGCCCCTTGCTGAACGGGATCGTCAACTATGATTTCTGGCTGCCGGTCGGTCCCTACGCAACGCCCGAGGCCAAGGCGTTCCTGGCGAAATACCAGGCCCGCGTCGGCGATACCGGCGTCGACGCGCTGGGCTTCTACCTGCCGCCTTTCGCCTATGCCGACCTTCAGGTGGTGGGCGAGGCCGTCACCGCGACCCACGGCACCGACCAGGCCAAGCTCGCGGACTACCTCCGCAGCCACACGTTTCACACCATCGTCGGCGACATCAAGTTCGGCCCCAACGGCGAATGGGCGGAGCCGCGCGTGCTGGAGGTGCAGTTCCAGGGCGTGAAGGGTCACGACCTGGCGCAGTTCCGCGACATGAAGGCGCCGACCGTGCTGTATCCGCCCGCGCTGAAGAACGGCACGCTGCGCTATCCTTATACCAGTGCGAAAGATTGAGATCGGTCGCGCCCGATTAATCGTTTCTTAAGCCCATCCTGCTAACTGCCAGGGACCTGGTTTGAAAGGTCCGGACAATGCAGATGTGGCGAAACTGGTCGATGGCGACGAAGATCGCGGCAGCCATGGCTCTGGCGTTTGCCAGCGCGCTGTCGCTGGGCGTCTTCGGCCTCTGGCAGACATCCAGCGTCAACCAGAAGGCCCAGGACATACGGGACAACTGGCTTCCATCCACGGTGGCGCTCGGAAAGCTGGAAAACGCCGTCAACAACGTCCGGATCAAGGAAGCGCGCGTCGCCATCGTCGCAGCCGGCAGAGACGCTGAGAAATGGAAGCAGGAAGTCGCCACGTTCAACGGCGCCGTGAGCGACGCCGACAGGGCCTATGCGGCCTATACGCCGCTGATCGCGCCCGGCACGGCGGACGAAACGAACATGAAAGCCTTCGCCGCAGCCTGGGACAAATACAAGGCGACCACCGATACGATCGTCCGTCTCGGCACGAAAGGGGACGTCGCCGCCCTGCTGGCCCTGTACGCCAACGACGACAAGGCGAATTTCGAGGCCGCCCTCGCCGCGATCTCCAGCGACGCCGATTTCAACGAGACCGAAGGCCGGAAGGCCGCCGACGAAGGCGCGGCGACTTTCCAGTCCGCGCGCCTGGTGACCATCATCGCGATTGTCCTGTGCGTCTTGGTCTGCGCCGGGGCCGCGGCCGCCATCATCCTGGGCGTCGCCAAGCCGGTGCGGCGGCTGACCGACACGGTCGACCGGCTGGCCGCCGGCGATTTCGATGTCACGATCGATGGCGGCGACCGCAAGGACGAGATCGGTTCGCTGACCCGCTCGCTCGAGGTATTCAAGCAGAGCGGCATCACCGCGCGTCAGCTCGCCGCCG
>NZ_DASZTJ010000295.1:0-24185 GCF_035548235.1 Rhodopila sp.
GGAAAGGACACGCACGCCCATGGCGATGCCAGATTTCTCCATGCGTCAGCTTCTCGAAGCTGGCGTTCACTTCGGCCACCACACCCGCCGCTGGAACCCGCGGATGGCGCCGTTCCTCTACGGCACCCGCAACCAGGTCCACATCATCGACCTCCAGCAGACCGTCCCCATGCTGGACCGCGCGCTGCGGGCCATCCGTGACGTGACCGCCGCCGGCGGGCGCGTGCTGTTCGTCGGCACCAAGCGCGCCGCCGCGGAACACGTCGCCGACGCCGCCAAGCGCTGCGGCCAGTACTACATCAACCACCGCTGGCTCGGCGGCACGCTGACCAACTGGAAGACCATCACCGGCTCCATCAAGCGCCTCCGCCAGATCGAGGATCTGCTGTCCGGCGACACCCAGGGCCTGACCAAGAAGGAAATCCTCGATCGCACCCGCGACAAGGACAAGCTGGAACGCGCCCTGGGCGGCATCAAGGACATGGGCGGCCTGCCGGACATCCTGTTCATCATCGACACCAACAAGGAAAAGCTGGCGGTCGAGGAAGCGAACAAGCTGCACATCCCGGTCGTCGCGGTGCTCGACAGCAACTCCGACCCCACCGGCGTGACCTACCCGATCCCCGGCAACGACGACGCGATCCGCGCCATCACGCTGTACTGCGACCTGGTCGCCGGCGCGGTGCTGGACGGCATCAGCGCTGAAATGGCCACCACCGGCATCGATATCGGCGCGCAGGAGGAACTCCCCCCGGAAGCGCTCGCCGAGGCAGAAGCCGAAGCGGACGCCGAGGCCGCCCAGGAAGCCGCCAACGCCGACTGACGGTGTCCCAAGGCGGACATCGCGAGTTGTCACAAGAGCGCGCGGGACACCGCGCGACACCGGCGGCAGGCTATCGCCGCCGGCTGCTGTCAGGAGACGAACATGGCTGAAATCACGGCTGCCCTGGTGAAAGACCTGCGCGAGAAGACCGGCGCGGGCATGATGGACTGCAAGAAGGCGCTGACCGAGGCGAACGGCGACCTGGAAGCCGCGATCGACTGGCTGCGCAAGAAAGGCCTCTCGGCCGCCGCCAAGAAGTCCGGCCGCATCGCCGCCGAAGGCCTGGTCGCCGTCGCCTCCGCCCCCAACAAGGCCGCGATGGTGGAGATCAACGCCGAAACCGACTTCGTCGCCCGCAACGAGGCGTTCCAGACCTTCGTCGAGACGGTCGCCAAGATCGCGCTGCAGGTCGGCGACGACATCGAGACGCTGAAGGCCGCCGCCTATCCCGGCACCGGCCGCACCGTCGCCGAGGAACTGACCCAGATGGTCGCCACGATCGGGGAGAACATGAACCTCCGCCGCGCCAAGGTGCTGTCGGTCAAGAAGGGCGTCGTCGCCACCTATATGCACCAGTCGCTGCGTCCGGGCGTCGGCAAGATCGGCGTCCTCGTCGCCGTCGAGGGCGACGGCGAGATCGGCGCGCTGGAAACCCTGGGCCGCCAGGTCGGCATGCACGTCGCCGCCGCGCGTCCCGACGCGCTGGACGTCGACAGCGTCTCCCCCGAGGCGCTGGCCCGCGAGAAGGCGGTGCTGATCGAGCAGGCCCGCGCCTCCGGCAAGCCCGAGAACATCCTGGAGAAGATGGTCGAAGGCCGCATCCGCAAATACTACGAGGAAGTGGTGCTGCTGGAGCAGGTCTGGGTGCATGACGGCGAAAGCCGCGTCCGCGCCGTGGTGAAGAAGGCCGGCGCCACGCTGGTCGGGTTCGAGCGCTTCGCCCTGGGCGAAGGCATCGAGAAGCCCAAGGAAGACTTCGCCGCCGAGGTCGCCGCCACCGCCGGCGTCTGATCCGGGCGCGACGCGGAAAAAGGCCGGGCAACGCGTCGCCCGGCCTTTTTTCATGCCTCGGCCTTTTTCATGCCCCGCCTTATTTCATGCCCCGCCTTATTTCATGCCTTGTGGTGGAACATCCCCGTCAGGAATCCCAGCAGCCGGTCGCGCGAGAACTGATAGGAATAAGCGGTGTAGACAACCACGCCGGTCGCGACCAGCAGAACGAAATCCAGCTTCTCGTTGAGCCATTCGGGCCGCAGGATGGGCAAGGCGACGATCGCCATCATCAGCAGCGCGCCCAGCAGCGGCTGAAGCATGGGCATGACGCCCGTCATCGCCGGCATGCCGCAATACCGCTGGAACACGCGCAGGAAATAAGGGATCAGCAGCCAGGGCCGGATCGCCAGCGCCAGGCAGACCGCATTCAGCCCGAATGGCGCGGCCGCGGTCACCGCCAGCAGCGTCGTGAGCGTCTGGACGATCGCCATCGTCCGGAACTCGGGCACCATCTTGGCGCCGAGATAACCGGCGTCCAGGCAGAAAAGCGGCACCATCGGCACGCCGGACAACATCACCAGCTGCACCGCCAGGGTCCCTTCCTGCCATGACGGCGACAGCCAGAGCTGCATCAGCTCCGGCATCAGCACCGCCGCCCCCAACAGGACGGGGAATGCCACCAGGGCGACGTCGGCGACCATGTCGACGAAGAGCCGCTTGAATTCCTCCGACTTGGGATGAGGCGTGCGCAAGTCGATGCGCCCGACCGTCGTGCGCGTAAAGATCACGCTGTTCTGCACGACGTCCAAAAGCCGCGTGCCCAGCACGTACAAGCCAAGCTCGGTCGAACCAAGCAGATAGCCCAGGATCAGGCGCGGAAGCTGCGTGTTGGAAAACATCATCACGCGCGCCGAACAGATGTTCAGGAACGGCTCGCGCTGGGCTTTGAACAGCCGGCTCGACCAGCCGAAGCGCAGCGGATGCGGGATCGCCATCCAGGAGATCACGGTCTCCGCCAGACGCTGCGCCAGCACCTGCACCGCCAGCGCCCAGACCCCGAAACCTGCCAGCGCGACCCCGATCCCCAGCAGCCCGCCCAGCGTCAGGCCGACGATCGAGCGGATCGCGAACTCCTTGTACCGCTCCTCCCGCCGCATCAGCGCGGAAGGCACCGACCCCAGCAACGTCAGGATGGGAAGCGGGATCAGCGCCCAGGTCAGGTATTGCAGGCTCGGATCATGGAACGACCAGGCAAGAAACGGCGCCATGATCGCCAGCGCGATTCCGATGACGACCGCGAGGCCGCACGTCGCGGTATTCGCCGTGGCCATTTCCGGCGGATCGAGGTCGTCCACGATCAGCAAGGCCTCGGTCGATCCTTGGCCCAGGACATAGTCGCAAAATCCGACGAACACCATCACGACCGAGAATTCGCCGTAGGCGCTCGGCCCCAGCAGGGGCGCGAGGATCGCGAACAGGCCAAGCCACAAGACCTGTTGCGTGACCTTCTCAGTCGTGACCCAGGCGAGCGGCGACAAAGAAAGGGACCGGAACAAGAGGATTTCCTTGACTATACTTTTACGTCCGCCGCGACCAGCGCTGCTGGCTAGAGGTATCGCAGGACCCCTCGGGTCAATGCCGCGAGCGTCATGAATTCCGCCATGCCGTAAAGCCGCCGGTAATGTGCCCACATGCGATGCGCGCAGTCCCGTTCGGCCGCCCGCTGTTCCGGCGTTGGATCAGGGGCATGCATCAGGGATGGGCTGCCGATCCGGTACTTCAGCGTGACGCGGTCGACGAACGTCGCGCCGAAGCGTCGAGCGACGCGGCAGAAGAACTCGGTGTCTTCCCAAAGGCTCATGTCCTCGCTGAATCCGCCGACGCCGGTGACGCATTCGCGTCTGACCAGGCCGGCGCTGCACACCAGCAGGGCGGACCCGAACAGCATCCAGCCGGCGAACGGCAGACGCCGCCCGAAACGGGCGCAGCGGGCCGCGTTGCGCGCGGCGGCGGCGAAATACTGCCGCTCATGCTCCAACTGCTCCGGCGGCCCGTCGCCGAACGGCTCGACCCGCCCGAACAGCAGGCCGGTCCGGGGCATACGCTCGAACTCCTGCTTCGCCGCGGCGTAGTGGCCTTCCGGTACGATGTCGTCGTCATCGAGGAAATGCACATAGGCGCCGGTCAGTCGCGGGATCGCCAAGTTACGGACGATACTAGGGAAGCCGCCGGTCGGACGCGGATTGCGGATATAGGTGACGCGATCGTCCGCCAGCCCCGCGACGATGTCCTGCGCAGACCCGTCGGGGCAGTCGTCGATGACGAAAACCTCCAGGTCCACGCCGGCCTGTCCGAGTGCGCTCGCCAACGCCTCAGGCAGTTGCTTGGGTCGGCGAAACGTGGGGATTACAACGGAAAAGTCGGGCATGCGGGATCGGGCGCGGGAACCAGGGATTCGGGGGTTGAGGCAATGCCTCGGTCGTGTCGCCGATGCTGGCCGGCCATCCGTTCCACGCGGCCGCGCTTCAGGGGGACGCAGCGCGTCTGCGGCGCAAAGGCGTCGACGACCAGCAGCTTGGGGCCAGGCGCGATCATGATCGCAGCCGTCCCTGCTGCCCTGCGAGTCGGGACCTAGCCGGCGCTAATGTCATGGATGCAACCAACAATTGCGGAAACGCCATGCGGACTGTCGGCATGGCCAGCGGCAGACTCCCGAATTTCGCCCGAAAAGTCAATCAAGATCGCGGTCCGGATGCATCAATCTTGTATCTTTGGTCTCTTTTATTCGACCATTCCTCGTAGACGCGGAAAACCTGGTGCGCGAACTTGGCGCGCAGCGTCGGGGAGATCTGCACCGCGTCGCGCAGCACGATCTCGGTCGGCTTCCAGCGTGTTTTCGACTGGTCCGTTCCCGTCGAAAGGTTGAGCCGCCGCAGGCCGCGGCCGATCGCCCATTTCATGACCTCGGCGCTGAGCACGGTCATGATGCTGTAGTCGCGCCACGTCGGATCGTAACCGGCGAAGTACAGATAGAGGTCTGTGTTCAAGAGGAAGGCCAGGCGACTGGCGACCACTTTTCCGTCGATCTCGACCTGGAAGAACAGCGGCTCGCCGGCCGCCGTGCGGACGCGCAGATAATCGAACAGGAAGGCGCGTGTCGTCGGGTTGGTGAACTTGTTCGGATGCATGATCATGTCGGCGGCATCGGACCGCGCCGCATGCAAGGCCAGGAACGCGTCTATCGCCGATTGATTGTCGCTCGGGTTTTCAATCACCGTGAAGGTGAACCGAATCCGGTCGCGCTCCAGAAACTCATAGGCCTTGCGGAGGTTCTTCCGCATGTTCGACGAAACGCTGGCGCGGATCTGCTCGAAGCTGTCCGGCAGGTCCATGATGTAGTCGGGGATGTCGCGCCGGTGGGAGAAGCCGTCGCAGCCCGGCGGCAGCCTGTAGTCGTCTTCGGGTTCCCGCAGCCCGTTCCAGCGGAACACATCCCATTCATGGGCATGGCGCTGGAAATGCTCCGCCAGCGCCTCGACCACCGCGCGGTGGTCTTCCGGCCGGCAGATGACCCCGCGGAATTCCGTCAGGCTTGGATCGGTCCCGAAGAATTGCACGATGCGCAGAATCGGCAGGCCCGTTCCCGGATAAACCGTCCGCATCAGCGGCGCGATCGCCACCAGGCGGCCATCCGCGTCGCGTACGACATGGCCGAAGAAACGGTCCCGGAACAACAGGCCGTTCCGCCGGAGATGCTTCCACCAAAGCTCGAACCATCCCGGCGACGTGAAAGGGGAACGCGGATAGGTGGCCTGGTCCAGCACCTCCCACTCGGACAAAAGAGCAGACCAGTCGCCAGGGTTTTTGACCCGTTCGACCAGCAAGACGTTTCTGTAGGGAGTGAGGCAATCCACGGCCAAAAGTTCCGGTTGGCTTAAGAATTTGACAAAAGACAAAAACAGATCTCGAAGCTGTCAATGTCAAAACGGACTAGCAATTGTTTCGAGCTCCGCCGTCCAAAGTTGATGCACGACAAATCTGTAACATTGTTACTACCCGTTACTGACGTGTCGCACGAACCCAGTCGCGCGGTCCACAAGTTTATGAGCGTCCGCCATGCATTTCCGGGACACCCTTGCGTCTCTCCCGGAATGGCTGTGGCCGGATCCGCGTTCGTCCCCGATTATATCGTCCATTCCGGCGAATCATATGGCCGGCGACGGCAGCCGATCGCCACGATTGCCCAATCGTTCCATGAACGATCCGTTAATTCACGAGGGAATCACAGCCGGCGGCGACATGAAGGGCGGCCCGCGTGCCACCCGCGTATCGGCGATTGCCGCCACATCAAACGCGGTTGCCGCGTTCCACTCGTCACGGTTGCGGCGCCGCTCGAAACACACCGTCGCCGCCGGCCCCCGATGACGCCGGACGCGACGCCCAGTCGCCCCGGAAGGGCCGGAGGCGGCGCCGCCCCAGACGCCGCTTGTTCCCGACCCGCTTGAACACTAGGGTGCGCCCCGTCCGAAACTGCCCCGCGTGATCGCCATGACCAACCCGGCCGTTTACAAGCGCGTCCTGCTCAAGCTCTCGGGCGAGGCCCTGATGGGCCGGCGCGACTATGGCCTGGATACCGGCATGGTCCAGGCCATCGCCACCGACATCAAGGACGTCGTCGCCATGGGCGTGGAGGTCTGCGTCGTGATCGGGGGCGGCAACATCTTCCGCGGCGTCTCCGGCGCCGCCGCCGGCATGGACCGTGCCCAGGCCGACTACATGGGCATGCTCGCCACCGTCATGAACGCGCTCGGCATGCAATCGGCGCTTGAAAAAGTGGGGGTTCCCACGCGCGTTCAGTCCGCCATCCCCATGTCCTCGGTCTGCGAGCCCTATATCCGCCGCCGCGCCGAACGCCACATGGAGAAGGGACGGGTGGTGATCTTCGCCGCCGGGACCGGCAACCCGTTCTTCACCACCGACACCGCCGCCGCCCTGCGGGCCGCCGAGATGAAATGCGACGCGCTGCTGAAAGGCACCCAGGTCGACGGCGTCTACTCGGCCGACCCCAGGAAGGTCGAAGGCGCGATCCGCTATGAGCAGCTGACCTACCTCGACGTCCTCGCCAACGACCTCGGCGTCATGGACGCCGCCGCCATCAGCCTCGCGCGGGAGAACCACCTGCCCATCATCGTCTTCAACATCCACGCCCCCGGCGCATTCGCCCAGGTCATGCGCGGCCAAGGCGTCTTCACCAAGATCATCGAACCGTAGAGGAGGGAGGCGCCGCCATGGCCACAGCCGACCTGAACGCACTGAAACAGGACCTCACCCGCCGGATGGACGGCGCGCTGGAGACGCTCAAGCGCGAGTTCGCCGGCCTGCGCACCGGCCGCGCCCATCCGGCCCTGCTGGAACCGGTCAAGGTCATCGCCTACGGGACCGAGATGCCGCTGAACCAGGTCGGCACCGTCGGCAGCCCCGAACCGCGCATGCTGACCGTGCAGGTCTGGGACAAGTCCATGGTCTCGGCCGTGGAGAAGGCGATCCGCGACTCCGGTCTCGGCCTGAACCCCGCCGCCGACGGCATGCTGGTGCGCGTGCCGATCCCCCAGCTCACGACCGAACGGCGCAACGAGCTGGCCAAGATGGCCGCGAAATACGCCGAAGGCGCCAAGGTATCGGTCCGAGCGGTGCGCCGCGACGGGATGGAGCATGTCAAGGCGCACGAGAAGAAGCACGAGATCGGCGAGGACCTGGCCAAGAACTGGAGCGAGGAGGTGCAAAAACTGACCGACCAGTTCATCAAAAAGGTGGACGAGGCGCTCGCTGAAAAGGAAAAAGACATCAAGCAGGTCTGAGGCGGGTCAGGGACGCAGGATGCCGGTCATTTCCAAGGCGGCCGTGGCCGATGGCCACGTGGTTTCGCTCGCAACATCGGCGGTTCCCGCCTTCGACCGATCGCGAGGCGGCGCGGCCGCGACGCATGTCGCCATCATCATGGACGGCAACGGCCGCTGGGCCTCCGCCCGCGGCCTGCCGCGCATCGCCGGCCACCGGGAAGGCGCCCGTGCCGTCCGCCGCACGATCGAGGCGGCGATCCGCGCCGGCGTCTCCTGGCTGACCATCTACGCCTTCAGCAGCGAGAACTGGCGCCGCCCCGCCGGCGAGATCATCGACCTCACCGGCCTGCTGCGGCGCTACCTGCAGACCGAGATCGCCGAACTGAAGGAGAGCGGGGTCCGCCTGCGCTTCATCGGCGAACGCGACCGGTTCGACCCCGACATCCAGCGCGACCTCGCGAAGGCCGAGGCCGATACCCGTACCAACACCCGCCTGAACCTCACGATCGCCCTGTCCTATGGCGCGCGCGCCGAGATCGCCGCCGCCGCCCGCGCCGCGATCGCCGCCGTCCAGGACGGGACCCTGAAGCCCGAGGACCTGACCGAGGACCGGTTCGCCGGGTTCCTGACCACCCACGACACGCCCGATCCGGACCTGATCATCCGCACCTCGGGCGAGCAGCGGCTGTCGAATTTCCTGCTCTGGCAGGCGGCCTATGCCGAGTTCGTGTTCCTCGACGTGCTGTGGCCGGATTTCGACGCCACGCATTTCGACGCCGCCCTCGCCGAATACGCCCGCCGCGAACGCCGCTTCGGCGCTCGGGCAGGGTGAACGCGGCCATGGACCGGCCCGGCGGTCCTTCCTGCATCGCGCCCTTCTGCACCATGACCGCCGCCACTCTCTCGGTGTCACGGCCAGGCGGGGCCGGGAGCGTCAAGGTCACGGGTGGCCGGACCAGGCCCGGCCATGGCGGACGCCTTCTGGACCCTGCGGAGGACCCGTGACCCGGCCCACCCCCGGCCGGTGGGGCGACCTGCGCCTGCGCGTGGCGTCCTCCGCCGTCCTCATCCCCATCGCCCTCGGCTGCATCTGGGCGGGTGGGGTCTGGTTCGCCGAACTCGTGGCCCTGGTTTCCATCGCGCTGGCCTATGAGTGGCTGACGCTCTGCCGCTGGCGCCTGTCGGCCCTGTCGCTCGCGGTGTTCACCGCGCTCCCCCTCGCGGTCGTCGCCATGGAGGCCAACGCGGCGCTCCTGGCATTGGTGGTCCTGCTGCTGGGTTTCGCTGCCGCCTTGCCTTTCGCCCGCGCGGCCGGCGCCGACCCGCTGGCGCCGTTCGGCGTCCCCTATCTCGGGCTGGGCTGCGTCGGCCTGGTCTGGCTCCGGCTTGCCGATCCGGGCGAGGCCAACGTGGTCGTGCTGCTGCTGATCGTCTGGGCCAGCGATATCGGCGCCTATATGGTCGGCCGCGCGGTGGGGGGCCGGAAGCTGGCGCCGGCGATCTCGCCGGGGAAGACGGTGTCGGGCGCGGTCGGCGGACTCGTCGCGGCAATGGCGGTGGGCCTGGCCGCCTGCCTGGCCTTGGGGCCGCAGGCGCCGCTGCGCGCGGTGCTGCTCGCCGGGCTGACCGGCTGCGTCGCGCAGGCGGGCGATCTGTTCGAGAGCGGGCTGAAGCGGCATTTCGGCGTCAAGGACTCGGGGCGGCTGATCCCCGGCCATGGCGGCGTGCTGGATCGGCTGGACGCGCTGGTCGCCGCCGCCCCCTTCGCGGCGCTACTGGCGCTAATCCTGGGTCGTGGTGTAGTCATCTGGCGATGAATGTCCCGCACCCTTACGCCGCGGCATCGGTCGCGGCTTCGTCCGGTTCCCTGCGATCGGTCACCGTTCTCGGCTCCACCGGCAGCGTCGGGACCCAGACCATCGAGCTGCTGGCCGCCGATCCCGAGCGGTTCCGGGTGGAGGCGCTGGTGGCGGGCCGGAACGTCGCGCTGCTGGCGCAGCAGGCGATCATGCTGTCGGCGAAATGCGCCGTCGTCTCCGATCCCCAGCACTACGACGCGCTGCGCGACGCCCTGGCCGGCACGGGGATCGAGGCCGCCGCCGGCCCCGCCGCGGTGGTGGAAGCCGCCGCCCGTCCGGCGGACTGGACCATGGCGGCGATCACCGGCGCCGCCGGCTTGGCCGCGACGCTCGCCGCCGTGCGCCGCGGCAAGAGCGTGGCGCTGGCGAACAAGGAAGCCCTGGTCTGCGCCGGCGACGTCATGCTGCGCGCGGTGCGCGATGCGGGCGCCACGCTGCTGCCGGTCGATTCGGAGCACAACGCGATCTTCCAGTCGATGGCCGACGGCAATCGCGGCGCCATCGAGAAGATCATCCTGACCGCCTCCGGCGGCCCGTTCCGCACCGCCAGCATCGAGCAGATGCGTGCCGCCACGCCGGAAGCCGCGCTGCGCCACCCGGTCTGGTCGATGGGCGCCAAGATCAGCATCGACTCGGCGACCCTGATGAACAAGGGCCTGGAGGTGATCGAGGCCGCCCGCCTGTTCGACCTGCGGGAAGACCAGATCGAGGTCCTGGTCCACCCGCAATCCGTCATCCACGGCATGGTCTGCTACCAGGACGGTTCGGTGCTCTCCCAGCTCGGTTCGCCCGACATGCGCATCCCGATCGCGCATACGCTCGCCTGGCCGGAGCGGATCGCCACCGCCTCGCCCCGGCTGGACCTGGCGCAGGTCGCGCGGCTGGAGTTCGGCGCCCCGGACACGCAGCGGTTCCCGGCCCTGCGGCTGGCGCGGGAAGCCTTGCAAGCGGGTGGCGGCGCTCCCACTATCCTCAACGCCGCCAACGAGGTCGCCGTCGAAGCGTTCCTGGCGAAGCGGATCGGCTTCCTGGACATTGCTGACCTGGTTGAACGCGTTCTGAAAGACATTGGTAACCCGACGGTCGCTAACCTGGATGATGTGCTTGCCCTCGACAGCGCGGCCCGCCGCTCCGCCCATGCCCTGATGCCGGCACGAGTCGCGTGAACGTCCCGCCACCCAACCTCCCCATGCTCTGAAGGTCCTGTTCGTGCTCACCGCTATTCCGGATCTGTTCCGAACCCTCATCGCCTTCGCCGTGGTGCTGGGGGTCCTGGTATTCGTCCACGAGCTTGGCCACTACCTCGCCGCGCGCTGGCGGGGCGTGCGGGTCGAGACGTTCTCGATCGGATTCGGCCGGGCGCTGACGTCCTGGACGGACAAGCACGGCACGGTGTGGAAGCTGGCCTGGCTGCCGCTGGGCGGCTACGTGAAGATGCACGGCCAGGAGCGGCCCGAGGATGTGCCGGACGCCGTCCGCCGGTCCTGGATCCCCGGCGAGACGTTCCAGGAGAAATCGGTGCTGTCGCGGGCGATCATCGTCGCGGCCGGCCCGGCCGCCAATTTCCTGTTGGCGATGGTGGTGTTCGCCGGCCTGTTCCTGGCGTTCGGCAAGCCCATCATGCGGCCGGTCGTGGGCGACGTGCTGCCCGCCAGCGCGGCGGAGCAGGCGGGGCTGAAGGCGCATGACCGCATCGTGTCGATCGACGGCAAGCCGATCACCACGTTCGAGGCGCTGCAGCGCGTGGTGATGGCGAACCCCGACCACATGCTGCCGATCACCGTCCAGCGCGACGGCGCCGACCTGTCGCTGAAGATCACGCCGCAGGCCCACCAGGCGGGCGGCCGTACGATCGGCGTCATCGGCGTCCGCGGCGGCGTGGTCGAATATGCCCGCATCAACCCGGTCCAGGCGCTGTGGGGCGGCGTGACCCAGACCTGGACCGTCACCAGCGACACGCTGGTCGGACTGAAGCAGATCGTCACCGGCACGCGCGGCACCGACGAACTGGGCGGCCCGCTGCGCATCGCCCAGTTGTCGGGCCAGGTGGCGGAGCTGGGCGTCGCCAGCCTGATCACCTTCATCGCCGTGCTGTCGGTCAATCTCGGGCTGATCAACCTGTTCCCGATCCCGGTGCTGGATGGCGGCCACCTGCTGTTCTACCTGGCCGAGGCGATCCGCGGCCGCCCGCTGCCGCAGCGCGCGCTGGAATACGGGTTCCGGGCCGGAATGGCGCTGCTGGCGGGGCTGTTCGTGTTCTCGACCTGGAACGACCTGAGCCATCTGGGCCTGTTCCGCTGGGTCTTCGGGCTGATCGGATAGCGCCGGCCGAACCCTCTCCAGGGCCTGTCGCGATGGCCATGGGGGTTGTCCTGCCCCATGACGCCGATCGTGTTCCCGAGTCGCGGCCACCGCGTTGGCGCGACGTCGCACCACCTGCTATATATCTTTTTGAATCAGTATGCTACAGGCTGCCGCCTGAAGCGCGCCGAGGCCATTTCCGCCTCTAGCATCGACCGGCCCGCATCGCTATGGTGCGGCGTCTGTTTTTCTGCACTCTCTGTCGAAGCCTGCTTTTTCGACACGTTCGCGTCATGGGGGGACCAGCCTGTTGTCGACGTACCGTGCCACGCGGCGGCTTGCCGCGTGTCTGCTCCCCGTGCTCCTCCTGTTCGCCGCCGGTCCGGTCGTGGCGCAGCCCACGGCCCCGCCGGGCGGGTCGCACCCGGTTGCCGCCCCCCGTGCCGCGCCGGTCCGGACCCAGGCCCCGTCCGGCGGGACCATCGCCGACATCCAGGTGGAGGGAAACCAGCGCATCGAGGCCGGCACGATCCGGTCCTACCTGCTGGTGCGGCCGGGCGACGCGTTTGATCCCGACCGGATCGACCGCAGCCTGAAGACCCTCTACGCCACCGGCCTGTTCCAGGACGTCCGCCTTGGCCGGCAGGGCGACACGCTGGTGGTGCGCGTGGTCGAGAACCCCATCGTCAACCGGGTGGCCTTCGAAGGGAACCACAAGCTGACGGACGCCCAGTTGCGCACCGACCTGCAGCTTCGCCCGCGCGCCGTGTTCACCTCCGCGCTGGCCGAGGCCGACCGCCAGCACATCCTTACCCTCTACGCCCATCACGGCTATTACGACGCCTCGGTCGATCCCAAGATCATCCGCCTGCCGGAAAACCGCGTCGACGTCGTGTTCCAGATCTCCGACGGGTCGGAGACGCTGATCAGCAAGATCGTCATCAACGGCAACAAGGCGTTCAGCGAGGACCGGCTGACGGAAGTCATCAGCAGCCGCGAATCCCGCTGGTGGCGCTTCCTGTCCAGCAGCGACGAGTTCGAGCCGGAGCGCCTGGCCTACGACAAGGAGCTGCTGCGCCGCTTCTACCTGAAGAACGGCTACGCCGACATCGAGGTCACCGACGCCAGCGCCGAACTGTCGCCGGACCGGAAAGGGTTCTTCCTGTCGTTCACCGTGTCGGAAGGCGAGCGCTACCGCGTCGGCAAGGTGTCGATCAGCTCGCAGCTTCGGAACCTCGATCCGAACTCGCTGCAGGACCTGCTGCAACTGTCGGCCGGCGACTGGTATGACGGCGACGCGGTCGGCCGCACCGCCGATGCGCTGGAAGAAGCCGTCCACAACAAGGGCTATGCCTTCGTCGAGGTGAAGCCGCGGGTCGATCGCGATCCGGTCAAGCACATCATCAACCTCACCTTCGACATCGGCGAGGGGCCGCGCGTCTATGTTGAGCGGATCAATATCGTTGGCAACCAGCGCACCGAGGACAAGGTCATCCGGCGCGAGTTCCGCCTGGCCGAAGGCGACCCGTACAGCGCCGAAGCGGTCCGCCGCACCAAGTCGCGGCTGACCGACCTCGGCTACTTCCAGACCGTCGACATCAACACCACGCCGGGGTCGGCGCCCGACAAGGCGATCCTGACCACCAACATCACCGAGAAGGCGACCGGCGAGCTCTCGTTCGGCGGCGGCTACTCCACCGACGCCGGCGCGCTGCTGGATATCGGCCTGTCCGAACGCAACCTGGTCGGCACCGGCATCGCCGCCAGCATCAACGGCGTGCTGGCGCAGAAGCGCAGCTCGGTCAACGCATCGATCACCGATCCCTACTTCCTGGACCGCAACCTGGTCGCCGGCGTCGACGCCTTCCTGATCCAGACGAACTTCCTCGGCACCGAACCGTATGACGAGCGGCGCGCCGGCTTTGCCTTGCGCATGGGGTACGACTTCAACGAGCACCTGCGCCAGGTCTGGAGCTACTCGCTGGTCAATCGCGATGTTTACGACATCGAGAGCGACGCCAGCCCGTTCATCATCAATGAGGCCGGCACCACGGTGCTGTCGCAGATCAGCCAGGTGCTGACGCTGGATTACCGCGACAGCCGGCTGTTCCCGCACAAAGGCTACGTCGTCGAGTGGGGCACGGATTTCGCGGGCCTGGGCGGCGACGCCCGCTTCGTGCGCAACAACCTGACCGGCGCCTATTACATTCCGCTCGACAGGCTCTTCAACAATGACGCCTGGGGCATCAAGCTCAGCGGCAGCGTCGGCTACATGAACCTGCTGTCGGGCGGGCGCGAGGAGATCATCGACCGCTTCTTCCTGGGCGGCGACAACCTGCGCGGCTTCGAAACCGGCGGCGCCGGCCCGCACGACGCCATCACCGGCGACCCCCTCGGCGGCCGGTTCCTGTGGACGCAGAGCACGGAACTGCGCTACCCGCTGCCGGTCTCGCCCGACCTGGGGCTGACCGGACGCGCCTTCGTCGACGTGGGCGCGCTGACGGAGGCGAATTTCCGCAACACGTCGGAATGCTCCGCAAACGGCGTCAAATGCGAGATCGCCGCGTCGTCCGCGCCGCGCGTCGGCGCCGGCGTGGGTATTTCGTGGCGCACCGCCTTCGGGCTGATAAACGTCGACCTGACTCCGTTTGTGATCAAACAGAGCCATGACCAGACGCAGATATTCCGATTTGGATTTGGAACGAGGTTCTAGTGGTTCTTCCCTTCGCACACGCGCGCAACGATCTGTCCCGATCCGCGACCGCCTCCGCGGTCGCCCCATCCCGCACCGGACGCGGGCTTTTGCCCCATGGGGCGCCCAAGGGAGGCCTGCCGAAGCGGGCTTTGAGCGGCTTCCTGGGGGCGGCCCTGGCGCTGGGGCCGCTGCTGGCCGGACCGGCGCACGCGCAGAACCAGACCAGCCAGTGGTTCGTGCCCGGCCAAGCGAAGCCGCAGACCGCCCCCCGTCCGTCGACACGCTCCGTGCCTTCGCCCGCGGCCGTGCCCGAACCGCCGGCCGGGCTGGGCGGGCCGGTGGACCTGCCGGGCGTCAACCCCGAAGCCGGCGGCACGGCCCCGCAAGTGCAGATGCAACTGCCGCCCGCGCCCGAGATCCCGCCGATTCCCAAGGGTTCGGCCACCCCCGCCGCGATCATCGGCATCCTGTCCGTGCCCGATGTCCTGCGTGTCTCCACTGCCTATCAGGCCGCTTACAAGGAATTGAACGCCCGGGCGCAGAAGCTGAACGAGGATGCGCAGAAAGAGCAGAACGCCCTGCGCGAGCTTGGCCAGAACTTCGCCGCAGAGCGCTCGAAGCTCAGCCCGGAACAGATCCGCGCGAAAGAGCGGGAGATCACCGACCGCGCGACCGAGGCGCAGCGCCGCTTCGGCGAGCGGAACCGGATCATCCAGGAGGCTGGCCAATACGTGATGGCGCAGCTCAACCGCACGATGGAACAGGTGGCGCAGCAGGTGGCGTTGTCCCGCGGCATCAACCTGGTGCTGAACCGGGCGCAGATCTTGGGCACGACGGCGGATTTCGACCTGACGCCGGCGGTGGCCGAGGTGCTGAACAAAGTGCTGCCGTCCGTCGTCGTGCCGCCGGATGGCGTGTCGCCGCTGACGATGGCGAAGCCCGAGACCGCCAACAAGACGGCGGCCAAGGAAGCGCCGGCGGCGAAACCGGCGGCGAAGACGCCGCAGAAACACTGACCGTGACGCGGGCCTGGGGCCCGCCGATCATCTGTCCGTGACGGGAGATGCTCGATGGGGCCGGAGAACGACATCGCACCGCAGCCCGGCGATCCGCGCTTCTTCCGCCGCGCCGGGCCGTTCACCCTGGCGGCCGTGGTCGACGCCGCGGGCGGAGAGGCGCCGTCGCGCCGCCTCATGCTGCACGGCGTGGCGCCCCTGGCCACGGCGGCGGCGTCCGAGGTCTCGTTCTGCCTGAACAACCGGAAGAACCTGCCGGCCCTGGCCGAGACCACCGCCGGCGCGGTCATCGTGCATCCGGACATGGCGGACAAGGTCCCCGCTGAAACCGTCGCGATCGTGGCGGGCGACCCGCTCGTGGCCTGGGCGCACGTGGCCGCGTTGTTCCACCCGTTGCCGCCGGCTGTCGCGGGAATCCATCCCTCGGCGGTGGTCGATCCGACGGCCGAGGTCGATCCGTCCGCCGAGATCGGTCCGCTCTGCGTGATCGGGGCAAAGGCGGTGGTCGGCGCGCGCACGCGGATCGGGGCCCTGGCCTCGGTCGGCGCGGGCGTCGTGCTGGGGCGGGACGTCCGCATCGGGTCGCACGCCTCGATATCGCACGCGCTGGTCGGGGATCGCGTCTACCTCTATCCCGGCGCGCGGGTGGGCCAGGACGGGTTCGGTTTCGCGATGACGCCGGACGGGTTCCACACCGTCCCGCAGCTTGGCCGCGTGGTCATCGAGAACGATGTCGAGATCGGCGCCAACTCCACGGTCGACCGGGGCGCGCTGGACGACACGCGGATCGGCGCGGGGACCCGGATCGACAATCTTGTGATGATCGGCCACAACGTGCGCATCGGCAAAGCCTGTGTCCTGGTCGCGCAATGCGGCGTGTCCGGGTCCACGGTGCTGGAGGATCACGTGATCATCGCGGGGCAGGCGGGATTGGTGGGCCATTTGCGGATCGGCACGGGAAGCCGGGTCGGGGCGAAGGCAGGGGTCATGGGCGACGTCCCCCCGCGGACCGAGGTCGTGGGGGCGCCGGCACAACCGGCAAAGGCGTTCTTCAAGGAACTCGCCACCCTGCGGCGTCTCGCCCGGGCCGAGGGGAAACGCTCCAGGAACAGCGGCGATACGGATTGAAGCGATGGACCAGGCGGTAAAACAGGGCAGTGAAGGTTCGACGCAAGTCGTCGAACTGGTCGACATCCAGCGGATCATGCACGACATCCCGCATCGATATCCGTTCCTGCTGCTCGACCGGGTCGTGGACCTGCGGTTGAACACCTCGGCGATCGGGGTGAAGAACGTTTCGGTCAATGAGTCGTTCTTCGCCGGCCATTTCCCCAACCATCCGGTGATGCCGGGCGTGCTGATCATCGAAAGCATGGCGCAGACGGCGGCGGTGCTGGTGGTAGAGACGCTGGGACCCGACGCCGCGGGCAAGGTGGTCTATTTCATGTCGATCGAGAACGCGAAATTCCGCCGTCCCGTGGTTCCGGGCGATCAGTTGCGCATCCATTGCGTGAAGGAGCGGAACCGCGGGAACGTCTGGAAATTCCATGCGATCGCCAAGGTGAACGATGTTTCCGTCGCGGAAGCGACCTATGCCGCGATGATCATGGACCGGGCGGAGCCGCTTTGACGAACCGCATGCCCGTCGGGACGGTCAAGGCCCCGACACATCGGGCAACAATGATTGAATTGGTCGTGTTACCGCATGTCCATAGTTTGGCCCTGATCGGGCTGTAGACAATCCATGAATCGGAACCTGCACTGAATGGACCTGATGACGGAGCGCGGCCTTGATTTGCTTGATCGCACGAGCATCCACCCGACTGCGATCGTCGCCCACGGCGCGGAACTCGGCCCCGGTGTCGAGGTAGGCCCGTTCTGCACGGTCGGTCCCAACGTCGTCATCGAAGCCGGTGCGAAGCTGATTTCGCACGTGGTGGTCGAAGGCCATACGCGGATCGGCGAAAATGCCCAGTTGTTCCCCTTCTGCACCGTGGGGATGGCGCCGCAGGACCTGAAATACAAAGGCGAGCCGACACGGTGTGAGATCGGCGCCCGCACCCTGGTGCGGGAGCACTGCACCATCCATCGCGGCACCGCGACGGGCCTGGGCGTCACCCGCGTCGGCAACGACTGCATGCTGATGGCCGTCGTCCACGTCGCGCATGACTGCCAACTCGGCAGCAACGTCATCGTCGCCAACAACGCGGTGATGGGCGGCCATGTCACCATCGACGACTACGCCGTCATCGGCGGTGCGGCGGCGATCCACCAGTTCGTCCGGATCGGCCGCGCAGCGATGATCGGCGGCGTCTCGGGCGTCGAGGCGGATGTCATCCCCTTCGGCAGCGTCATCGGCAACCGCGCCCGCCTGGCGGCCCTGAACGTGATCGGCCTGAAACGGCGCGGCTTCACCAAGTCGCAGATCCAAAGGCTGCACATCGCCTTCCGCTCGCTGTTCGGGAAGGAAGGTGTGTTCGCGCAGCGGCTGGAGGCGACGCGGGCCCGCTTCGGGAACGATCCGCTGGTGGCGGAAGTGCTGGCGTTCATCGACGCGCCCAGCCACCGGGGCCTGATCCGGGCGGATTAGGAAAGCCTTTCCCCGTCCCGCCATGACCGGGCTCCCTGCCCGGGCCAGCCCGGTCAGGGAGCCTGGTCATGGCGCGGGGCAGGCCGTCCCCCCAGGTTGCTCCGAACCCGCGCCCCTGCGATCCTCCGCACCGAGGAAACCGTCGAGGCCACAATATGAGCGACACCCTGCCAACCGCCACGCGCGTCCAGGACCCTGGCATCCGCGCGCTGTACCGCCTGGAAAACCGCTGGCAGGCCTGGCTCGACGTCGAGGTCGCGCTGGCCCAGGCGCAGGCCGAGCTGGGGATCGTCCCGGCGGCGGCGGCCGAGGCGATCGCCGCGGCGGCGCAGTTGCCGAAGCTGGACAGGGCGCGCATCGACGAAGGCTTCGCCCGCACCGGCCATACGATCGTGCCGCTGGTCTGGGAACTCTCCCGCGTCGTGGGCGACCCGCATGGCGGCTGGGTGCATTGGGGCGCCACGACGCAGAACATCACCCAGACCGGCGACCTGCTGGTGCTGCGGCAGGCCCATCGCGCGTTCCTCGGGCTGGTCGCGGACATCCTGGCGGCGATGGCCGACCTGGCGGAGCGGTCGGCGGACATGCCGATCCCCGGCCGGACCCACGGCCAGCATGCCGTGCCGGCGACCTTCGGCTACAAGGTCGCGGTCTGGATCGATGAGCTGATCCGCCATGCCGACCGCTTCCAGGCCGCCGCGCCCCGGTTGTTCGTCGCCATGCTGGGGGGCGGCGCCGGCACCTATGCCTCGCTGGGCAGGAACGGTCCGCTGGTGCAGCAGGGGATCGGACGCCGGCTTGGCTTCGGGTCGATGACCGTGCCGTCCCGCGCGATCGGCGATCACCTTGGAGAGAACGTCACTCTGCTGGGCCTGCTCGCCGCCACCGGCGGCAAGATCGGCCGGGAGATCTACACGCTGATGAAGACCGAGTTCGGGGAGGTCGAGGAACCCGTCCCGCCTGGCACCGTCGGCAGCTCCACCATGCCGCAGAAGCGCAATCCCAAGCTGTGCCAGGACATCATCGCCGCCGCCGCCGAGGTCCGGTCGCAGGTCCCGCTGGCGCTGGAGGCGATGATGACGGAGCACGAGGCCGACCGCACCACCAGCCTGATGATGGACACCGCCGAGTCCCGCGCCTGCATCGCCACCGGCGACATGCTGGCGCGGCTGCTGGAGGTGATCCGCGGCCTGCGCCTCGATCCCGCGCGGATGCGGGCGAACCTCGACCTTGGCGGCGGGCTGATCATGGCGGAGGCGGTGATGCTGGACCTCGGCGCCGCGATCGGGCGGCAGCATGCGCATGACGCGGTGTATGACGCGGCGCAGGAGGCGTTCGTGCAGAACCGTTCCTTCGGCGACCTGTTGGCGGCCGATCCGCGGGTGACCGCGCATATGACGCCGGCGCAGATCCAAAGCCTGCTTGACCCGACGGCCTATACCGGCCTCTGTGCCGACATGGCGCGCGACGGCGCCGCGCGCGCTCGGCACAAGGCGAAGGAGTTGCGAGGATGACGGAACTGGATGTCGACCATCTGCGAAGCTGGATCGGCAAGCAGGAGGTGCTGGAAGACCAGGTGACGCGGTTCCCGGTCGCGGCGCTGTCGGCGACGCTGGACCGCGACGATCCGCCGCCCCAGGCGGGGGATGCCCTGCCGCCGCTCTGGCACTGGCTCTATTTCCTGCCGACCGCGCGGCAGTCGCTGCTGGGGCCGGACGGGCATCCGGCGCGCGGCGGGTTCCTGCCGCCCGTGCCGCTGCCGCGGCGCATGTGGGCCGGCGGCCGCTTCAAGTTCCACCAGCCGCTGCGCGTGGACCAGCCGATCAGCCGCATCTCGGTCGTTTCGGATGTGACGATCAAGCAGGGCCGCAACGGCGCGCTGTGCTTCGTGCTGGTGAAGCACGCCGTCTCCGGCCCCGACGGACTGGCGCTGGAGGAGGAGCACGACATCGTCTACCGCGACAACCCGCAGCCGGGCGAGGCGCCCGCTGCCGGCAAGCCGGTGCGGACGGACGGTGTGTGGACGCGTGAGATCGTGCCGTCCGATCCGATGCTGTTCCGCTACTCCGCGCTGACGTTCAACAGCCATCGCATCCACTACGACCGTCGCTACGTGACCGAGGTCGAAGGCTATCCGGGCCTGATCGTGCATGGCCCGCTGATCGCCACGCTTTTGATGGACCTGCTGCGCCGGAACACCGACCGGCCGGTCAAAACGTTCCGGTTCAAGGCAGTCGGCCCGCTGTTCGATATCGCACCGTTCTCGGTGCATGGCGTGCAGGAGGGGGACAAGGCGGCGTTGTGGGCGCGCAATCCGTCGGGACACCTTGCGATGGAAGCGGAGGCGGGGTTCTGAACGAATCCCGTTTCCGATAAAACCAACTGGGGGAGGAACGCGTCATGCCAACGTTGCAGCGTCCTGACGGGACAATTCAGTACGAGGTCCACGGGCAGGGTTTTCCCGTCCTGCTCTTCGCGCCAGGCGGCCTGCGGTCCCGCATGGCCATGTGGCCATCGCCGCCGGACGGTCCCGCTCGTCCATGGGTCGACTGGACGCGCGCGCTGCCCGAGGCCGGGTTCGCCGCCATCGCGATGGACCAGCGCAACGCCGGGCAATCGGTCGCGGACATCAGGGCGGACCATGGCTGGCACACCTACGGCGCCGATCACCTGGCGCTGATGGACCATCTGGGCTTCGACCGCTTCGCCACGCTGGGCGGCTGCATCGGCGGCAGCTTCTGCCTCAAGGCGATCGAGATGGCGCCGCGGCGGGTCGTCGCCGCCGTGTTACAGAACCCGATCGGTCGCCATCCGGAACATCCCCATTACTTCCCCCACGCCCACGCCGAATGGACCGAAGAACAATGCGCCGCTCGGCCTGAACGGGACCGAGCGGCGCTGAGTGGTTTCGGTCGTAACATGTGGCGAGGGGATTTCGTGTTCAGCGTCGAACGTGATTTCGTTCGCAACTGTCCGGTACCGACCATGCTGCTGCCCGGCACGGACGTCCCGCATCCGGCGGCGACGAGCAAGGAACTGGCGGAACTGCTGCCGGGGGTCGAGGTGCTGACGAACTGGCGCGGCCCCGACTACCTGGACCAGCAGCGGGACCGGGTGGTGGACTTCCTGCGCCGGCACGCCGCCTGAGGCGGACGGCGCGAATGAGGCAGCGCCGCCGGCATCACTCGTGCCCGCGCGGCTGCCAGAGCCGCGGGTCGAAGTGGAACGCTTCGACCGACGCGATCCGCACGCGTTCCGCCGTCCGGTGGCGCGGGTTGAGCAGGATGTTGAACGCATGCGGCATCAGGATGGAGGGCACGCGCAGCGCGGCTTCCTCCCTTTTGGCCAGCCAGGCATCGCCGGTCCTGACGGTATTGCCGGCCGGCCGGACCGTGCCGATCAAGGCGTCCGGCACCGAAACGCCCATCAAGACGTAGTCCGCGGGCAGAAGTTCGAACGGCAGGTCGAGGTGAACCCGCACCTCCAACGCCGCCAGGGCCGGATGTTCCGCCAGGTAAACCACCGGCCGGCCCGGGCTGTTCCAGCGGCCGCCATAGGTTCGGGCGCCCTCTCCGGACAGGTCCGCGTGCGGCCGGCGGCATAGCCGCCAAGCCAGCATCAGGCGGCGATGCCGTGCGCGATGCGGCCCAGGATGGCCTCGACCTGGCGGGTGCCGATATCGGTGTCGAGGCGATCCAGCGGCGCTTCGCCGTCCAGCAGCTTGGACGGCAGCCGGATCCAGGCATGGGCCTTGGCCTTGTCGCCGAACGTGGCCTCGGCTTCGTCGATGATGCGGATGACGCGCATCAGCCGGTCCGACTGTTCCGGCGTCAGGTTGCCCAGGGTCCGCCGATGCGCCAGCGTCTTGCGGGGAAGCACGAGCCGATCGAGTTCAACGGCCGAAAGCCGGCCCGAGGACAGCGTGTCGTCGACGACCCGCAGCGGCAGCCCGTGCCGGACCGGCTCCAGAAGGCCGACCGACGCTTCCCGCATTTCCGTGTGGCGGGGGCGGTCGTCCTCGTCGAAGGGCCATATGCTTGTCATAAGCGTGCATATGGCCCCGAACCGCGCCAGCGTCAAGCGTCAGATGATGGCGGGCGCCCGCTCTCCGGCCGCGCGCACCCAGGCGGCGTCCATGTCCTCATCGAACAGCTCGGTCAGCTTCTTCATCATCGTGCCGCCCAATTCCTCGGCGTCGACGATGGTGACGGCACGCCGGTAATAGCGGGTGACGTCGTGGCCGATGCCGATGGCGATCAGCTCGACCTGCTCGCGGTTCTCGATGTCGCGGATCACCTCGCGCAGGTGTTTCTCCAGGTAATTGCCCGGGTTCACCGACAGCGTGGAATCATCGACCGGGGCGCCGTCGCTGATCACCATCAGGATGCGGCGGTGTTCGGGGCGCACCAGCAGGCGGCGATAGGCCCACAGCAGCGCCTCGCCGTCGATGTTTTCCTTCAGCAGGCCCTCGCGCAGCATCAGGCCCAGGTTCTTGCGCGCGCGGCGCCACGGCGCGTCGGCGGCCTTGTAGACGATGTGGCGCAGGTCGTTGAGCCGCCCCGGATTGCGCGGCTTGCCGTCCTGCACCCATTTCTCGCGGGACTGGCCGCCCTTCCAGGCGCGGGTGGTGAAGCCCAGCACCTCCACCTTCACCGCGCAGCGTTCCAGCGTGCGGGCCAGGATGTCGCCGCACATCGCCGCCACCGTGATCGGCCGCCCGCGCATCGAGCCCGAGTTGTCGATCAACAGCGTCACCACCGTGTCGCGGAATTCCATATCCAGTTCGCGCTTGTAGGACAGCGCCTGCATCGGGTTGACGACGACGCGCGACAGCCGTCCGGCGTCGAGCAGGCCTTCGTCCAGGTCGAACTCCCAGGACCGGGTCTGCTGCGCCAGCAGGCGGCGCTGCAGCCGGTTGGCGAGCTTCGAGATGACGCCCTGCAGGTGCTGCAACTGCTGATCGAGCTGCTGGCGCAGCCGGGTCAGCTCGTCGGCGTCGCACAGTTCCTCGGCGTCGACTTCCTCGTCGAACTGGCGGGTATAGGCGCGATAGACGGCGTCGTTGTCCGGATTGGGCCGGTCCCGCCGCGGCTGCGGGCCGCCGGGACGGTCGTCGCCTTCGGCGACGGCGGCTTCCTCCTCGGATTCCGAACCGTCGTCGTCGGCGGCTTCGCCCTCCATTTCTTCGGGCTGGGCGCCGAGCATGGAGTCCTGTTCGGAGTCGGATTGACCTTCGCCGTCCTGGGAGTTGTCCTGCGATCCCGACTGCTCGCCGCCGTCCTCGCCGTCTTCGGAGTTGTCTTCCGGTTCGGCATCGACCTCGGCTTCCGCCAGGTCCAGCGCCGCCAGCAGCTTGCGCGACGCGCGCGCGAAGGCGCTCTGGTCGTCCTGCGCCTCCAGCATCTCGGTCAAGGCCTGGTCGGCGTTTTCCCCCAGCGAGTCGCGCCACAGGTTCAGGATGCGCTGCGCCGGTTCGGGCGCCTGCTCGCCGGAGATGCGTTCGCGGGTCAGCAGGGCCAGTGCCTTGTCGATCGGCAACTGGTCCTTGCGGGTCATGCGGTCGTAGCCTTCGGCCTCGCACTCCTCGGTCAGCTTGGCGCGGAGGTTGGCGTTGACGCCGTGCATGTGGCGTGCGCCGACGACCTCGACGCGGACCTGTTCCAGCGCGTCATAGGCGTCCTTGGCTTCCCGGCGGGTGGGCATGCGGGCGGCGTGGACGGCGTCGTCGTGGTAGCGCAGGCGCAGCGCGATGGCGTCGGACTGGCCGCGCAGCTTGGCCATCTCGGCCGGGGGCAGGGCGCGGGTAGGCAGCGGCAGGCGGGCGCGCTTGCCGGTCAGGCCCGAGGGGCCGGGCTGGAAGGCGACCTGGACGTCGGGGTTCTCGGCGATCGCGCGCAGCACGCCGGCCGTGGCGCGCTTGAATTCCTCGGCGCGGGCGTTGTCTTTGTTGGTTCCGCTCATGCTGCGTGCCCTTGGTCATGGTGGATCGCGACCGCGGACCCACCGTCGTGGCGGGCGCAGGCCCGCCATCCACGCCTTTCCCTGTTCCCACGCCGCCAGGCGTGGAT
>NZ_DASZTJ010000296.1:0-20591 GCF_035548235.1 Rhodopila sp.
AAGCCGGGCCACGACGGGGGCGATCCCGCTACTCTGCCGGATGCACCGCGGGGGCCTTTTCCAGCGACGGGTCGTGGCCCAGCGCCAGCACGATCAGCAGCCCCATCACCGCGCAGCCCGCGATCGCCAGCAGCCCGGCGGAGAAGCTGCCGGTCAGGTCCTTCAGCCAGCCCATGGCAAACGGGCCGAAGAACCCGGCCAGGTTGCCGATCGAGTTGATCACCGCGATCCCCGCCGCCGCCGAGGCGCCGGACAGGAACGCGGTCGGCAGCGTCCAGAACACCGGCAGGACCGCGAAGACGCCCAGCGCGCCGATCGACAGCGCGACCATCTTCAGCGTCGGATCGTCGAAGACGGTCGATCCGGCGATACCGGCCGCGGCGAGCAGGAAGGCGACCACCGTATGGCCCTTTCGCTCCAGCCGAGCATCGGAGTGGCGACTCCAGAGGACCATGCCGATGGTGCCGACCAGGTACGGGATCGCGGTGACGAAGCCGACCCCGGCATTGGACAGGCCGAAGCCCTTGACGATCTGCGGCAGCCAGAACGCCGTGCCGTAATTCGTCGCGACGGCACCGAAATAAACCAGGGACAGGGCCAGGACCTTGGGATTGAACAGCGCCTGCCACACGCTCAGGCCATGCACGCTTTCCTTCTGGCGGACCTCGGCGTCCAGCCGGGCTTGCAGCCAGGCGCGCTCCTCCGGCGACAGCCAATGCGCGTCGGCGGGACGGTCGGTCAGGTAGAACCAGACCACGAAGGCCAGCACGATGGCCGGGGCGGCCTCCAGGATGAACAGCCACTGCCAGCCGGCGAGGCCGCCAAGCCCGTGGATTCCCAGCAGCATCCCCGACACCGGCGCGCCGATCACCGACGACAGCGGGATCGCGGCCATGAACCAGCCGATGATCCGGCCGCGGTAGACGGCGGGGAACCAGAGCGTCAGGTAGAAGATGATGCCGGGGAAGAAGCCGGCCTCGGCGATGCCCAGCAGCACGCGCACGGCGTAGAAGCTGTATTCGCCCTGCACCAGCGCCATCGCGCCCGACAGGATGCCCCAGGACAGCATGATCCGGGCGATCCATTTGCGCGCGCCGAACCGCTCCAGCGCCAGGTTCGACGGCACCTCGAAGACGAAATAGCTGAAGAAGAAGATGCCCGCGCCGGTGCCGAACACGGTGGCCGAGATCCCGATGTCCTGGTTCATCGTCAGCGCGGCGAAGCCGACATTGACCCGATCGAGATAGGCAACGAAATAGCAAAGCATCAGGAAGGGCACGAGCCTGAGCGAAACCTTGGCGATCGCGCGCTTTTCCACCGGATCCATACGACGAGTCCTCCGCAGGCGCAGCCGCGCCCATTCTGTAGAGACTGTCGGATAGACAGATCGTACTACGCGGTCAATCGCGATTCCGGGCAGTAGCCCCATGTGGAATGACGGCGCGCGGAATCGCGGCGTGCGGAACGAAATGCGCGAAATCGCGGCGGGATCGGCTAACGCAACGGCGCGTGCGCGGTTTCCCGCAGGCCTGCGATCGTCAGGAAGCTGATCACCGCGGCGGCCATGACGAAGCCTGTCGGCGCCATCTTCGATCCCGTCAGGTCGATCAGCCTCTGCGCGATATAGGGAGCGAAGCCGCCGAAGATCGCCACCGCCAGCGCATAGGACGACGACATCCAGGTCGACCGCCCGCGCGTCGGGAAGATCTCGGCGATCGCCGCCGGCCCGGCGCCCGAGAACAGCGAGATCGCCAGCGAGAACACGATCTGGATCAGCACCACGACCGGGAAGCTCGCCCCCTGGGTCAGGACGTAGAAGGCCGGGATCGGCAGGATGAAGCAGAGCGCGCAGGAGGTCAGCAGCAGCGGCTTGCGCCCAAGCCGGTCCGACAAGGCTCCCATGATCGGGATCAGCACGACCAGCGCCAGCAGGCTCGCCGTCGAGGCCCACAAGGCCTGCGCCGCCGTCAGGTTCAGTTGGGTGCGCGTATAGGTCGGCATGTAGGTCAGGAAGACATAGAACGCGACGGTCCAGAGGATGGTGAACCCGAACGCCTGCAGCGCATGCGTGAAGGTCGACGACTCCCCGGCATCGCCCTCGGCCACGACGGCCTGGAAGGGCGGGGTTTCGTCGACCTCCCGCCGCAGCCACAGGCCGATCGGGCCGAACAGGCCGCCGACCAGGAACGGGATGCGCCACGCCCAGTCGTTGATCGCCTCGACACCGAGGGAGGAGGTCAGCAGGGCGGAGAAGCCGACCCCCAGCAGGCTGCCGCCGGCCACCGACATTTGCTGGAAGCTGGTGTAGAAGCCGCGCCGGCGCGGGTCCGACCACTCCGCCATGAAGGCGGTGGAGCCGCCCCACTCGCCGCCGGTGGAGAAGCCCTGCAGCAGGCGCGCGGCCAGCAGCAGGACCGGTGCGCCGACGCCGATGCTGGCATAGGTGGGCAGGACACCGATGATGACGGTGCCGGCGGCCATCATCAGGATGGTCAGGATCAGCGCCGGCTTGCGCCCGCGCAGATCGCCCATGCGGCCGATGACGATGCCGCCGAGGGGACGGAACACAAGGCCCACGCCGAACACCAGGAACGTGCTGAGCAGCGCGGAGGACGGGTTCTCCTTGGGAAAGAAGTTCAGCGCCAGCGCGCCGGCGAGGTAGGCGAAGACGCCGAAATCGTACCACTCCATGACGTTGCCGATGGTCGCGGCATAGATCGCCTTCCGGCTGCGCGCCCCGGCGATCGGATCGGCCCCGATACGCTGTGTCGATCCGCTCATCATGGGTCCTTTCGCTGTCGGGTGCATCGAAGCATGGGGCGAGGAGACGGGAAAGGGACCTGGGCCTCGCCCGTCAGTTCGTCTTCCCTGCCGCCCCGCCGTTCAGCGCCCGCCACCGCGCCACCGCCGCGTCGTGTTCGGCGTAGTCGCGTGAGAACACGTGCCCGCCCGTCCCGTCGGCCACGAAATACAGGTCGTCGCTGGCCGCCGGGTGCAGCACGGCTTCGATCGAGTCCTGGCCCGGCGCGCAGATCGGACCGGGCGGCAAGCCGGCCACGCGGTACGTGTTGTAGGGATCGTCCAGCCGCAGGTCGGCCTTCGACAGCGGCCGGTCCAGCACGCCCGTGCCGTCGCTGACCGCATAGGCCACCGTCGGGTCGGCATCGAGCCGCATCCCCCGGCGCAACCGGTTCAGGTACACCGCGGCGATGTGCGGACGTTCCTCGGGCTTCGCCGTCTCCCGCTCCACGATGCTCGCCAGGATCACCGCCTGGCGCGCCGATTCCAGCGGCAGCCCCGGTGCTCGGCCTGCCCATGCCGCCTCGACCACCCGCTTCATCGCCGCCTGGGCGCGTTCGACCAGGACCGATCGCTTCGTGCCGAGTTCGTAATCATAGGTCTGCGGCAGCATGCTGCCCTCGGCGATCTTGCCCGTCGGACCGGACGCGGCGCCGGCTTGCGTCAACAGGGCCGCGATCTGGTGCGCCGTCAGGCCCTCGGGGATCGTCAACTGGTGCTGGACCGGATGCGCGGTGCGCAGGACGTCCAGCACCTGCGCCAGGGACGCATGTGCCGGGAACGCGAACTCCGCCGCGTGCAGCGCGCCATCCCCACGGCTGAGTTCCGCCGCCACGCGGAACACCCGCGAATCGGCGATGACCCCGGCGTCCTGGAGCGCGCGCGCGACATTGGCCGCCGTCCCGCGCGGCACGACGACCGCGGTCGCGGCCGGCAACGGGCCGGGCCGGGTCAGCCACCAGATCCAGGCCCGATCCCCGCCGACGACGGCGCCGGCGAGCAGGACGCCCGCCAGCGCGAAGCCGGCCAGCACGCGCCAGACGCGGCGGCGCGGTTCGGCGGCAGAGGCCCTGGGATGGTCCCCCGGATGGTCCCCCGGATGGTCCCTGGGATCAGGCGGCGGCGCGGAAGATGATGGAGGCGTTGGTCCCACCGAATCCGAAGCTGTTCGACAGAGCGACCTTGATACGCCGCTCCTGCGCAGAGTTCGCCACGCGGTCGATCACACTCTCGCGGCTTGGATGATCGAGGTTGAGCGTGGGCGGCGCGACCCCGTCGCGGATCGCCAGGATCGAGAAGATCGCCTCGATCGCCCCGGCCGCGCCCAGCAGGTGGCCGGTCGCCGACTTGGTCGACGACATCGCCAGCCCGCGGGCGGACTCGCCGAACATGCGTTCGACCGCCTCCAACTCCAGGTCGTCGCCCAGCGGCGTGGAGGTGCCGTGCGCGTTGACATACTGGATATCGGCCGGGGAGATGCCGCCGTTGCGCATCGCCGCCTTCATCGACCGGAAGGCGCCGTCATGGCCCTCGGCCGGGGCGGTGATGTGATAGGCGTCGCCGGACATGCCGTAGCCGCCGATCTCGGCATAGATCTTCGCGCCGCGCCTGCGCGCGTGCTCGTAATCCTCCAGCACCACGCAGCCGGACCCTTCGCCCATGACGAAACCGTCGCGGTCCCTGTCCCATGGCCGGGACGCCGCGGTCGGGCGGTCGTTGAACCCGGTCGACAGCGCGCGGGAGGCGCAGAAGCCGGCGATGCCGATCTCGCACACCGTCGCTTCGGACCCGCCGGCCAGCATGACGTCGGCATCGCCCAGCGCGATCAGGCGGGAGGCGTCGCCGATCGCGTGCACGCCGGTGGCGCAGGCGGTGACGACCGAGTGGTTCGGGCCCTTGAAGCCGAACTTGATCGACAGGTTCCCCGACGCGAGGTTGCCGAGCGCCGAGGGGATGAAGAAGGGGGAGAGGCGCCGTGCCCGGCCTTCATGCACCTGGATGGAGGCTTCGTAGATCGTCTCCAGTCCACCGATGCCCGATCCGATCATCACGCCGGTGGCGCAACGGTCTTCCTCGGTTTCCGGCACCCAGCCCGAATCCTCGACCGCTTGCGTGCCGGCCACCATCGCGAGATGGATGAAACGATCCATCTTCTTCTGGTCCTTGACCGGGATCCATTCGTTGACGTCCAGGCCCCCGGTCTCCCTGCTGCCGGCCGGCACTTCGCCGGCGACCTTGCATGGAAGGTCCTTGGTGTCGAATGCCTGGATGGCCCCGATCCCTGATTCCCCGTTGATCAGCCGGCGCCAGACGTATTCGACGCCCAACCCCAGGGGACAGGCGATCCCCATGCCCGTCACCACGACTCGCCGCATATTGGCGTCCCTTCCCGTCAGTCGAGTCCCGCGCCTACTTGCTGTGGTTCTCGATATAGGTGATCGCGTCCTTGACCGTCGCGATCTTCTCCGCCGCATCTTCGGGGATTTCGACGTTGAAGGCTTCCTCGAAGGCCATGACCAGTTCCACCGTGTCGAGGCTGTCCGCGCCCAGGTCGTCAATGAACGACGCTTCCGGGGTCACCTTGGACACGTCCACGCCCAGATGCTCGACGACGATCTGGGTGATCTTTTCTGCAACCTCGCTCATGGGCTCCGCAACTCCTGAACTGATATCTCGATAACGTCTTTGTCCGGCATGACGATCCGTCGGGACGATCCTGTGGCGGGGGCCCACATGACGGACGCTCTCCTCGCCGGCACTGTGTCCCGGTTCACGAAGCGAGTCCGCGCCAGACGTAACCTGGGCCGATTAGCATGGTTTCCCCCGGAGGCAAACGATAGCCGGCCCGTCGCCCAAACGCCTGTTGCGAATTTGTACCAGGTCGCGGAACCGCCGCCACACGGCATGCTGCAACCGGCCTGACTCCGGGCTTCTCTACTCCGGGCTTCTCCAGTCCGGGCTTCTCCACTCCGGGCTTCTCCACTCCGGGCTTCTCCACTCCGGGCTTCTCCGCCAGCCTCCGTCAAAACATCGCCATCCCACCGTTGACATGCAAGGTCGCGCCGGTGACCCAGGCGGCCTCGTCCGACGCCAGGTAGACGACCGCGCCGGCGATGTCCTCGGGCTGGCCCAGCCGCTTCAGCGGGATCGACTCGGACAGCTTGGTCTTCTGTGCCTCGGCCAGCACGTTGGTCATGGCGGTCACCACGAAGCCGGGCGCCACGGCGTTGACCGTGACCCCGCGTGAGGCGACTTCCTGCGCCAGTGCCTTGGTCATGCCGATCAGCCCGGCCTTGGCGGCGGCATAGTTGGCCTGGCCGGCATTGCCCGTCGTGCCGACGATGGAGCCGATATTGATCACCCGCCCCGCGCGCCGGCGCAGCATGCCGCGCAGGGCGGCGCGCGTCAGGCGGAACGGTGCGGACAGGTCGACATCGATCACCGCCTGCCAGTCCTGGTCGGACATGCGCAGCGCCAGCATGTCGCGGGTCATGCCGGCATTGTTCACCAGGGCATGCAGCGGGCCGGCGACTTCCTCGGCCTTCTCGATCAGCGAATCGGGCTCCGAGGCGTCGCGCAGGTCGGCGGGGCAGACATGCGCCCGTTCCCCCAGTTCCGCGGCCAGCGCTTCCAGCGCGTCGCGCCGCGTCCCCGACAGCGCCACCACGGCCCCCTGGGCATGCATCGCTCGGGCGATCGCCGCGCCGATGCCGCCTGAAGCACCTGTCACCAGGGCCGCCTTACCGTCCAGTCGGAACATGGTCCACCCTCCCCGTCTCCTGCCCGCCGCCGGTCGAGGCGTGGGGCAGGTCGCTTGCCATGACGATCCCGCGCCGGACCCTAAAGGGTCTTCAGGACCGCCTCGATCTCCGCCGGCGTGCCGGCCGCGATCCCCATCGCATCCGGCACGATCCGCTTGGCCAGGCCGGTCAGCACCTTGCCCGCGCCAAGCTCGATGAAACTGTCGACGCCCATCTCGGTCATCGCCATCACGCTCTCCCGCCAGCGCACCGTGGCCGTCACCTGCTGCACCAGCAGGTCGCGGATGCGCTGCGGGTCCTGCTCCCGCCCGGCGGAGACGTTGGCGATCAGCGGCACGATCGGTTCGCCGGGCGGGGTCTTGTCCAGCGCCTCGGCCATCGCGTCCGCCGCGGGGGCCATCAGCGCGCAGTGGAACGGGGCCGAAACCGGCAGCATCATCGCCCGCTTGATGCCCTTGGCCTTGGCGATCTCGATCGCACGCTCGACCGCGCCGCGGTGGCCGGAGATGACCACCTGGCCGGCGCCGTTGTCGTTGGCCGGCTGGATGACTTCCCTGTCCTCGGTCTCCGGGACCAGGGCGGCCTCCTCGCAGATCGCGCGTGCCTGCTCCATGTCAGCGCCCAGCAGGGCGGCCATGGCGCCGACGCCCGGCGGTGTTGCCTTCTGCATCGCCTGGCCGCGCAGCTTCAGCAGGCGGGCCGCGTCGGCGACCGAGAACGCGCCGGCGGCGGCCAGCGCGGTGTATTCGCCCAGCGAGTGCCCGGCGACGACGAAGGCCTTGTTGGCGATGGTGATCCCGCCTTCCTTCTCCAGCACCCGCAGCACCGCCAGCGAGTGCGCCATCAGCGCGGGCTGGGTGTTCTCGGTCAGCGTCAGTTCTTCGCCCGGCCCTTCGAACATCAGGCGCGAGAGGCGCTGGCGCAGGGTGTCGTCGACCTCCTGAAACAGTTCCCGCGCGGCCGGGAAGGCCGCGGCGAGGTCGCGGCCCATGCCGACGGCCTGGCTGCCTTGACCGGGAAAGACGAACGCGTGGACCGGCATGACGCGGATTCCAAAGGGTCGGGTTACGGGATCGTAGGATTGGCGCGGGGGCGTAGCCGCGGGTCACAGGGCTGTCAAGGAAGGGAGGGGCGCGGCTTCGCCTCGCCGCGGATCATCGCGAGAAGAACATCTCCGTCAGCGCGTAGTCGAACGCCAGGATCAGGATCGAGGCCGCCACCACGGCGGCCGTGGTCGCCGCGCCGACGCCCTGCGCGCCGCCCTTGCTGCGATAACCCTGGTAGCAGCCCATCAGGGCGATCAGGAACCCGAACACCGCCGCCTTCACCAGGCCCGAGACGACGTCGCCGGTCTGCACGAAGTTGATCGTGTTCTGCAGGTAGGTGCCGACGTTGAACCCCAGCTTCAGCGTCGAGACGATGAAGCCGCCCATGACGCCCAGGACGTCGGCGATGATCACCAGCAGCGGCAGCGCGATGACGCCGGCCAGCAGCCGCGGCGCGACCAGGTATTTCATCGGATTGGTGGACAGCGTGGTCAGCGCGTCGATCTGGTCGGTCACCCGCATCGTGCCGATCTCGGCCGCCATCGCGGCGCCGACGCGCCCGGCCACCATCAGCCCCGCCAGAACCGGCCCCAATTCGCGCGTCACCGACAGCACCACCAGGTTGGCGACCGCGCCCTGGGCGGAGAAGCGGGCGAACCCGGTATAGGACTGCAGGGCGAGCACCATGCCGGTGAACACCGCCGTCAGCGCCACCACCGGCAGGCTGAAATACCCGATCTCCAGCAGCGCGCGCAGGAACAGCCGGCCATAGAACGGCGGGCGGACGATGTGCGACAGCCCCTCGACCGCGAACAGCGCCAGCGAGCCGGCCTCCCGGCACGTGGCGATCACCGCGCGGCCGATCGCCGCGAGGAAACCCAGCACGGTGTTCACGCCGGCAGGTAGACGCGCTGATAGCGCGGCCCGAGGGAGGTCAGGATCTCATACCCGTTGGTGCCCGCGGCGCGCGCGACGTCGTCGGCGGTCACATGCGGGCCCAGCACGTCCAGCCAGCATCCGGGCCGGATCGCGGGATGGTCGGTCACGTCGAAGGTGGTCAGGTCCATGGACACGCGCCCTACCAGCGGGACGGGGGTCCCGTCAAAGCACGCCGCCGCGCGGCCGGACAAGGTGCGCAGGAACCCGTCCGCGTAGCCCAGCGCCGCGGTGGCGATGCGGGAGGGCCGAGGGGCGGTCCAGGTGGCGTTGTAGCCGACGGTGTCGCCGGCGGCGATGTCGCGCACCGACAGCACGCGGACGGCCAGCCGCACGACCGGGCGCATCGGGTTCGGCGCGTCCGGCGTGGGGTTGATGCCGTACAGCGCCGCGCCCGGCCGCACGAGGTTGAACGCATAGTCCGGTCCGAGGAAGATCCCCGAGGAATTCGCCAGGCTGGCCAGCGTCGTCGGCAGCCTCGCCCGAACCGCCTTGAACCGGGCGAGTTGGACGGCGTTCAGCGGATCGTCGGTTATTTCAGACGAAACCAGATGCGACATGACGTAGAGCGGTGCGTTGCCGAGGCGTTCCGGGTCGGCGGCGAGGACGTCGACCTCCTGCTCCGTCAGGCCCAGCCGCGACATGCCGGTATCGACGTGCAGGATCGCCCTGCCCTGCCCGGCCTGGCCGGCCTGCCGCCAGCGATCGACCTCATCGAGCGTCCCCAGCACGGGGGTGACGGCGTGGGCGACGTACTCCGCCTCGGAGCCGGGGACCAGGCCGCCGAGAACGGCGATCATCGCGTCGGGAAGCTGCGCGCGGATCGCCAGCGCCTCCTGCAGCCACGCCACGAAGAAGTGCCGGCAGCCTGCGTCATACAGCGCTTTGGCCACCGGCCCCGCGCCGACGCCGTAGCCGTCGGCCTTGATCACGCCGGCAACGGGCGGTCCGCCCGGCCGGTGCAGCGCCCGCCAGTTGGCGACGATCGCGCCGAGATCGACGAACAGGACCGCGGGGGCGGTGGTGGAGGTCAGGGTGTTATGGTCGGGCATGCGCGAATGGGTAGAGAGGAGCCGTCGACCGCGAGGAACGCACGCTGTCGATACGTGCCATCGGCACAGCCCAGGACACGAAACAGAGCCGCATTGAACGAGACTTTCGGTGGGGAAAGAAGCGGATGAGAGGCACGATCCGAATCCGCTTCTAGCCCATACCGGGAGGCCAGGACCACCGGTATGGGCTTCCGGCGCATACGGCACGAATCCCCGGAAAGGAAGCCGGCCCCGCGATGCCGCCAGGCCGGGCCGCCAGCCATTATCCCTGATACTCGCCGTGGATCAGGTCCAGGTCCCCGAACCGGGTGAACTCGGCCTCGAACAGCAGCGGGATCGCCCCGGTCGGGCCGTGGCGCTGCTTGGCGATGATGAGGTCGGCGCGGTTATGCGCCTTCTCCATCTTGTGCTTCCAGTCTTCCATCGCCGAGGCGAACTTGTCGCTGTTGCCGTCGAAGGCGACCTCCTTCGGCTCCTTCTGCTGGAGGTAGTATTCGTCGCGGTAGACGAACATCACCGCGTCCGCGTCCTGCTCGATCGAGCCCGACTCGCGCAGGTCCGACAATTGCGGACGCTTGTCGTCGCGGCTTTCCACCTGGCGGGACAACTGCGACAGCGCCAGCACCGGGATCGCCAGTTCCTTCGCCAGCGCCTTCAGCCCCTGGGTGATCTGGCTGATCTCCAGCACGCGGCTTTCCGGCCGGGTGCCGGCCGCGGGGCGCATCAGTTGGAGATAGTCCACCACCACCAGCGCCAGGCCCTTCGTCCGCTTCAGCCGCCGGCACCGCGTGCGCAGCGCCGACATGGTGATCGCCGGCGTATCGTCGATCTGGATCGGCAGCGCGGAGATCTCACGCGACACCTGCACGAACCGATCGAAGTCCCGCTGCCCGATCTCGCCGCGGCGGATGCGGTCGCCCGAGATCCGCGACTCCTCGCTCAGCAGGCGGGTCGCGAGCTGCTCCGCGCTCATTTCCAACGAAAAGATCGCCACCTGCTGTTTCGGCAGCGCATTGGCGTCGCCGGCGCGCGCCTCTTTCATCAGCGCCTGCGCCGCGCCGAATGCGATCTTGGTGGCCAGCGCCGTCTTGCCCATGCCCGGGCGGCCGGCCAGGATCAGCAGGTCCGACGGGTGCAGCCCGCCCATCTTGCTGTCGAGGTCGCGCAGCCCCGTCGTCAGGCCCGACACGCCGCCCGGCCGGCGGAACGCCTTCTCGGCCCCCAGGATGGCCTCGGTCAGCGCCCGCTCGAACGCGACGAAGCCGCCCGAGGCCCCGCCATCGGCGGCAAGGTCGAACAGCGACTGCTCCGCCGACTCGATCTGCTTGATGCCGTCCAGTTCGGGGTCGGCGCCGAAGGCGTTGTTGACCACCGTCTCGCCGATGTCGATCAACTGCCGGCGCATCCAGGTGTCGTGCACCGCCCGCCCGTAATCGCCGGCGTTGATGATCCCCACCATCGCCGTCAGCAACTGGGTCAGGTAGGCGGTGCCGCCGACCTCGTCGAGGATGCCGGCATGCTCGAACTCGGCCTTCAGCGTGACCGCGTCCGCCAGTTGCCCCGCCTCGATGCGGCGGGCGATCGCCTGGAAGATGCGCCCGTGGATCGGATCGGCGAAATGTTCCGGCGCGAGGAACTCCGACACCCGCTCATAGGCGCGGTTGTTCGCCAGCAGCGCGCCCAGCAGCGCCTGCTCCGCCTGGACGTTGGACGGCGGCAGGCGCTGGGACAGGCCGAACAAGGGCGATTCGATCGTGTTCATCCGCGCCACTCTACCCCAGGCCCGGCGTCGGCGCATCGGCGTCGCGTTATGTTACCCTGTGGATAACGGGGAGGACCGGCGGAAAATTGCAACAGCCATGTCGTTTCGGTTGTGATCCGTCCTAGATGACGTGCGCCGGGGCGAGCACGCAGGCATACGCCGCGTCGCCCTGCTCGATCTGCAGCGTTGCGTGGCCGATCCGGAAACGGGTCCGCAGCGCCTCGCAGACGCCATGGGTGAAGGCGTCGTCGAGCGTTCCCTCCGGCCGCACCAGATGCGCGGTCAACGCCGTTTCGGTGGTGCTGAGCGGCCAGACATGCAGGTCGTGCACCTCGCTGACGCCCGGAAGGTCCGACAGGAAGGCCTGCACCGCGGCGATGTCGACGTTCGCCGGCACCTTGTCGAGCGACAGGTCCAGGCTGTCGCGCAGCAGCCCCCAGCTCGAAACCAGGATCAGCGCCGCGATCCCCAGGCTGACGAGCGGGTCGAGCCACGCCCACCCGGTCAGCATGATGATGAAGCCGGAGACGACGACGCCGGCCGACACAGCCGCATCGGCCGCCATGTGCAGGAACGCGCCCCGCACGTTCAGGTCGTCCTTGCGCCCGCGCATGAACAGCAGCGCCGTGCCGCCGTTGATCAGGATCCCCGCGGCGGCGACCCACATCACCGTGGCACCGCCCACGGGTTCCGCACCCCCGCCCTCGGCGATCCGGCGGATGGCCTCCACGACGATGCCGCCCACGCCGACCAGCAGCACGACGGCATTGGTCAAGGACGCCAGGATGGTGCTGCGTCCGAAGCCATAGGTACGCGTGGGCGTGGGCAGCCGCCGACCGAACCACACCGCGCCCCAGGCGAGCAGCAGTCCGAGCACATCGCCCAGATTGTGCGCGGCGTCGGCGAGCAGGGCGACGGAATGGGCGGTCAGGCCGAAAACGACCTCGGCGACGACGAATCCTGCGTTGAGCACCGTGCCGACGGCGAAGGCGCCATGGGCATCGGCCGGCGGCGCGTGATGGTGGTGATGGTCCCCGTGCCCATGGTCGTGAGCATGCGCATGGCCATGGTCGTGGTCGTGCCCCGGGCCATGTCCCCGGTCACGGTCGTGGTCGTGCCCGGGGTCGTGCCCGGGGTCATGCCCATGATCACGGCCGTGATCATGGCGTTCATCAGGATGCTGCATTCGGGTCCCCATGCGGAACGCTCGGACACGCGGTGGCGGCGAGGCGTGCGTCGGGTCCCGCGCTGCCCGGTTCTTACCACGGAACACGCCCCGCGGAACACGCCCCGCGGAACACGCCCGACGGAACGCGCCCCATGGAACACCCCATGGAACACCCCATGGGAACACCCCATGGGAACACCCCATGGAACACGCCCGATGGGGCACCCCACAGACCACGCGGCAGACTGCATCCCGGACCACCCCGTTGACCCCTGGCGCCGCACGACCCGCGGGTCCATGTTTCCCGCGATGAATGCGCGGACCCACACGCAGGACCGTTCCCAGGCGGAGGCGATCCGGGTCGGAGACGGCCCCGGCGGGGCCGTGACGTACCTGGTCGACCTGTCGCCGGAGTCCTTGCCCTCGGTCTGCAAGCGCGACCTGGAACTGGCCTGGTACGCCGCCCGCGACGCGGCGATCGCGCAGGACGGCGGGGCGGCGCGGGCGTTCCGCTTCACCCGGCCGGACGGCTCGCACACCGACCTTGCGCTCGCCGACCGGGACGCGCGCTGCTGGGCCGGCGCCGTCGACCGGTCCGTCGGACTCCGTTCCGCTCGTGGTCTCTCCCTGTGCCTGCGCCTGCTGGCGCTGGTGGACCTGCTGGGCCGTGCGGCTTGGGTGCGTCCGCTGTTCACCCTGGCCCGCGACGGGACGGAATTTCACCCCGCCCTGCTGCGCGCCGCCGCCAGCCAGCCCTTGACCAGCGAGGCCCGTTTCGACGAAGCCGAGTTTCGCCTGCGCCTTGCCCGATTCGGCACCGGCTTCCGGTTGGAAGCGCCGCCCGACGGCAGCGGCGCCCATTCGGGAGCCCCTTCATGACCGCCGTCCGTCCGCTTATCCTGCTTGGCCTGTTTGCCGTGTCCGCCTGTGCTCCCTCGGCGCCGCCCACCGGGCAGGCGCTGGCGGACCAGCAGACGCGGGAGGCATGCCGCCGCCGTGCCGACCAATTCGACGCCCAGCAAAACCGAGCGGAGATCTATTCGCCGCCGCCGCAGGTGAATACGCCGTTCTCGGCGAACTACCTGCCCGACCAGCAGGATCGCGGGCTGTCGCGGCTGTACGCGCATGACAGGATGGTCGCCGACTGCATCCGCAACAGCGGCACCGGCGCGATCGAACCCGCCTCGACACCCGGCAAGCCGCCGTCATGGCCATCCCGCCCATCTTCCGCGCCCGTGTCCTCTGGCCCTACATCCTCTGGCCCTGCATCCTCTGGCCCTGCATCCTCTGGACCGGGAAGGTCCGTGCCTTCTTCGCACGCGCCTTCGTCCTCCGCTCTCCCGCCGCCGGCCGATCTGCAATGAGGTCCGCGCGGCGCGATGCCTTCCCTCTTCGACGCGGCAGCCGATCATGAACACCATGGACCTCACGCCTATCCCCGGTTCCCGCATCGTCGAGGTGGCGCGGCTGGCCTTCGCCACGCCTGACGTCCTGTTCCTGTGCTTCGGCGAGTCCGACCAGCCGAGTCCCGCCGCCGCGCGCCAGGCGGCGATCGCGGCGATCGAAGACGGCGACACGCGCTATCCGGACGTGCGCGGCCAGCCGCCGCTGCGCGACGCGCTGGCCGCATACCTGACCGGGCTTTACCGCCAGCCGGTGACCGAGGACCGCATCCAGGTCACCGCCTCCGGCATGGCGGCGATCTCGATCGCGCTGGCGGGCGTGGTCCGCGCCGGCCATCGCGTGCTGATCCATTCGCCGATCTGGCCGAACATCGGCAATGCCGCCCTGCTGCGCGGCGCGAGCGTGGAGACGATCGACCTCGATCCCCTGCCCGAAGGCGGCTTCCGCCTGGACCTTGACCGGCTGGACCGGGCGATGGCCGGGGTGCGGGCCTTCGTCGTCAACTCGCCGAACAACCCGACCGGCTGGACGGCGACCGAGGCGGAACTGCGCGCGATCCGCGACATCGCCGCCCGCCACGGCGCCTGGATCATCTCGGACGAGGTCTATGCGCGGCTGATCTATGACGACCGGCCTGCGGCGCCGTCGATGCTGGACGTCGCGGAACCGGACGACCGGGTGATCGTGTGCAACAGCTTCTCCAAGACCTGGGTGATGACCGGCTGGCGCCTGGGCTGGCTGGTCGTGCCGGCCGGCACCGGCGCGGCCTTCGCCGATATCACCGAGGCGGTGCATTCCGGCGTCGCGCCCTTCGTCCAGCGCGCCGGCATCGCCGCGGTCGCGGACACCGACGCCGTGTCACAGTTCCGTGCCCATTGCGCGGCCGGGCGGGCGCTGGTGGGCGAGGCGCTCGGCGGGCTGAACGGCGTGCGCTACCGAACGCCGGATGGCGCGTTCTATGCGTTCCTGGGAGTGGATGGAATGCACGATAGTCTCGATTTCGCGAAACGGCTGGTCACGCGGCACGGGATCGCCCTGGCGCCGGGCGTGGCGTTCGGAGACGCCGGGGAAGGCTCGCTGCGGGTCTGCTTCGCCCAGTCGCCCGAATTGATGCAGAACGCCATGCAGCGCCTGCGCGACGGGCTGCGCGCGGAGCTTGGCGCATGAGCGCGGCCCAAGGAATTGCCCAAGGGACCGCCCAAAGGGTTTGCGGCATCTGCGGGCACGCGGCCCGTCCCCCGTTCCGCGCGCCGCAGCCCGAGATCGCGCCCGACCTGGACATGCGGCCGGGCGAGCCGACGCGCTCGACCCTGCGCGACTGGGTGCAGGCCTGCCCCGGCTGCGGAGCGGTGGCCGAGGACCTTGCGGCGCTGCCGGCCTCGGCCCGTTCGGTGGTGGAGTCGGAGGCTTACCGGCTGCTGAGCACGAAGGGGATCGAGGAAACGCTGCCGTTCCGCCGCGCCGCCATGATCGCGGCGGCGGCCGGCAACGTGGCGGGCCAGGCCGAGGCCCTGCTGCAGGCGGCGTGGGCGGCGGACGACGCGGCGGCGATGGCCGAGGCGGCGGCATTGCGGACGGAGGTCGCGGCGCTGTGGGGCGACGAGGCGACGGGCGAGTTGGCGTTGCGGCGGCTCGACGCGCTGCGCCGGTCGGGGCAGTTCAAGGCGGCCGCTGCCTGGGCGGAGGCCACCACGTCCCGCGTGACCGAGGAGCTTGGGCGGTCGATCGTGGCGTTCCAGACGCAGCGCATCGCCGCGCGGGACGTGGGACGCCACCTGATCAGCAGCGTCCTGCCGCCGCCGGCGCACAAGCCGCACGTGTCCCACGGCAAGCGGGTGACGACGGGGTTCTGGTCGCGGGTGCTGGGCCGGCGGGGGTGATGCCGCCGGGTTGTGTCAGGAGTCGTAGGACACCAGCGCCTCGCACGGCACGTCCAGGCGGGACCGGCCGTTCAGGAAACTGAGTTCGATCAGCGCCGCCGCCGCCGGGACCACGGCGCCCACCTGGCGCAGCAGCGCGATCCCGGCCGCCATCGTGCCGCCGGTGGCCAGCAGGTCGTCCACCACCACGACGCGTTGGCCGGGATGGACCGCGTCGGCCTGGATCTCCACCCGGTCCTCGCCGTATTCCAGGGCGTAGTTCAGCCCCACCGTCTCGCCGGGCAGCTTGCCGCGCTTGCGGATCATGATGAAGCCGCAACCCAGCTTGAGGGCCAGGGGGGCGGCGATGAGGAAGCCGCGGCTTTCGACGCCGGCCACGAGGTCGGGCATATAGGTCCTGACGGCCCGCGCCATCCGGCCCATCGCCACCTGCCACGCATCGGCGTCCCGCAGCAGCGTGGAGATGTCGTAGAACAGCACGCCCGGCTTGGGGAAATCCGGAATGCCGCGAATATGGTCTTTCAGGTCCATGAGCCCTCGATGTCCCGCCGCGAAGCCTGGCGGTACCGCCGTGATGCGAAACGTGGAAACTAATGCCTCGCCGGTCGGTCCGCCAGGGGTGGGATACATCGGTAGCGGGTCAGTTTGAACTTCGGCTTTGGGTGGGAAACCGTCAGCCCGCTTCCAGGCAGGCCCATTGGATAGCGGACTAGCGGCCTTCAGGCCGGAAGGACGCCGAAGCCGACGTAGAGCGGATAGGTCGTCAGGCTTTCCATGCCGCCGCCTGCGATCGATGCCCCTTCCACGATTGGGACATCGTCCCAAGCGGTTGGAACCTTCAATGTCCCGAGGCCTTAGTCTCGGCCTCGGCCAACGCAGCCAGTTGTTCCGCGACCACGGCCCAGCCCTGTTCGAAGCCCATTGCCTTGTGCTGGTCATAGGCTTCCCTGGTCCAGTGCCGAGCGCTGCCGGTGTAGAGGGTCTTCCCGCCCTCATCGGCGAACGCCATCGTGCCGACCATGAATGGGGCTTGCGGACGCCAGCCCGCGGCGAACGCGTCGGTGAAGACGAAGCGCTTGCCGGGCGACACCTCCAGGAACACGCCTTCATGCGGCATCTCCTCCCCGTCCGGTCCACGCATGACCACGGCCGAACGCCCGCCGGCGCGCCAGTCCTGCTCGATGATCTCGACCGTCCAGGGCTTGGGGCACCACCATTCCGCCAGGCGTTCGGTGGCGATCTTCCAGACGGTATCGACGGGGGCATCGATCAGGCGGGTAACCGAGAGTTCGAGGTTTTCGCCGGTCATGGTTGTGCTCCTGGTATCAGTCCCGATCGGGGGCGCCGAGCGGAAAGAAGGGCCGATATGGACGGGCGTCGTCGACGCAGCGGGCAAATGACGGACGCGCAAGCAAGCGGGCTCGATAGGCCTTCAGCGTGGCACGATCGTCGCCGATCGGATGCACCCAGTCGGCATAGAACAGCGACGGGGCAGCCGCCGCGTCGGCCAGCGTGAACGCATCGCCGGCGGCCCATAAGCGCCCCGCCAGAGCCCGGTCGAGCCACCCATAGACCGTATCCAGCGCCGCGTGGGCCTGCGAGACGCCATACGGGTCGCGAACGTCGGCGGGACGACGCGCATCGAAGACGATCGTCTGCACCGGGCTCATCACATGGCTGTCGAACACGCGATCGAGCATCCGAACGGGCACCGCTGCTTTGGCATCGGCAGGAATCAGCGGCACCTGGCCGGGGTGAAACGCCGCCAGGTACTCGATGATCGCGCTGGTTTCGAACACCGTCCTTTCGCCGTCGACCAGCAACGGGAACCTGGCCACCGGCCACCGGCGCGCCAGCTCCGCGGTGTTCTCCGGTTGATCCGGGCCCAGTACCCGGAAGTCGAACGGGGTTTCGTTCTCGTACAGCGCAATCAGCGCCTTCATGGTGTAGGACGAAAACGGATGGCCAAAGAGCTGCAGGGTCATGTCTGCCCTCCGTCGACGTTGCCGGCGTCGAGGATCGGGGTGAAGCCGCCGAAGATCGCCAGCGGACCGTTCCAGGCCGGCGGCGCCTCGCGCATCCGCGGATCCTGCATCATCGCACCCATGCCGGCGTCGCGCGTCGGCTTGTCGGGCCATTCGATCCAGCCGAAGATGACCGTCTCGCCATCCTTCGCCTGCACCGCGCGCGGGAAATCGGTGACCTTGCCGACCGGCACGTCGGCGCCCCACCCGTTCACCACCCGCAGCGCGCCGTTTTCCTGGAACAGCCTGGCGGTCTTGGCCGCGTGATCGACAAAGGCCTGGCGCTTGCCGTCGGGGACGCTTGCAACCATGCCGTCGACATAGCCGAACCGACCGCCTCCACCGGTGTCGAAACTCACATCGAAGCCGCCGTAGATCAGCCGCTTGCCGTCGAATGGCAGCGCGCCGCCGGGCTTCATGCGGTCGTCGACCATGATCTTCGCGGTCGCCGCGTCGCATGTCGCCTTGTCGGGCCACCAGACCCAGGACAACACCACCGTCTCATCGTCCTCGGCCTGGACGGCCTTCCTGAGGTCGGTGACCTTGCCGACCATCACGTCGTCGCCCCAGCACTCGACGGTGCGCAATGCGCCATTGTCGGCGAAGACCGGCGCCACCCTCTTCGCCATGTCGAGATAGGCCGACCGGTTCCCGGTCTTCACCGGAATCACGAAGCCCTGGAAATACATCATCGTTTCTCCCTTTTGGCGTCTGCGTGAACGGGATCAGGCGGAGGCCGGCGCGTCGAACGTCGCCATGTGATCCTCCATCGCCTTCCGATATGCCGGCCGGCTTTCCCCGCGCGCGACATACGAGGCAAGACGCGGGAAGTCGCGGAGCAAGCCGGTGCGACGCAGGCCGCCCAGCACCGAGATCATCATCAGGTCGCCAACCGTGAACGCGTCTCCATCCAGCCAGGCCTTGTCGCCGAGCGCAGCCTCGAGATCGCCGAGCCGCGTCTTCAGATCATCGACCACCTTGACGTGGCGCGCCTTGGACCATTCGCGATCCGCTTCGAAGATGTCGTTGACCGCGACTGCCATGACAAAGGGCTCGACCGAATTGAGCGCCGCCGCCAGCCACTGCAGCGCGCGCATGCGCGCGGCGGGATCCACCGGCACCAGCTTGCCCGCGCGTTCGGCGATGCGCAGCACGATGGCCCCTGATTCGAAGATGGCGACCTCATCGTCCCGGTAAGTGGGCACCTGGCCGAACGGCTGCCAGCGGCGATGTTCGGGACACTTCGAATCGGCGATCAGGTTGACCGCATAAGGCTGGCCGACTTCCTCGAAGGCCCAGCGCGGACGCATGTCACGGACGAAGCCGCGGGCGAATTCAGGCACCCAGCCGAAGGTGGTGATCGTTGGAAGCATGCTACTCTCCCCGATTTTGTTTCCCCGGTTCCTGTTTCAACGCGGCGCACCGCGCCGTCATGTCGACCAAAGAACGGCCCGGCATGTCAGGGCCGATTATTTGGCGAAATGCCGTTCCAGCTTGTCGAACGCGCCGGTCCAGCCCTGTTCGTGACTGTCCCGAGACGCATCGGTCTGCAAACGCGAATGCGTGAAGGTGAGTTCGGTCCCGGTATCGATCGGCCGCAGATCGATTTCGACGCGCGACTCTTCGCCGGCTTCCGCCGGTTCGCCGCCATGGGTCCAACGCCAGCTCATGACCAGGCGGGTGGGCTTGGCGACTTCGATATACTCGCCGGTGCTTTCATGTTCGCTGCCGTCGAGCATCCGGAACCGCACCCGGAAGCGGCCGCCCAATCGGACATCGGTTTCCGCAAGCAGCACCGGTCCGTCGTCGGGCCCCCACCAGCAGGCGATGCCCTCAGGCGTCGTCAACGCCTCGAAGACGATCGAGGGGCGGGCTGCGATACGGCGCACGAGGGTCAGGCTCGTCATTATGCGTCCTCCTGTGCCTTCATTGTTCCGGCCTTCGCTTCCTGTGCTTCCGCATAGGCGACGAGCCGATCGAGGCGTGCCGACCAGAACCGCTCGTAGCGCCGCAGCCAATCCATCGCCTCTTTCATGGGATCGGGTGCAAGGCGCACCGCCACGGTACGGCCTTGCTTGGACCGCGTGACGAGCCCCGCCGCGCCCAGCACGTCGAGGTGCTTCATCACCGCGGGAAGCTTGATCGCGAAGGGACGCGCGAGTTCCCCAACGGAGATGCTTCCCTCCTGCTCGAGACGCATGAGGATCGCCCGCCGCGTCGGGTCAACGAGGGCCGCGAATGTCCGGTCGAGCTGCGATCCTGGAGACTTCACCATATGGCGAAGTATCCGGGAGGGCGGCGGATCTGTCAAGGGCAGCACAGGCGGAAGCAGTGCCAGGCAAGCGCCTCCGTCCGTCTCCAAAACCGACTTGCGGGAAGCCTGCAAGGACATCCGGGGGACCGTTGGCTGAACAGGATTGCCTTCCTCCCTCCCGGCGATCGGGTTGAATGATCGTCGGCTTTCCGCCCGCGTACGCCGGGCTTCAGGCGGACGAAAACCGGGCGCCCGGCGGTCGAGACGGTACCTCGGGCAGTGTCCGCTTTCGGAGCTGCCGGATCGGCATGCGAGCCGCTGCGTCGGATCGGACGCCGAAACGCAAACTGGCCTGCTACCGATACACCCTAATGCATTGCGCCATGGGGCGCGGCCGCGCAAACTTGCCCTGACCGGGCCTATCCCGCGGGGGACTTCATGAGCGAAACCAGCCTGCGCAACGCCAGCATCGACGCCGCCCTGAACGAGGTGAAGGAAGCCTATG
>NZ_DASZTJ010000297.1:0-2003 GCF_035548235.1 Rhodopila sp.
CATCTGCCCGGAAATCAGCCACCGCCCGGCAGCCCGCCTCGACCGCCGCCAGCCAGCCCGCGTCCCCGGTCCCCCGCGGCAGAGGCAGGTTCAGGTTGAACCCCGCGCCCGCCCCCGCCCCACGCTCCCCGGCGTATCCCACGAACCACGGGTAATACCCGGACGGATCGCCGTGGACGGACACGAACAGCACGTCGTCCCGCTCCCAGAAGATCCCCTGCGTGCCGTTGCCGTGGTGGCTGTCGATGTCCAGCACCGCCACCCGAGCGGCGCCGGCCATCCGCAGCCGCTCCGCCGCCAGCGCCGCGTTGTTCAGATAGCAGTGCCCGCCGGCCCGAGCGGGATAGGCATGGTGGCCCGGAGGCCGACACAGCGCATACGCCGACCGCCCCGAAGCCGCCTCATCCGCGGCGGCCAGGGCGCACGCGGCGGCAGCTTCGGCGGCCGGCCAGGTCTCGGCGGTGATCGGGCAGGCCAGGTCGGCGGTGAACCATCCCGCCTGCGACAGCACATGCGGCGGCGGCCGCGCGCCGGCGGCGAACATCTCCGGGCTGGGATGGATGTTCGGCACGATCTCCGCCCCGGCATCCGGCAGCACCGCCCACTCCGCCGGCGCGTCGCGCAGGAAATCGAGATACGGCCCGGTATGCACCCGCAGCAGGTCGGCGCGCGAGACCGGCGGCGGCGCCTCGATCGCCAGCCCCATGCGCCGGCACGCCGCCAGCAGCGCCTCCGCTCGGGCCGGCACCTCGTAATGCGGACGGACGGCACCGCGCATCAGGAAGAAGCGCGGGGCGTGGCCAAGCTGGACCGGGTCGAAGAAGGCTTTCATCAGTGGAAAACCCGGCCCGCGTCGATGACGATCGTCTGGCCGGTCATCGTTTCGGTCTTGCACATCGTCACCACCATCTCCGCGCAGTCGTCCTTGTCGGCGGCCTTCTTCAGCAGCGCGCCCGAGGCGGACCGCTCGATCTGTTCGGCGCGCAGGTTGGCGGTGGCGCGCGTGCCCTCCAGCAGGCCGGGGGCGACGCAGTTCACCAGCGTCTCGGGCGCCAGGGCGACGGCCATGCAGCGCGTCAGGTGGATCAGCCCGGCCTTGGAGACGGCATAGGCGATCGACGACCCGGTGGGCGTCAGCCCGGCGACCGAGGCGATGTTGACGATCCGCCCCCTGCCCTGCGCCTTCATCACCGGCGCGACGGCCTTGGTCAGACGCATCGGGCCGGTCAGGTTGACGGCGATGATCTTGTCCCAGACGTCCTCGGTCAGGCTGTCCAGGTCGGGGAACGGAATGGCTTTGTTGAAGGCGGCGTCGTTGACCATGATGTCGAGCCGGCCGAACCGCGCGACGACGTCGTCCACCAGTTTCGCCACCGCGGCGGGGTCGGTGATGTCGCAGGCGAAGGCCGCGGCGTTGACCTGGTAGCGGCTGGAAAGCTCCCGCGCGACGCCCTCGGCCTGCTCGCGCGACTGGGCATACATGACGGCGACATGGGCGCCTTCGCGCGCCAGGGCGTGGCAGATGCGCTGCCCGAGCCCTCCGTTCCCGCCGGTGATCAGGGCGACGGCGCCTCTCAGGTCCATGGGGGTCTCCTCTCGGGTGGTTTACCGGACAGGATGGCGGGATCGGGCGGGGGTGGGCAAGGTGGCGTGGACCTGTCCCCAGACGTCAAGCGACGGCACGCTGTCGTACATCCTCCAGAAGCGCGATCAAGCGATCAGTCTGGGCGTCGGGAAACATGCCATCGACGCCCTTGCCGCTGAATCGCGTGTAAGGTGCCTCATAGAGACGAGCCGGATCCACAACGCCCGTCCGTGTCAGGTTCTCGATGACGGTCTCGATGAAGGCAATCTGATTGGCCGTGTGAGTCCCACCATCCAGGAAGGCGCTCAACGCCTGCTTCGCCGCCGCTTGATCCAGCCCGACCAGGCTGCGCACGAACAGGCCAAGTCCATGACTTTCCACTTTCGCCTTTTCGATTTCCTCAGGCGTGCCCGTACCA
>NZ_DASZTJ010000298.1:0-42072 GCF_035548235.1 Rhodopila sp.
TCCCCCGGATCGCCCAAGGCCGACCCAGGTCCGCCGTCGCCCGCTCGGGATAGCCGTCCTGCAGCACGCGCCGGATCCGGGTGGAGGACAGCGGGCCCCCCTCATCCGTCACCGGCGAAACCAAAGTCAGTCCCATGCCCAGCGTCTCTGCCCGCCCGGCAAGGAAGCCTGTATTGCCGCCGCGCCGATGACCAAAGGCGAAATCCTGGCCGGAGACCAGGTGCCGCGCGCCGATGCCGCGATGCAGGACGCCGCCGACGAAATAGTCGGCGGTCATCAGGCTGAATTCGTGGTTGAACGGCAGCTCATACAGGATGTCGACGCCCAACGCGGCCAGGGCGTCGGCGCGTTCGGCTGCCAGCGTCAGGCGGAATGGCGGGTCGTCGGGGCGGAAGACCTCGCGCGGATGCGGCTCGAAGGTCAGCACCGCCAGCGGTGCATCAGGACGCGCCGTGTGGGCGCCGCGGATGACCGCCGCATGGCCCCGGTGCACGCCGTCGAAATTGCCCAGCGCGACCGTGGCGCCGCGCGCGTCCGCGGGAATGTCCCGCCAGTCACGGAAGATACGCATCAGCCGCGCGAGGGCACCAGGACACAGGCTTCACCGTCGATCACGACCACCTCCTTCACCAGGCATTGGGTGCGCAGAGTGGCGCGCTTCTTGTCGGGATTCAAACCCGTGATCTCCACGATGGCAGTGACCGTCTCGCCGGGCCGGACCGGCCCTTTGAACACCAGGTTCTGGCTGACATAAATCGAGCCGGGACCAGGCAGCCGCGTGCCCAGGACAGCCGAGATCAGCGAGCCCGACAGCATCCCATGCGCGATTCGCCCGCCGAAGCGCGATCGTTCGGCGGCTTCCTGGTTCATATGGAGCGGATTGGTGTCCATGCTGACCGCCGAGAACATCAGGATGTCGGCCTCGGTGATCGTCTTGCCCATGCGGGCACTCTGGCCAATTTGAAGGTCCTCGAAGAACAGCCCTGCCGTCATGCGTCCTCTCCGCTCGGGTGCCAGCCGGGTTGGCCCCGCGCCCATTTCATGTACGCTCGGTATTCTCGACGTCAGGGCCGCCGATCAAGTCGGCCGTAGCAGCTTCGAACCGTTTGCACAAAGGATTGACCGCATGCCGTCAGTGGAGGTTGGGACATCGGAGGACCTGCTCGCGGAGTTGGCCACCTGGGTCAGGCTGGAGACCCCGACGACCGACCCCGCCGCGGTGAACCGCCTGGCCGACCTCGCCGAAGCCGGGCTGCGCCGGGCCGGCGCCGATGTCACCCGGATCCCCGGCCGCGACGGCTATGGCGATAACCTGATCGCCCGCACGCCGGAGGCGTCGGACCGGAAGCCGATCCTGATCGCCGGTCATCTCGACACGGTCTGGTCGCACGGCACGCTGACGCAGATGCCCTATCGCATCGACGGGGCGAAGGCGCATGGCCCGGGCATCTACGACATGAAGGCCGGCAGCTTCCTGGCCTTCCACGCCATGCGCTGCCTGCTGACGCAGGGTGTCGCGACGCCTCGGCCGATCACCCTGCTGCTGACCCCGGACGAGGAAGTCGGCAGCCCCACGAGCCGCCGGCTGATCGAGCAGGAGGCCGCGCAAGCCGCCTATGTCCTGATCCCCGAACCGGCCGGCGCCGGCGGGGCCTGCGTCACCGCGCGCAAGGGCGTCGGCCGCTTCACCCTGCGCGTGGAAGGTCGCGGCGCCCATTCCGGCAGCGCGTTCGAGGACGGTGCCTCGGCCATCGTCGAATTGTCCCACCAGGTCCTGGCGCTGCATCGGATGGTGGATATCGAGCGCGGGATCACCGTCAACGCCGCCCCGGTCTGGGGGGGATCGCGGCCGAACGTGATCTCCCCCGACGCGGGCTGCGAGATCGACCTGCGCGTCTCCACCGCCGAGGACGGCGCTGCCATGGAGGCGCGGATTCTCGGTCTGATGCCGAAGACAGCCGGCTGCCGGGTGTTCGTGGAGGGTGGGATGAACCGCCCGCCCTATACCGAGACGGCGGGCATCGCGGCGCTGTATGGCCGCGCGCAGGCGGTGGCGCAGCAGGTGGGGCTGGCGCTGCCGAAACAGTCGCGCGGCGGCGGATCAGACGGCAATTTCTCCGCCGCGCTCGGCGTGCCGACGCTTGACGGCCTCGGCTGCCCGGGCGCCGGCGCGCATGCGAGCCACGAGCACATCCTGTGGCAGCATCTGGCGCAGCGGGCGGGGCTGATCGCCGGGCTTCTGGAGACGTTGGGATAGCAACGTCTTCCTGGTGACGGGCGAGGCCTCGCCCCCGGTGGCGCTCAACCCTTGTCCGCACCGGCCGCAAGGCACCCGCCCAGGAACCGCGCCGCGCAGGCCCTGGCCCGCGCGGCGATCTCCGCCGCAGTCGGCGGAGGGGCCCGGCGGAGCATGGCGGCGCGCTGGGGTTCCAGGATCATCATCCCGCGCAGCATCTCCGCCGCCAGCCGTGTGTCCTCCAGCCGGATCAGCCCCGCCCGGCATTGACGGTCGAGCCAGGCCGCCATCGCGTCCGTCGTGGGGATGATCGCCTCCTCATAGAAGGTCCTGGCGATTTCGGGGAACCGCCCGCTCTCGCTCAGCACCAGGCGGTAGACGTCCAGCACGTCGGCCGAAAGCGTCAGGGTCGCGAACTGGGTCAGCAGGCGTTCGAGCCCCGCCTGCACGCCGTCCGCGCAGTCGTCGACATGGTCGGCCCCCAGCACGAAGTCGCGGGTCCGCGCCGCGATGACGCGACGAAGCAGGTCCGCTTTCGTGGGCACCAGCCGATACAGCGTCTTGGTGGACACGCCGGCCTGCTGGGCGACTCTGCTCATGCCCGCGCCGGCATAGCCGTCGGCGCGGAAGACCTGGCTCGCAGCGTCGAGGATCAGGCGCAGCGTGTCTTCGTCGGAGCGCACCGGCGGGCGGCCGGGGCCTCGGCGGGGGATTTCACCATTTCCGGAATGACTCATTTTCCAAATTCGCCTTTGACACCAGCCAGTGTGGCGTTAATTTAGAAAATAAGAATTTTCCTTAATCAAGGCAAGCGCCTTCGGAGCCCGCAATGTCTCACATCGAAGCCAGTCCCGCCGCCCTTCCCCCGGCGTCCGTCTCGACCCCGAACATCGCGGTGCCGGCGACGCAAGGGCGCACGAAGCTGAACCCGAAAAAGGCCCTGCTGGCCGGGGCGGGCATCCTGGCGCTGGCGGCCGGCGCGTATTTCGGCACCGAGTATTGGACGGTCGGGCGCTTCCAGGTCTCCACCGACGACGCCTATGTCCAGGCAGACAACACGACGATCGCACCGAAGGTCTCGGGCTATCTGTCGGCGGTGCTGGTCGGCGACAACCAGCCGGTGAAGGCCGGGCAGGTCCTCGCGCGGATCGACCCGAGGGACTTCGCCGTCGCGCTGGAGCAAGCCAGGGCCGACGTCGCAGCGGCGCGCGCCACCGTGGCCAACAAGCAGGCTGCGCTGGCGGCGCAGCAATCAGTGATCGAGGGGGCCAAGGCGACGATCGCGGTAGATGCCGCCAACGAGACCTTTGCGAAGCAGGACAGTCGCCGCTATGCGACGCTGGCGGCGGACGGATGGGGCACGGTGCAGAAGGCGCAGGAAACCGCCTCCCGCATCGCCGCCGCGCAGGCCGCCGTGGATCGCGACACGGCGGCGCTGGCGAACGCAACGCGCCAGGTCGATGTGCTGACGGCCGAGGTCGCGCAGGCCGAGGCCGCTCTGTCGCATGCCCGGGCCGTCGAGGACCAGGCGGAGCTGAGCCTGTCGTATACCACCATCGTCGCGCCGGATGACGGCGTGGTCGGCAACCGCACCTTGCGCGTCGGCCAATATGTCCAGGCCGGCACGCAGCTGATGTCGGTCGTGCCGGCGGCGTCGGCCTATATCGTTGCCAACTACAAGGAAACGCAGCTCACCGACGTGCGCACGGGCCAGCCGGTCTCCATCTCGGTCGACATGTTCCCGGGTGAGGTGTTCCACGGGCACGTCGACAGCCTTGCGCCGGCCAGCGGGCAGGAATTCGCGCTGCTGCCGCCGGACAACGCCACCGGCAACTTCACCAAGGTGGTGCAGCGGATCCCCGTGAAGATCCTGCTCGACGACGACAATTCGCTTGGGGTCGTCCTGCGCCCCGGCATGTCCGTCTATCCGTCGATCGACACCAAGCCGGTCCGGAACGACTGAACCTTCGCGTCACGGGAGTGCGTGTCATGTCATCGCTCGCCGCCACAGCGGATACCGCCATCCGGGCCGAACCGTCCCCTGACCGGGTGCCGCTGTCGTCCTGGATCGCCGTCTATGCCAGCATGATCGGCGCCTTCATGGCGATCCTGAACATCCAGATCACCAACGCCTCCCTGCTGGATATCGAGGGCGGCATCGGCACCGGCGTCGACAACGGCGCCTGGATCTCCACGTCCTACCTGATCGGCGAGATCATCGTCATCCCGCTGACCGACTATCTCAGCCGGGTGTTTTCGTTTCGCCGCTATATGCTTGTGAACGCGGTGCTGTTTCCGCTGTTCTCGATCGCCTGCTCTTTCACCCACGACCTGGGGCAGATGATCGTGATGCGCGGGCTGCAAGGCTTCGCCGGCGGCATCCTGATCCCGATGGCCTTCACCATGGTACTGACCAGGCTGCCCAAGGCGAAGCAGCCGATCGGGCTGGCCGTGTTCGCGCTGGCGGTGACGTTCGCGCCCGCCATCGGCCCGACCATCGGCGGCTACCTGACGGAAAACTACGGCTGGCAGACGATCTTCTTCGTCAACACGCCGCCCAGCATCGTCATGGTCGTCGCCCTGGCCTTCACGCTGGAACGCACGCCGATGCAGCTTCGCCTGCTGAGGGAAGGCGACTGGGCCGGCATCGTCACGATGGCAATCGGCCTGGCCGCGCTGCAGACCGTGCTGGAGGAAGGCAACAAGGACGACTGGTTCTCCTCCCCGTTCATCCTGGACCTGGCGATCGTCGCGTTCGTGTTCCTGTCCGCCTTCATCGCGATCGAGCTGGCCGTGGCCAAGCCGCTGGTCAACCTGCGGCTGCTGAAGCGCCGCAACTTCGGCGTGGGCGTGACCGCCAACGTTCTGGTGGGGTTCGCGCTGTTCGGGTCGGTCTATGTGCTGCCGCAATACCTGGGCCAGGTGCAGAAGTACAACGCCGAACAGATCGGCAATGTCCTGGCCTGGACGGGCTTGCCGCAGCTTTTGCTGATCCCGCTGGTGCCGATGCTGATCAGGCGCTACGACGTGCGCGTGATCGCCGCGCTGGGCATCGCCATCTTCGCCGCAAGCTGCTTCATGAACGTCAACCTGTCGCTGGACTCGGCGGGCGATCAGTTCTGGCTGCCGAACATCGTCCGGGCGGTGGGGCAAGCGCTGGTGATCACGCCGGTGAGCGCGATCACGACAGGCGGCATCGCCCCCAGCGAGGCCGGGTCGGCCTCCGGCCTGTCGAACATGCTGCGCAACCTCGGCGGCGCGGTCGGCACGGCGACGCTGTCGACGGTGCTGACCCGACGCGAGCAGTTCCATTCCAACATCATCGGCCAGTCCGTCACCCTTTCCCGCGACGAGGTCCGCGCCCGGATCGACGGCCTGACGTCGTATTTCATGTCACGCGGCGTGGCGGACATCGCGACCGCGCGACACGAGGCGATCGTTGCGATCGGGAATATCGTGCGGCGCCAGGCGCTGATCATGGCGTTCAGCGACGCGTTCGCGGTGATCGGGGTGCTGCTGGTCGCTGCGTCGGCGACGGTGCTGGTGGCCCGGAAGGTGACGGCGTCGGGGGCCGGGGCGCATTGAGTGTGACCCCGCGTCATGGCCGCCGTCCCCGCTCCATGGCCTGCCTTGTGCCGGCCATCCACGACTTCATCACCGCTGGCACCGCAAGTCGTGGACGGCCGGGCCAAGCCCGGCCACGGCACGAAACGATGCCCCTACTTCACTTGGATAAATCGGAACGGGAAGAAATCATCCGCCGGCTGCGCCACCGACACGTTCTTCTTCGTCGCCCAGACGATCACCTGCTGGTGCAGCGGGATCGTCGGCAGGTCCTTCTGCAGGATCTCGATCGACTGGTTGATCAGCCCATCCCGCTTGGACTGGTCCGTTTCGACACCAATCTTCTCGATCAGATCATCCAGCGAGGGGTTGGAATACCCGCCGTCGTTGACCTCCCCCCGCTTGCCGTTGCGGGTGCCCAGCAGCGTGTAAAGCACGTTATGCGCGTCATAGGTCGCCGGCGTCCAGCCGAGCAGGAAGAAGTCCGTGTCGTAATTCGGCCCGTTGATCTTGGTGAAGAACTTGGTCTTGGTCTGCGCCAGCAGGTCGACCTTGATGCCAATGCGCGCGAGCATGGAGACGATCGCCGTGCAGATCTGCTCATCCATCACATAACGGTCGTTCGGGCAGTCCATCGTGACCTTGAAGCCGTCCGGATACCCCGCCTCCGCCAGCAACTGCTTCGCCTTCGCCGGGTCGGGCTTCGGCCGCACGTCCAGCGCCGCGTTATAGCCGTTGACCCCCTGCCCCCACATCTCCCAGGTCGGGTGCCCCAGGCCCAGCATCACGCGGCTGGTGATCGCCTGCTCGTCGATCGCCAGCGCCACCGCCTGCCGTACCCTGATGTCTCGCCAAGGGTTCTTGCCCTTGATGTCGGACGTCTTCAGTGCGTCGCGCGTAAAGTTGAAGCCGAGATAGATCGTCCGCAGCTCCGGCGTCTCCAGGATCTTCAAGTCAGGCGATGCCTTGATGCGTGCCATGTCCTGCGGCGGGACCGAGTAGATCATGTCCATCTCGCCCGACAGCAGCGCGGCCACGCGGGTCGGTGCGGAGGAGATGACGTTGAACTCCACCCGGTCGGCGTTGCCCTGCCGCTTGTCCCACCAGAGCGGGTTCGCCTCGACCACCGTCTTGCGATCCGGCTCGCGTGAAACCAGTTTATACGGACCGGTACCCATAGCGTAATGCAGCGCGTAATTGTCTTCCTTGCCGATGACAACCGGCTCAGTCGCATTATGCGCTTCGCACCATGCCTTCGACATGATCAGCAGGTTGGTCTGCTCCTGCAGGAAGATCGGGTCGGGAAGGAACGTCTCGAAATCCACCGTCAGGTCGTCGATCTTGCGCGCTTCCTTCACCACCGACATCGGCGCGCGCATGGAACTGTCCTTGGCCAGGATGCGCTTCAGGGTGAATATCACGTCATCGGCGGTGAAAGGCGAGCCGTCCTGCCACTTCACGCCGGGACGCAGGTGGAAGCGCCAGACGGTGGGCGAGATATGTTCCCACGACGTCGCCAGGGCCGGTTCCAGCCCCAGGGTACGGTTGCGGCGCACCAGGGGTTCGTAGATGTTGGCAAGGAAAGAGAGTTGCACCGTCTCCTGCCGCGTTGCCGGGTCCATGGCGTTGACATCGCCGTCATTCGCCCATCTGAACGTCGCCGCCCTGCCGGGGGTCGCCGCCATGGCTGAACAGAGCAGCAGGGCTGGTAGGGCGAATCGAAGCAGCTTCATGCAAAGGACCTCTGGCCTTACGGTGGATCGAAAACCAAGCAACGGACCCTATCCGGTTCGTTACAATTTGAACAGGGATTGAGATATGCCCGCGGACATTCTTGGCCTCGTCGACATTCAACCGACCTTCATGCCGGGAGGCGAGCTAGCCGTTCCCGGCGGCGATTTCATCGTTCCCCTTGTAAACGACCTGCTGGGCCGCTTTCCCCATGCCTTCGCGACGCAGGACTGGCACCCGACCGGCCATACGTCCTTCGCCAGCGCCCATCCGGGACGCGTGGCCTATGAAACGGTCGGCAGACCCTATGGCCCGCAAATCCTTTGGCCCGACCATGCCATCGCCGGTTCGGCCAACGCGGCGATCCACGCCGGCATCGACCAAAGCAGGATCGAGGTGATCATCCGCAAGGGGTTCCGCCCGGAACTGGACAGCTACTCGGCGTTTTTCGAGAACGACCGCGTGACGCCCACGGGCCTGGAGGGCTGGTTGAAGCAGCGCGGCTTCACCCGGCTGTTCCTGTGCGGGCTGGCGACCGATTTCTGCGTCGCCTGGTCGGCCGAGGACGCCCGCCGCCTGGGCTTCGAGGTCGTCGTCATCGAGGACGCCTGCCGGGGCATCGGCCTGCCGGACCCGGCAGGAGGCACCACGATCGACGCGGCTCGGCGACAGTTGACGGCGCTGGGCGTGCGGTTCACCACCTCGGACTCGCTGGACTGAGCGGGACGGCTGGCTCGTGATGCGTATCGGCCTGCCGCTGTCCGCGGCGTTCCTGGTCTGGCCTTTGCTGGCGCCGATCGCTTCGGCAAAGCCGCAATCCTCGCCGATCGGGTATTGGCAGACAAAGGATGACGGCGGCGTCGTGGAGGTCACGAGCTGCGGTGATGGATTGTGCGCGTACCTGGTCGGAATCGTACTGGACCATCCGGACGACAAGATGCCCACCGATTGGCGCGGCGTGTCCCAATGCGGCCTGGCGCTGATCAACGACGCCCGGCAGGTGGACGCCAATTTGTGGCGCGGCACGATCACGGATCCGCGCAACGGGCATGTCTATGGCGTGGAACTGCATGTCGACAGCCAGGGCCTGCTGGCGGTGCGGGGGTTCCTGGGCTTGGCGCTGCTGGGACGGACCGATTACTGGAAGCGCTTTCCCAGGGTGCCCCCAGCCGATTGCCGGATGACCCCGGCCCAGGCCGCCCAAGGGGGCGAGACCACGGGCGGGTGAGCGCCCCCCCAAGGGAGAGCCCTCCGACGAGTCCCCTTGAGGCGACGCGGCCAACCGGCATGACTCCACGGCCGGCATCCGCTAAGCCTGCGCCATGATCCGTCTCTCTACCGCCGCCCCCGACTTCCCCGCCCGCTTCGCCGCGCTGCTGGCGCAGGCGCGAGAGACCACGGAAACCGTCGATCACGCCGTCGCCGAGATCGTCGCCGCCGTCCGGGCGCGGGGCGACGAGGCGCTGATCGACTACACCGCGCGCTTCGACCGGCTGACCTTGACCGCCGACCGGCTGCGCATCGGCGTGGCGGAGATCGACGCCGCGACTGCCTCCATTTCCGCCGAACTGACGGAAGCACTGGACCTGGCGGCGACGCGCATCGAGGCGTTCCACCGCGCGCAGCTTCCGCAGGACCTGAAGACGACCGATGCCGTGGGCGTCACCATGGGCATGCGCTGGACCGCCTTGGACGCGGTCGGCATTTATGTGCCGGGCGGCAAGGCGGCCTATCCGTCCTCGGTGCTGATGAACGCGATCCCAGCCCGAGTGGCGGGCGTCGAGCGGATCGCGATGTGCGTGCCGAGCCCGGGGGGCGTGCTGAACCCGCTGGTGCTGGCGGCAGCGCGCCGGGCCGGCGTGACCGAGGTCTATCGCGTCGGCGGGGCGCAGGCGGTGGCGGCCCTGGCCTATGGGACGGCGTCGATCGCGCCGGTGGACCGTATCGTCGGTCCCGGCAACGCCTATGTCGCCGAGGCCAAGCGCCAAGTCTTCGGCCGCGTCGGCATCGATGGCGTCGCCGGTCCGTCGGAGGTCGTCGTTGTCGCGGACCGGGACAACGACCCGCGCCGCATCGCCGTCGACCTGCTGGCCCAGGCCGAACATGACGAGGCGGCGCAGTCGATCCTGATCACCGACGACGCCGGCTTCGCGGATGCGGTGGCCGCCGCGGTCGCCGCCGAACTGCCTACCCTTCCTCGCGCTGCCATCGCCGGCGCGAGTTGGGAGACGCACGGCGCCGTCATCCTGGTGCGCAATTGGGAGGAAGCCGCGGGGCTGGTGAACCGGCTCGCCCCCGAACACCTGCAACTGATGCTGCGGGACCCGGAGGCGCTGTTTAGCCAGGTGCGTCACGCCGGTGCCGCGTTCCTGGGTGGATTCTGTCCGGAGGCGGTGGGCGACTATATCGCCGGCCCCAACCACGTGCTGCCGACGGGGCGGACGGCTCGGTTTGCGTCCGGGCTGTCGGTCTATGACTTCCTCAAGCGGACGACCTATGTCTCGGCCACGCCGGAGGCGCTGGCCGCGATCGGGCCGGCCGCCGTCGCGCTGGCGGAGGCCGAAGGCTTGCAGGCCCATGCCCGCAGCATCGCCCTGCGTCTTGGCGGATGACGTCGCTGGTCGGGATGACGCCTGAACAGGCTTCGGGCTTTGCGCGATTGGCGCTGGGTCACGTGACGCGCGAATACCCGAACAAGCTCGACCACGTGCTCGCCGGTCCGGAGGACGCGCGGACGCCACGCGCCCTGCATCCGATCTTCTACGGCAGTTTCGACTGGCATTCCTGCGTGCATGCCTGGTGGATGCTGGCACATATCCTGCGGCGCTTCCCCGCCATCCCGGAGGCGCCGGCGATCCGCGCCCTATTCGATTCGCACCTGACCCCGGCCAACATCAACGCCGAGGCCGCCTATCTGGATCGTCCGACGGCGCGGGGGTTCGAACGGCCCTATGGCTGGGCCTGGTTCCTGATGCTGGCGGCAGAGCTTCGGTCGCATGCTCCGTTGTCCGCCCCTTGGTCTTCTGCCTTGGCGCCGCTGACCCAACGGTTCATCGCCCGGTTTCTCGCATTCCTGCCGCTCGCGACCTATCCGATCCGCGCCGGGGTGCATACGAACACGGCGTTCGCCGTGCGGCTGGCGCTGGAATATCCGGACGAGGCGCTGCGGGCGGCACTGACCGCCGCCGCGCGCCGCTGGTACGCCGACGACCGCGACTGCCAGGCCTGGGAACCAGGCGGGGACGAGTTCCTCTCGCCCGCATTGATCGAGGCCGAATGCCTGCGGGCCATCCTGCCGGAGCCGGAATTCCATGCCTGGTTTTCCGCCTTTCTGCCCAGGTTGGCGCGGCGCGAGCCACGGACGCTGTTCGTCCCGGCCACGGTCAGCGACCGGAGCGACGGGAAGATCGCGCATCTGGATGGGTTGAACCTGAGCCGGGCATGGTGCTGGCGATCGCTGGCGCCGTTCACGCCGGAGCCCGCGGTGGCACGCGCCGCCGCCGAGGCCCATATCGCAACCAGCCTGCCCCATGTCGGGGGCGACTATATGGGTGAACACTGGCTCGCCAGTTTCGCTGCCCTGGCGCTGGGATGAAGCCGGAATGGCTTGACCTTGACATCCGCCGTCATCATGTTCCCGCCGAATCAACCAATAGACGGGGTCTGATGTCGAAAGAAGATATGATCGAATTCAGTGGGACGGTGATGGAGCTTCTGCCCAACGCCATGTTCCGCGTTAAGCTGGACAACGAGCATTCGATCCTGGCTCATACCAGCGGCAAGATGCGCAAGAACCGTATCCGCGTGCTCGCGGGCGACCGGGTGAACGTCGAGATGACGCCGTACGACCTGACCAAAGGTCGCATCACGTTCCGCTTCAAGTAGACGCCGGTGCGCTGAGCGGGTGTCCCCGCTACCGTTGATCCTGGCGTCCTCCAGCCCACGGCGCCTGACGCTGCTCGGGCAGATCGGCATCGTGCCGGTCCAGGTTCTGTCCCCCGACATCGATGAGACCCCAAGGCGCGGGGAATTGCCTCGGCCCTATGCCGCGCGCATGGCGCTTGCGAAGGCGGCGGCCCTGCCCTCGCCCGATCACCTGGTGCTGGCGGCCGACACCGTGGTCGCCGCCGGTCGCCGCATCCTGCCCAAGGCGGAGACGGCGGTGCAGGTCGTCGAGTCGCTGCGCCTGCTGTCCGGGCGGCGCCACCGCGTTCTGACCGCCATTGCCCTGGCGGCGCCTGGGCGCGCCATGCAGCATCGGCTGGTCGAGAGCGTCGTCACCTTCAATCGCCTGACGGAAACGCAAATCGCCCGCTATGCCGACACCGGCGAAGGCATCGGCAAGGCCGGCGGCTATGCGATCAACGGCCACGCCGCATCGTTCATCCGCTTTCTGTCCGGGAGCTATTCCGGCGTGGTCGGCCTGCCGCTGTTCGAGACCGCGCAACTGCTGCGCGGCCATGGCTGGGATTTGCCGTGACCCTGCCCGTCCCGCCACCCGTGCCCTTGGCGATCCGCGTCGCCACCAGCCCCGGTGAGGCCCATGTCGCCGTGGTGCGTGAGGATACCCTGATCGATTACGCGCTGTGGCGGCCCGGTGCACCCGACGGGGTAGGCGATATCGTGATCGGCCGCGTCTCCGCCGTGATGCCGGCCATGGCCGGCGCGTTCCTGGCGCTGCCCGACGCCGAAGGCTTCCTGCCCGACAGCGAGGGTGCCAAGGGTCTGAGCGTCGGGTCGGTGCTGCCGGTACGCATCATCCGGTCCGCCCAGGGCGGCAAGGGCCCGCGACTCAGCGCCCGGTTGCCGCCGGACGCCCAGCCCCGACCGGGGCCGAACCCGGTGGAACGGATGGCGGTACGCTACCCCGGGGCTTTGGTCCTGACAGACGACCACGCGATGGCTGCGTCCCTGGGGCGCGGCGTTCGCGTGGTCCCGGATGTGCTGGACGAACCAATCCTGGAGGCGATCGAGGCGCTGGGCCGGCCGGTGGTCGAAATCCCCGGCGGTGGCCGGCTGTCGATCTGGCCAACACCGGCGCTGGTGGCGATCGACGTGGACAGCGCCGGGACGGTGGACAGAGGCTTCGGGTCCGCCCAGCACCGCCACACCGCGTTCAACAGAGCGCTGCTGCCTGCACTGGCCGCGCAGATCCGGCTGCGGGACTTGTCGGGGGCCATCGTGGTCGATCTGGCCGGGATGCCGGCGAAACGGCGGTCCCTCCTGGGCGCGGACATCGTCACCGCACTGGCCGAGGACCGGCTGAACCCGAGGTTTCTGGGCTTCACCGCTTTGGGCTTGGCCGAGATCGTGCGGCCGCGGGTTCACCTGCCATTGCACGAGTTGCTATCCTCCCCTCTCGCGGCTGGATTGGCGGGACTGCGGGCCGTGCTGGCGGGGGGTGGCGGCACGAATCCACGGGCCATGCCGGCCCTTCGGGCACATCCGGCCGTGGTTGCCGCCCTGCGGGGCGATCCCGTGGCGCTGGCTGACTTCACGCGGCGGACCGGATGTGAGGTGACACTGCGGTCGGACCCGTCGATGGCGGACCGGACATGGAGATTGGACCATGGCTGATACCAGGACGAAATGCCCGATCTGTGGCCGGCCGGCTTCGGCGAAGAACCGGCCGTTCTGCTCGCCGCGCTGCCAGGAGGTCGATCTCGGCCGCTGGCTGACCGGGGCGTACCGCATTCCCGGGCCGCCGGCGGAATTGGACGAGGACCCGCCGCCTTCGACGGATGCCGCGTGAAAGCGGCTTGATCGCGGCGCGGGCATGGTCTAAGCACGCGCCTCCCGACCGAGACGTCGCCGTGCCCAGGTAGCTCAGTTGGTAGAGCATGCGACTGAAAATCGCAGTGTCGGTGGTTCGATTCCGCCCCTGGGCACCATCACACGTCACGTCAACGCCCGCCGAGATCGGGACCAGCCGCTGACCGGCACTCGGCCATTATTTCAGCGACGCGACCATCGTTTGATGACCGGTTGCCATGACAAAGGGACCAGCGCGTCCCGATTGCTGCGGTCCGCGCGAGGTGGAACAGCACAGAGTCCGGCGCCGTTGACGGACCCCTTCCCGGCCTCAATCGTGCGACCCGCCCCTGGGGCGATGACTGGGCCACATTGACTGGGCCACAGAGTGCCGTGCCTTCCCGACGCCAACGCTCTTCCGTGCATGGCGGCTTGGAGACCCACCCCAAAGGAAAAGCGGCCCGGACAAAAATCCAGGCCGCCACAAAATCCTCAAATTCCTAATTCAACTCGTCAATGCGGTTCCGCCAAACCGTCCGGCGGGTGACAGGCTTATAGCGGCTTATCGCTACCCATGCAAGCATGAACTCATAGTATTTCTACTTATAGTAGCATCACGGTTCGTGCGGAGATGTGGCCGAACCTTCTTGTCGTAGGTCTCGAACATCGCGATCCCATGCCCCGGAAGGACAAGGATGCTCGCCGTCGGTTGCCTGATCCCGTTTGCCACGCTGGCGTTCGGCGCCGTCTTGGGCAGCTATTTCGGCGCCGTCCACGGCGGCTATTGGGGAGCGGGCATCGGTCTCGGTGTGGGCGTCGTCGGCGCCGTGGGCAGCGTCGTCATCTTGGACCGCGTCCGTGCCGGCGACTGAAACCGCCCCGCCGTGGTTCCGGTATGACCATCGAACTGACGACGCTCAGGAAGACTCTTCCTCGCGAGGGCGAACTGGCCGTGGGACGCTGAAGCTTTCTCGACCGGCGATCGATGATGCCCCTTCATCCTGGATTCCAGGAACGACGGATGCCCTCTCTTTCTCATCCGTCCACTCCAACGGGCCCAGCCATCCGTATCGTCTACAAATTGATATAAAAATAAAACTTTACAAGTTGGTAATTTTACAGAAATACTATCGAGAGTTGTTTTGAGGCCGATATGCACATCCTTCTAGTCGAAGAGGCCCGGAATTCCGCGTCTTCCTATCTCGACGACGACCGGGCTGTCGTCCTCTGCGCCGAGGATGTCGCTGAAGCCATGACCCTGCTCCGAACCAATCGCTTCGATGCCGTCGTCCTCAATCTGGGGTCCCGTCCCTGGGAGGCCTTCCGGCTCATTCGCAGGATGCGCGCAAGTGGCGATGCGACGCCGATCCTTGCTTTGCCGGGCGTCAAGTCCGGTGATCGCGGCAATGCGCTCGCGTTCGGAGCCGACGACGCGGCCTGCCTCTCCGTGACGCGCAAGGCGTTCTGGGAGCGGCTTGCCAATCTCTGCCGCCCAGGGCTGGAAGCATGCCACGATTGGCTCGAAATCGGTGACGTGAGGCTCTGCCTGGCAACGAGGCGGATGTTTGTGATCGACCGGGAGATCAGGCTCACCAGGATGGAATTCGACGTCGTGAGGAGCCTGATGCTCCGCAGAGGGTCCGTCGTCGCCAGGTCGGCGCTGCTGGCGCAGCTCTACGAAGGGCGCCCTCAACCCGATCCGAAGGTCCTCGATGTCGTCATGCGCCATGTCCGCAAAAAACTGGAACATGCCGGCGTGAGGAACATGATCGGCACCGTCTGGGGCCACGGATTCGTCATCACCAACGTCAACCGTACCGAGGTCATGGAGGAACGCCTGGCGGCGTGAGCCGATCCGGGGCTGCGGCCGCCCGGGACAACCTTGGAAGGCCCATGAATGGCGGTGGCAGGAACCAGGTGATACGCGCCAAACCGCCAACCTTCACGCCGCCGAGTTCGAGCGCCGCTCCTCCCAGCCTCTGGCCAGATCCAGTATGGCTCGGGCGATCTCGTGCTCTCCCATGACGACTGCATTCGCACCATGCTCCTGCAGATGGGTCACGGCCGCCTCCAGATGAGCACGGGCGATGATCTCCAGATCAGGGTTGGCCGCACGCGCCTGCTCGACGATCTGGCCGGCCTCGAACGCATCCGGGATGGCCACAAGAAGTAGACGGGCGCTTGCGAGGTTGGCTGCCTTGAGGATGTCCGGATCAGCGGCGTTACCCACCAGCACCTCTGCCTCGACCTCCCGGAGCGGCTGAACGGCCGCGTCTCCGGCCTCCATCACCAGCAGCTTCCATCCCCTTTCCAACAGGCCGTGCGCGACCATCTTGCCCACACGGCCGTAACCGACGAGAACCGCGTGGCCCCGCAGGGACGTGACCGGGTACTCGATCGGCTTTGTCACTGCAGCGGGACCTTGGACTGCGGGAAGAATGCCATCCCGGCGGTCTGCCCAGGGGCGCAGACGGTCGACCGCGAGGAACAGAAGCGGGTTCATCAGGATCGACAGGATGGATGTCCCCAGAATCAGGTCGCGTGCCTGCTGACTCAGCAGGCCCAACCCTATGCCCAGCGCGGCGAGGATGAACGAGAACTCGCCGATTTGCGCCAGGCCGGCAGCGATCGTGAGGGAAGCGGACCAGGTCTGCCTCATGGCACGCAGGATCACGACCGCGATCGCCGGCGTGCCAACGAGAACCACCGCAAGCGTCCCCAGGAGCGGCAGCGGGCTGCGAACAAGAATCGTCGGATCAAACAACATGCCGACGGAGATGAAGAACAGGACGGCGAAGGCATCCCGCAGCGGCAATGTCTCTTCCGCCGCTCGCTGACTGAGTTGGGATTCGCTCAGAACCATCCCCGCCACAAAGGCACCCAGCGCAAACGAGACCCCGAACAACTCGGCCGCGGCGAAGGCGACCCCCAGGGCGACCGCGAGCACGGAGAGCCTGAACAATTCGCGCGAGCCGGTATGCGCGACGTAGTGCATCATTGCCGGGATGACTCGCCGGCCGATGAGAAGCATCAGAGCGATGAAAGCCGCCACTTTGCCGAGCGTGATGGCAAAAGTGAGGGCGAGCGCCGCCACCGTCGGGCTCCCGGACGCGTCGTGCCGCAGCAAGGGCGCCAGCGCTGGCAACAATACCAGAGCCAAGACGGTCATCAGGTCCTGGACTACGAGCCAACCGACGGCGAGATGACCACGCTCCGTATCCATCAGCCGTCGGTCCTGCAGTGCCCGCAGCAACACAACGGTGCTCGCAATGCTCAGGGCCAATGCGAAGACGACCCCTGCCCCCCAAGGCAGGCCGAGCACGCCGGCGAGGCCCACGCCGAGGCAGGACGTGAGGACCATCTGGATGAGCGCACCCGGAATGGCGACGGCACGGACGGCGGCCAGGTCCTTGAGGGAGAAGTGCAGACCGACCCCAAACATCAACAGGACGACCCCTACCTCGGCCAATTGGAGGGTCAGGTCTTGGTCTGCCACAAAGCCGGGGGTGAACGGTCCGACCGCCACGCCGGCGAGGAGATATCCAACAAGCAGCGATATTTTCAGACGGTTGGCGAGGGTACCCAGGAGGAAGGCCAAACCCAAACCGATCACCAGGATGCCGATTAGCGGCGTCTCGTGCGGCATCTACACCCCCTCCTTACTGACAGGCCGAGGCCGCGGCGCCAGCGCGTCCGCCAACGGTCGACCCCTGTTCCATAGCCTTGACCCGCTGCTGCGGCCATGGCCCACGCTTGGCGTCGAGACTCCTGTACCTTCGTTGCGAGGAAAGTTGACGGCAGCCCGGGGCTCGTTGTTCCTGGTGATGTGCCAGACCCGTCCCGCAGGACGAGCCGAGGAGATCGGCCACGGTGTAGAAACCCGACGGGCGGCAGCTGCCTGGGGAAGCGCGTCAGTCCCTGCGCGAAGCAATCGGCTCCACAGGTTCGGGCGCATCGATCAGCGGGTCCAAATGGAAACGAGCCCGCAGCGCCTCCGGATCGGTCACCGTGATCGTATCGCCGGCCACGTGCAGCCCGTGGCGCGACATCGCCGACAGGGTCCGGGAGAATGTTTCCCGGGTCATGCCAAGCTGCCCGGCGATGCGCCGCTTCTCCAGCGGCAGGTGGGTGGGCGTGAGGGCGTCCTTCCCCTCGACAAGGCGCAGCAAATAACAGCCGACGCGATCCTCCGCCGAACGCAGCTTCAGGTTCTTGGCCAGCTTCACCTGGCGGCGGAACTGCGCCGCCTGGCAAGCCAGCACGGCCAGGCACAAGGCGTGATCGCTCGCCACGGCGTCACGAAACACGCCGGCGTGGATCAGGACGAGATGTGCCTCCTCCAGCACGCGCGCGCGCGTGAGATACGGCTGCTGGTTCAACACCGCCGCGGGCAGTAGCAGGTCGACCGGCCGCACGGTCTCGATGGGGACCTCGTTGGTGCCGTCGACGGCAAGCAGCTCGACACCTCCGCTGACCAGCAATTGCGCGAACCCCGGGATTTCGGACTGTTCGAACAGGATGCTGCCGGCCGGCACGCGATGCAGCACCGCCTGCCGCGCCAGCCTGTCGATCGTCGGGCTGGGCACATGGCGAAGCCAGGGCGTGCGCCGCAACGCCTCGGCCGGAGACGCCTCCGCCACCGGCTTCTCAATGTCCATTGGCCGCTCGTCTTTCCGCCACCTGCCGGCCGCCCCTTTGTGTGTGACTTATGTCACGTAGATTAGTGGATAGGATCACGCTTTTGCTTGACTCAGATCAATGATCGGTCGCGTCACACAAGGCAACGTCGCCCCATTCTCGCGGCATCGGGCCGCGAGGCCGCTTGCCAGCCTGCGATTCCAGCCAGGTGGTGGCGCGCCACAAGGAGCGTGAGCAGTGGACACACTCACCCGAGCACCCGTCCCCACCGGGCCCGTCGGCGCGGCGGATCACGGGCTGCAAGGTAATCCACGTCTGGGCCTGGTCATGGGCACGTGGGGCTTTTTCATCGGTTTCGCGGCGGTCGCGCTTTATGGGCCGGCCGCGCATGCCTTCCAGCAATCCATGCAGCTCTCGCCGCTGCTGGTCGGGCTGCTGGTGGCGGCGCCGCAGCTCACCGGCTCGCTGCTCCGCATCCCGTTCGGCGCCTGGGTGGACCAGGTCGGCGGCCGCCTGCCGATGCTCGTGCTGTTCGGCATCTCGATTGTCGGCATGTGGGGGCTGGTGTTCATCCTGGTCACGGTACCGCACATCACCGCGACGCTCTATCCCGTCGTCCTGCTGTTCGGCTTCATGAGCGGTTGCGGCGTGGCCTCATTCTCGGTCGGCATTCCGCAGGTGTCGTACTGGTTCCCGCGCGATCGGCAGGGTACGGCCTTGGGCATCTATGGCGGTGTCGGCAATCTCGCGCCGGGACTGTTCACGCTGCTTCTGCCCTTCGCCATTTCCGCCCTGGGCCTGGCCGGGTCCTATCTCGCCTGGCTTGCCTTCCTGCTGATCGGCACCGGCATCTATGGCTGGCTGGCGCGCGATGCGTATTACTTCCAGCTTCGCGCCCGCGGCACGACGGCCGATGAAGCGAAAACCATCGCGCAGAGCCACGGCCAGGAATTGTTCCCCCGCGATTCGGTCTGGGGCGCGCTGCTGATGGCTGCCGACGAGACGCGCACCTGGGGCCTGACCTTCCTCTACTTCGTTTCGTTCGGCGGCTTCCTGGCGCTGACGACGTGGTTTCCGACCTACTGGATCAACTTTCACCATCTCAGCCTGACCAATGCCGGCATCCTGGGGGGCGTGGGCTTCTCGCTGCTGGCGGCGGTGGCACGGGTCGGCGGCGGATCGCTGGCCGAGAAGTTCGGCGGTGAAGTGATGGCGCTGCTGTCCTTCGCCATCGTGCTGGTTGGCGCCGCGCTGCTGACCTTCGCGACCTCGTTCCCCGTCAACATCGCGGGCGAACTGCTGATCGGCCTCGGCATGGGCCTGGGCAATGCCGCCGTGTTCAAGATGGTGCCGAAATACGTGCCGCATGCGGTCGGCGGCGCCTCCGGCATCGTCGGCGGGCTCGGCGCGCTCGGCGGCTTCGTGATCCCGCCGACACTCGGGCTGTTCGCCGGCGCGCTCGGCGATGCCGGCTATTCCGGCGGGTTCTTCGTCTATGTCGTGCTGGCGGTGGCGGCGATGCTGGTCTCGATCGGCTTCATCCGCAACAGCGCCGCTGCCGCGTGAGGGCCGGACAATGAGCCATTTTCTCGATCGCCTCACCTTCTTCCGTCGCAGCACGGAGACCTTCGCCGGCGGGCACGGCGTGATGACTGACGAAGACCGCGGGTGGGAGGACGGCTACCGCAAGCGCTGGCAGCACGACAAGATCGTGCGCTCCACTCACGGCGTGAACTGCACCGGCTCCTGCTCGTGGAAGATCTATGTCAAGGGCGGTATCGTCACCTGGGAGACGCAGCAGACCGACTATCCGCGCACCCGGCCCGACATGCCGAACCATGAGCCGCGCGGCTGCTCGCGGGGGGCCAGCTACTCCTGGTACCTCTATTCCGCGAACCGCGTGAAGCACCCGCTGGTGCGCAGCCGCCTGCTCAAGTTGTGGCGGGAGGCACGGGCGCTCCGCACGCCGGTCGCCGCCTGGGCCTCGATCGTCGAGGATCCCGGGAAGCGGGCGAGCTACACGACCCGGCGTGGCCTCGGCGGCTTCGTACGCGCGAATTGGGACGAGGTGACCGAGATCATCGCCGCCGCCAACGCCTATACCGCGAAGACATACGGCCCCGATCGCATCATCGGCTTCTCGCCGATCCCGGCGATGTCGATGCTCTCCTACGCCGCGGGCTCCCGGTACCTGTCGCTGCTCGGCGGCGTTTGCATGAGCTTCTACGACTGGTACTGCGACCTGCCGCCCGCCAGCCCGATGACCTGGGGCGAGCAGACCGACGTGCCGGAAAGCGCGGACTGGTATAATGCCGGCTTCCTGATGCTGTGGGGCTCGAACGTTCCGCAGACGCGCACGCCGGATGCGCATTTCTATACCGAGGTCCGCTACAAGGGCACCAAAAGCGTCGTCGTCTCGCCCGACTATGCCGAGGCGACCAAGTTCGCCGATTTGTGGTTGCATCCGAAACAGGGAACCGATGCCGCGCTGGCCCTGGCGATGGGACATGTGATCCTGCGCGAGTTCCATCTCGCCCGGCAGGTTGGCTATTTCCATGACTATGTGCGGCGCTACACCGATCTGCCGATGCTGGTGCGGCTGGTGCGCCGGGGCGACGGCTATGTCGCCGACCGCCTGCTGCGCGCCGAGGATTTCACCGATGCGCTTGGTGAGGCGAACAATCCGGCCTGGAAGACGGTCGCCTTCGATGAAGCCGGGACCCCAGTGGTGCCGCGCGGCTCGATCGGCTTCCGTTGGGGCGAGCAGGGCAAGTGGAACCTGGAAGAGCGCAACGCCGCCGGTCAGGAGGCGAAGCTCGCCCTGACGCTGGCTGGCGACACCGCCACCACCGTGCCGGTCGCCTTCCCATATTTCGGGGGCGCCGCAACGAATGGTTTCGTTGCGACCGACCATCCGGACGTGCTGACCCATACGGTGTCCGTGCGCAGCCTGGTCCTGAAGGACGGCGAGGCTCCGGTGGCGACGGTGTTCGACCTGCTGTGCGCCAATTACGGGCTGGATCGTGGTTTCGGCGGCGACCATGTTGCTGCCAGCTATGATGATGACGCGCCGTTCACTCCGGCCTGGGCCGAGCGGATTACCGGCGTGCCGCGGCAGCAGATCATCCATGTGGCGCGGGAGTTCGCGTCAAACGCCGAGAAAACCAATGGCCGCTCCATGGTCATCCTGGGTGCCGGTCTGAACCATTGGTACCACATGGACATGAGCTATCGGGGGATCATCAATCTGCTGGTGTTCTGCGGCTGCATCGGCCAGTCCGGCGGCGGCTGGTCGCATTATGTCGGGCAGGAAAAGTTACGCCCCCAGACCGGATGGCTGCCGGTGGCTTTCGCGCTGGATTGGAATCGTCCGCCGCGGCAGCAGAACAGTACGTCGTTCTTCTACGCGCATACCGATCAGTGGCGCTACGAGACGTTGGGCGTTTCCGAGATCCTCTCCCCGACGGCGCCCGAGGGTGAGTGGTCGGGCAGCCTGATCGACTACAACGTGCGCGCGGAGCGGATGGGCTGGCTGCCGTCGGCGCCTCAGCTCAAGCAGAACCCGCTGACGATCGCCGGCCGCGCAAAGGCGGCCGGGCTGGAGCCGCGCGATTACGTGGCGCAGGCTCTCGGCTCCGGCGAACTTGAACTTTCCTGCCATGACCCGGACGATCCTGCGAACTGGCCGCGCAACCTGTTCGTCTGGCGATCGAACCTGCTCGGCTCTTCCGGCAAGGGGCACGAGTATTTCCTCAAGCACCTGCTGGGCACGTCGAATGGCGTGCTGGGCAAGGACCTGGGTGCGGAAGGACACGTGAAGCCACAGGACGTCGCCTGGCACGATGCGGCGCCGGAAGGAAAGCTTGACCTGCTGGTCACGCTGGACTTCCGCATGTCCACGACCTGCGTCTATTCCGACATCGTGCTGCCGACCGCGACCTGGTACGAGAAAGCGGACCTCAACACGTCGGACATGCACCCGTTCATCCACCCGCTCTCCGCGGCGGTGGACCCGGCGTGGGAGGCGCGCTCCGACTGGGACATCTACAAGGGAATTGCCAAGGCATTCTCCAACGTCGCACCGGAAGTGTTGGGCAGGGAGACGGATGTCGTCCTGACCCCGATCCTGCACGACACGGCGGGGGAACTGGCGCAGCCCTATGACGTGCAGGACTGGAAGACCGGCGCCGTCGCACCGATCCCCGGCCGCACGATGCCGTCCGTCGCCGTCGTCGAGCGCGACTATCCGAGCCTGTATGACCGCTTCACGTCGATCGGTCCGCTGATGGAAAAGCTCGGCAACGGCGGCAAGGGCATCGGATGGAACACGCAGCACGAAATGGATTTCCTGCGCGCCTTGAATGGCATCGCGCCAAACGGCCAGCCACGCATGGAGACGGACATCGATGCGATCGAAGCGGTGCTGAGCCTCGCCCCGGAGACCAATGGCGAGGTTGCGGTGAAGGCGTGGGAAGCGCTGGGCAAGGTCACCGGTCGTGAGCACGCGCACCTGGCGTTGCCGAAGGAAGACGAGAAGATCCGCTATCGCGACCTGCAGGCGCAGCCGCGCAAAATCATCTCCTCGCCCACCTGGTCGGGGCTGGAGAGCGAGAAGGTCTGTTACAACGCCGGCTACACCAACGTGCATGAGCTGATCCCGTGGCGCACGCTCACCGGTCGCCAGCAGCTCTACCAGGACCATCCGTGGATGCGTGCGTTCGGCGAGGCGTTCGCGACCTGGCGGCCGCCGGTCGATACCAAGGCGATCGCCCCGGTGCGGGGCCGCCACGGCAACGGCAATCCGGAAATCGTTCTGAACTTCATCACGCCGCATCAGAAATGGGGCATCCACAGCACCTACACCGATAATTTGCTGATGCTGACGCTGAACCGCGGTGGACCGGTGATCTGGATCAGCGAGGACGACGCCCGGGCGGCGAGCATCGCCGACAACGACTGGGTGGAGGCGTACAACGCCAACGGCGCGCTCGTCGCCCGCGCGGTTGTTTCACAGCGGGTCAATTCCGGCATGGCGATGATGTACCATGCGCAGGAGAAGATCGTGAACATGCCGGGCAGCGAGGTCACCGGCAAGCGCGGCGGCATCCATAACTCGGTCACGCGCACGGTGCTCAAGCCCACGCACATGATCGGCGGCTACGCCCAGCAATCCTACGGCTTCAACTATTACGGCACGGTCGGCTCCAACCGCGACGAGTTCATCGTCATCCGGCGCATGAACAAGGTCGACTGGCTCGATGACGAACCGGCCGCCGGCGCGGCGCGATCGTTCGAGGCGGCCTCGCCGACGAGCGCGGATGGCACGACCAGCAAGGAGACCGTGTGATGAAGGTCCGCGCGCAGATCGCGATGGTGTTGAATCTCGACAAGTGCATCGGCTGCCATACCTGCTCGGTCACTTGCAAGAACGTGTGGACGAGCCGCGAGGGCGTCGAGTACGCCTGGTTCAACAATGTCGAAACCAAGCCCGGCATCGGCTACCCGAAGGATTGGGAGAACCAGAAGCGCTGGAATGGCGGCTGGGTGCGGCGCCGGAGCGGCAAGATCGAGCCGCGCATCGGCGCGAAATGGCGCGTGCTGTCGAAGATCTTCGCCAATCCCGACCTGCCGGAGATCGACGACTACTACGAACCCTTCACCTTCGATTACGAGCATCTGCAGAATGCTCCAGAGACGAAGGCGATGCCCACGGCGCGTCCCCGCTCCCTGGTCAGCGGGGAGCGGATGGAGAAGATCAATTGGGGGCCGAACTGGGAGGAAATCCTGGGCGGCGAATTCGCCAAGCGGTCTCGGGACGTCAATTTCGAAGGCGTGCAGAAGGAAATTTATGGCGCCTTCGAGAACACCTTCATGATGTACCTGCCGCGGTTGTGCGAGCATTGCCTCAACCCCGCCTGTGCCGCTGCCTGCCCCTCCGGCGCTATCTACAAGCGCGAGGAAGACGGCATCGTCCTCATCGACCAGGACAAATGCCGCGGCTGGCGCATGTGCGTTTCCGGCTGCCCGTATAAGAAGGTCTATTACAACTGGTCCTCCGGCAAATCGGAGAAATGCACCTTCTGCTACCCGCGTATCGAGGCGGGCATGCCGACCGTCTGCTCGGAAACCTGTGTCGGCCGCATCCGCTATCTGGGCGTCGTGCTCTACGACGCCGACCGCATTGCGGAAGCTGCAGCGGTGCCCGACGAGGGCGACCTGTATGAAGCGCAGCTCAAGGTCTTCCTCGATCCGTTCGATCCGCAGGTGCAGGCACAGGCGCGCGCCGACGGGATTGCCGACCCGTGGCTTGACGCCGCGCGGCGTTCGCCGGTCTGGCGCATGGCGATGGATTGGCGGATCGCGTTCCCGCTGCATCCCGAGTATCGCACGCTGCCGATGGTCTGGTACGTGCCGCCGCTGAGCCCGATCCAGTCGGCCGCGGCGAAGGGCGATCTCGGCGAAGTCGGCGGCCTGCCCGACGTCACATCGTTGCGTATCCCGGTGCAATACCTGGCCAACCTGCTCACGGCCGGGCGCACAAAGCCGATCGAACAAGCGCTGCAGCGCATGCTGGCAATGCGCGGCTATATGCGCAGCAAGACCGTCGACGGCGTCATCAACGAAGCCTTGGCCGAGCGCGTCGGACTCTCCGGCAACGATATCGAGGCGATGTACCGGCTGATGGCGATCGCCAATTACGAAGACCGCTTCGTCATCCCCACCGCGCATCGCGAAACCGGCGAGGACCCCTATCAGCTTCGCGGCTCCTGCGGCTTCTCCTTCGGCGAGGGCTGTTCCGGCCGCACCGGCTTCAATCTGTTCGGCCAGAAGCAGCCGCATGACAAGACACCGATGGAGGTCGAGTGATGGCCCGCACTTATCGCGCTCTCGCGGCCCTGTTGTCCTACCCGACGCAGGAATTGCAGGTTGCCGCCGGGGAAATTGCCGAGACCCTGACCGCCGAGGCGCTGTTGTCTGCCCCGCAGTGTGAATCGGTCCGCGGATTTCTCCGCGAACTTGCCGGCGCGGATCTCTATGACTTGCAGGAGCGCTATGTCGGCCTGTTCGATCGCGGCCGCGCCGTCTCTCTGCACCTGTTCGAGCATGTGCACGGCGAAAGCCGCGACCGTGGCCAGGCGATGGTCGATCTGCTCGCGCTCTACCGCGAGCACGGGCTGGAGGTCACTGCCGGGGAACTGCCGGATTTCCTGCCGCTGTTCCTCGAATTCCTCTCGCTGCTTCCGGTCCCGGAAGCCCAGGCTCTACTCGCCGAACCCGCCGCCATCCTGCGGGCGCTCACCGAACGCCTGGCGAAGCGCCATGCCGGCTACGCCGCCGTCATGCAGGCTGTCGCCGCGCTTGCGCAGGCGCCACGGACCGGGGCTTCCGCGATCCCGGATGAGGATCCGGATGATCTCGCGGCGCTGGATGCGGCGTGGGAGGAAGCGGCCGTTCATTTCGGCCCCGGCGAAGCCATCGATGGCTGCGGTACCGATCGCCTGCGCACGCGCCTGCGCGCCGCGCAACGTGACGCCGCCGCGGCCTGAGGAGAAATCATCATGAGCCCCTGGCTGAACAACGCGCTTTATGGCTGGTATCCCTATGTCGCGCTCACCGTGTTCCTGCTCGGTAGCCTGCTGCGCTTCGATCATTCGCAATACACGTGGCGCTCCGGCTCCAGCCAGTTGCTGCGGCGGCGGCAGATGCTGTGGGGGTCGAACCTGTTTCATGTCGGCATCCTCGCGATCTTCGCCGGCCACTTCGTCGGACTGCTGACGCCCGTCGCGGTGTTCGATGCGCTCGGCATCAGCCATACGTTCAAGCAACTCCTGGCGATGAGTTTCGGCGGTGTCGCCGGCATTGCCTGCTGGATCGGCATCGCCCTGCTCGCGCACCGTCGGCTGTTCGATCCCCGCATCCGCGCCACCTCCAGCTTCGGCGACATCGCGATCCTGCTGCTGCTCTGGGTTCAGTTGACGCTCGGCCTGCTCACCATTCCGGTGTCGGCGCAGCATCTCGACGGCGGCGAGATGGTAAAATTCATGACCTGGGCGCAGGGCATCCTCACGTTGCATCCCGGTGCCGCGGCGCTGGTGGCCGACGTGAACCCGATCTTCAAACTCCACCTGTTCCTCGGCATGACGGTCTTCCTGGTCTTCCCCTTCACGCGCCTTGTGCATGTGTGGAGCGCGCCGATCTGGTATTTCGGCCGGCCCGGCTACCAAGTGGTCCGCACGCGGCGGCAGATCGCTCGTCGTCCGGCCGCCACCGGGCCACAGCCTGCGCAGGGAGATGACTGAGCCATGCGCACGTCCATCCGTCACCAGCAAGCGCCGCATCCGGCGGTCTCGGTCAACGCGGTCGTGGTCCCCGCCGCTGCCATCGCCCGTGAGGTGCAGAACCATCCCGGCATCTCGCCGAAGGCAGCCTGGGAGGAAGCGACACGGGCCCTCGTCATCCGCGAGTTGCTGCTGCAACGCGCCCGCGATCTAGGCCTCTCGGCCACGCCACGCACGGACGATGGGCTGCGGGAGACCGAGGAGGAGGCGCTGATCCGCGCTCTGCTGGAAGCCGAAGTGCATACCCCCGTCGCCGACGAAGGCAGTTGCCGCCGCTATTACGCCGCCAATCTCCGCCGCTTCCGCAGCCCCGATCTGTTCGAGCCGCTGCACATCCTGTTCCAGGCCGACCGCGCCGATGGTGATGCCTACGCGACGGCCATCGCGCGCGCCGCGGCCGCACTCGCCGAAATCAAGGCTACCCCGGACCGGTTCGACGCTCTCGCGCGCGCTCTCTCCGACTGCCCATCAGCGCATGAGGGCGGCCGGCTCGGCCAGGTCGCACGTGGCGACACCACGCCGGAATTCGAAGCGGCGCTGCTGCGCCTGCGGCCGGGTGAGATCTGCGCCGAACCGGTGCAGACGCGCTATGGCGTGCATGTTCTGCGGCTGGATCGCAAGGTCGAGGGTCAATCCCTGCCATTCGAGCAGGTTCACGCACGGATCGCGGCCTATTTGGAGGAAAGCGCCTGGCGCCGCGCCGTCGCGCAATACGTGTCCCTGCTCGCCGGTCAGGCGACGATCGACGGCTGCGAGATGGCGGCCGCCGTGTCGCCGCTCGTTCAATAAGGGGGGGCGGAAATGCTTGGAGCCATCCTGGCCGGCTTGACCGATGAGGCGCGCGCCGAACACGTCGCCGCCGAAGTCGTCCCGCCTTCAATTCTTACCCGGATCGTCAACGCCGCCGCGGCCGAGGGCGTCTCCGTCGGCCCCCTGGTCGCCGCCAGGGTCCGGCACATTGTCGAACATGGCGGCGAGGCAGTTTGGCTCGACCTGCTGGGCGTGATGTCAGGATCACCGCAACCCGGTGCCGCTGCTGCCGTGCGCGTGCTCGCCACGGCTTTCCCCGACCCGGTGCGCGTCCGCATCACGCGGGGCGCGGCATGAACGCGATCGCCCCTGCGTTCGGCTGCACCGCCGGCGGCCTGCCGTTCGAGGACGCACTGCACCACGTCCTGGCGCTCGTCACGGCGCCGCTGCCAGCGGAGCGCGTGCCGTTTGCCGCATGCGTCGGCCGCGTTCTCGCGCAGCCCGTCCATGCCCGCCTCGACCTTCCCGGCTTCGACCAATCCGCGATGGATGGCTATGCCGTCCGCGCCATCGACGCGATGCCCGGCGCCCGTCTGCCCGTCACCGGCCGTACGGCCGCCGGCGAACCGCCGCACCACCTCGTGCCGGGCGGGGCGCACCGCATCTTCACCGGTGCGCCGCTACCCTGGGGCGCGGACGCCGTGATCGCGCAGGAGAACCTGCACCGCGACGGCGATGTCGTCGCCATCGCCGCGACACCGCCCGCCGGGACGAACCTGCGCCGACGCGGAGAGGACATCCGCGCCGGCACCGTGCTCATCCCGGCCGGTATCACACTGGACTGGCGACACCTCACCGTGCTCGCCGCGCAAGGGATCGGCACCGTCGAGGTGCGCCGGCGCCCGCGCGTTACGCTGCTGTCGAGCGGTCGGGAACTGCGTGATGTCGGGGAGAGCCTCGCGCCGGGCCAGATCCACGACTCGAACCTGCCCATGCTGACCGCCCTGCTCGCCGCTTGGGGCGCGGAAGTGCGGCCGCTGCCGGTGGTGTCCGACAACGCGGCCGCAATCGGTACGGCCCTGCGCGAGGCCTCCCTGGCAGCAGACCTGGTGCTGACGACCGCCGGGATCTCGGTCGGCGAGGAGGACCATGTACGCGACGCGCTGCGTGGGCACGGCGGCACCTTGGCCGTGCTGAAGGTGGCGATGAAGCCAGGCAAGCCGCTGGCCGCCGGGCGGCTGGGCCAAGCTGTCTTCCTGGGGCTGCCCGGCAATCCGCAGGCGGCGCTGGCCGGCGCGGTCGGCTTCCTCCGGCCGCTGCTCGCCCGGCTGACCGGTGCATCATCGCCCGCCACGCTACGTGCACGGGCGGACTTCTCCCTCCGCCGCAAACCGGGGCGCACAGAGTTCATCCCGGTCCGTCTTGCGCAACACGATACCTGCCTCCGAGCCACACGGGCCGGACCGGAAGGTTCGGGTCGGCTGACGCCACTGCTCGCGGCTGATGGTTTGGCGATGCTCGCGGCCTGGATGGGCGATCTGCAGCAGGGGGACATCCTCGACGTGCATCCCTGGTTGCCGAACGGCTTCGCAGCGGATTGGCCGCATCGCTGACACCATGCCCCAAACGGCCGTGAACGCAGCGTCCGCTAACGGCATGCCATGACGGCTTCCATGGTGCCGCGCCTTGCGCCCGCCTTTGTGTCATCGCCCGTCGTGGCGACATGGACGTCGTGCCGACGGGCCCACGATGGGCAAATATATCGACACAGCGCAGATGACCAGCCAACCTCACGGCCGAAGGAAACCGCGCGACGCGGAAGGGGCAGTAGGGCAATATCGCCTGAGCAGAGCGGCATCACCCGCTGCAGGATGGTTCAGGCAATGGCGATGGAGGTTAAGATGCGCGTCACTCGTTTTGGCTCCTTGGACATCCCTACCGCGACGTCGCTCCTCGGGGCGGCCGGGTTGGCATACTCGGCGTGGCTCACGTCGATCGTGTTCTGCGCCGCACACGACCGCTGGCCCCTTTTGGTCGCGTCCGCTTCATTCTTCCCCGTCGGCATCGTTCATGGCATCGGCATCTGGTTCGGCGGCTGGTGACGCGGCGGCTGCGGTGATCGGGGATTGACGCATCGGTGAACGGACGAACCCCGCGGCGCCCCGCAACGTTATTGCCCGGACAAGGGGGTAACGATGGCCGCACCGAGATCGATCACCGCCATGCTGGCATTGCTGGTGGTCAGCCTGTCAGTTTCGGGCTGCGTCGTAGTGCCGCCACCAAGGCATCCGCCGCCACCTCCACCGAGGCCGCCAGGTCCGCCTCCGCCAGGCTACGGACCGCCTCCAGGGCATCCGCCTCCGGGCTATTATCGCTGAGGGCGATCTCCGGGCGTTGAGGTCTGCGCCACCTTTGGCTGAAAGACCAACGCGTCGGTCCCGATACGATTTGCATCCAGGCGGGGAGAGGTCCCAAGATGGGCCTCGCTAAAGACGAGGCCTTCATGCCCATGAAGAATGAGCCGGTCTGCAAGGCGCAGACCGTCAACCACATTGCGATCTCCGTGTCGGATTTGGCGCGCTCACGCGACTGGTATCGTCAGACATTCGGCCTTCGCCTGATCCAGGAGAGTGCGGAGAGCGTGCTGCTCGGGTTTGGCGAGAGTATGCTGGTGCTTCGCGCGGAAGGGACACCGGGGACCATTTCGCACTTCATGTTCGGAATCGACGATTACGACGCTGATAAGCTCCGCGCTCAGCTTGTCGCGGCGGACTTGGACCCGCAGAAGGATTCCGACAGCTTCCATGTTCGCGATCCGGACGGCCTAAACGTGCAGGTGGGTGATCGCGGCCTCGGGCTCGCGTCCGGCATTGTCGAGAACGGCTTCAAGATGAAATAGCGCCGACCCGTCTTGGCTGCTGTGACGGCGGCAAAGCGGGACACGGTATCGCCGCCATCCTCTGCTGCCTGTGACTCGCGTCACAGCGCGCCCGCCGCAGATCGGATAGCTTCCCCTCCATGAGTCGCGAACGAGAAATCATCCGGCTTGGGATTGCTTTTGTCGTGGCGATCATCTTGACGACTGCGGTCATCATCGCTGTCGTCCAGGGATGGCACGACTTCAACGATCCGCCGCTGTTTCCCGACCCTCCACATGGGGAAGTCAGGCTTCCACGGGCCTGATCGTCCGGCGATGCCGGACCGCCCCTCGGGGGCGATCGGTGGCAGGCGGACAGCGCCTGCCGATACGGCTGTCCTGTCATCCTTCGCGAAGTGTTCCTAGCGTCCCCCGTCGACCTGAAGGATCTGTCCGTTCACGAACCCCGCCAGGTCCGACGCGAAGAAGATCACCGCGTTCGCGATATCCCGCGCCGATCCCAGCCGCTTCATGGCGATCCGCTCGACCAGCGCCTTCTGCCCCTCCGGCCCGTAACTCGCCCATTGCTTCTCGGTCGCCTCATTGGTGCGGACCAAGCCGGGAGCCACGGAATTGACCGTGATGTTGAACGCCCCCAACTCGTGCGCCAGTTGCCTCGTCAGGCCGACCACCGCGTGCTTGGCGCTGCAATAGGCCTGGATGCCCGTCAGCGACGCTTGAACACCCGCGCCCGAGCTGATGTTCACGATCCGCCCGCCGCCCGTCCGTTTCATCCCGGGCACCACCGCCCGGCTCAGCGTGAACGCCGCATGGACGTTGATATCGAAAATCACGTTCCAGTCCGCGTCCGGCACGGCCTCCAGCGGCACCGGCTCCTGTCCCGCCACACCCCCGGCGTTGTTCACCAGGATGTCGACCCCCCGTCCCGTCTCCGCCTCGATCCGCGAGACCCAAGCTGCTGCCGCCGCGCGATCGCGCAGATCCAGCGCCGTGATCTCGATGTTCCCGGTCGCGGCGGTCTCGGCGCGCGCGCGCGCCGACAGGTCTGTGGCGAACACCCGCGCGCCCAGGCTGGCAAAGCTGCGCGCGATCTCCCGGCCGAAGCCATGGCCGGCGCCGCTGACGACAACGATTTTTCCGTCGAACCTGATCTCCACTACCACGCCTCCAGCAACGCTCGGGTCTCGCGGACCGCGACATCCCAGATTTCCAGCATCTCGGCATCGTCTCGCTGATAGCGGCCGCCGAAATTGCCATCCTCCAACAGCAGCCGCACTTCGAACGGAGGCAGCGTGCGCATGCGATCGACATCGACCATCGGCTTGGCATCGTCCACGGGGGTGCGGTTCGGTAGCCGGGTCCAGGGGAAATTCTCCATCCAGCTCGCATGGCTGGCGACCGGGTCGATTCGCTGGATCGCCGCCTGCGTCAGGGGTGCGCGCCACCAGTCATGGAACCGGACCCGCGCGTCCGACTGATCCATCATCCACTCCTGAGCCACGGCCGACGCCGGCTGGTTACCGCCATGGCCGTTGACCAGGAGGATCCGCCGGAAGCCGCTTCCTTTCAGGCTATCCAGCACGTCGCGCACCAGTGCGGCGAAGGTCGAGACCCGCAGCGTCACGGTACCGGGAAAACCGCTGAAATACGGTGTCAGGCCAAATGAAACGACCGGGAAGACCGGAATGCCCAGCGGTTCGGCGGCCTCCACGGCGACCCGTTCCGCCAGGATGGCGTCGGTGGCGAGCGACAGGCCCGCGTGCTGTTCCGTACTGCCGAGCGGAAGGATGCATCGGTCGTCGTGACGCACCCAATCCTCGACCATCCGCCAATCCATATCGGCAATGCGCATCCCATCCCCTCTGACGACGTCACCTTTTCAGCCACGCTGACGCGCGGATGGGGGGCGGTCAAGGTTCCGCCGGTCAAGGTTCAGGCTGGGGCTGGGTGTCGGGATGCACCAAGGCGTCACAGTTGCGGCGACCGGACAGAAGACAGTCGCCGATCTCGCTCGACATACGGAGCTGCTGCACCAGGAAGAGGCCGACGATCAGCAGCAGCAGGATCACCACGATACCGATCAGGCCGGCGGTCTGCCGCTTTGCCGCCTCCCATTCCGCATCTTCTGACTGCCAGTGCCGACCTGGATACACGCGAGCCTCCCACGCGCAAGGCGCTCTTGATCTTAGAGCAAAAGCCACGCCGTTGGAAGCAAGCCCGATGTGCCACCAGCGCAAGTGGCGTTCCGTCCATGGCGCTGCCACCGCCTGATCTGTACAAGTGCGCAGCGTCCAGGACGGCGAGAGGATTCGGTGGCAGCGGCTTCCCCAGGCTCACGAGCGGCCGGCTTACGGCATTTGCGGACCGATCCGCGGTTCGACGCGCTGATCCGCCGCGTCGGCCCGCCGCGGATGGCAATCGAGCGCGACCGCAGCCCATATGCGGCACTGGTGCGCGCCATCGCCCATCAGCAACTGCACGGCAAGGCGGCGCAGGCGATCCTGGCGCGGTTCGACGCGCTGTTCCCCGGCGATGATTTCCCGCACCCCGACGCGGTACTGGCGACCTCGGACGAGGCCCTGCGCGGCTGCGGCTTCTCCCAGGGCAAGATCAGCGCCATCCGGGACATCTGCGCGCGGACGCTGGACGGCACGGTGCCGTCCCGCCGCGCATCGCTGCGGCTAAGCGATGAGGTGCTGATCGAGCGGCTGACCTCGATCCGCGGCGTCGGCCGCTGGACGGTGGAGATGCTGCTGATCTTCACCCTCGGGCGCCCGGACATCCTGCCGGTGGACGATTTCGGCGTGCGCGAGGGATACCGCATCCTGGCGGGGCTGGAGGAGCAGCCGAAGCCAAAGGCCCTGGCCGAGATCGGGCTGGCCTGGGCCCCCCACCGCTCCCTCGCCACCTGGTATCTCTACCGCGCGGTCGAGGAAGCTCGGCGGCAGGGACCCATGAGCCGGGCGTGACGGCGGCCGAAGCACCAACCTCCCTCAAACCGGCTTCCAGGACCGGTCCACCTCCACGTCGATCAGCGTCGGGCCGTCCGTCTCCAGCGCCTGCTCCAACAGCTCGGCGACATCCGACAAGGTCTTGGCGGTGTGCGCCTGCAAGCCGAAACCCTTGGCAACCGAGACGAAGTCGACCCGCGGATTGTCCAAGTCCATCCCGACATACAGGTCGTTCTGCTGTGCCAGCCCCTTCATGTTGTTCGTGCGCTGCTTCAGGATTCGATACGAGTAGTTGTTGATGACGATGAAGACCATCCGCAGCTTCTCGCGCGCGGCGGTCCACAGGCCCTGGATCGTGTACATCATCGACCCGTCGCCGATCAGCGCCACCACCGGCCGGTCCGGCAACGCCAGCTTCACCCCGATCGCACCCGGCAATCCCCAGCCGATACCGCCCCCGCGGCCGCCGAAGAAGCTCTGCGCGTCGTCGCTCTTCAGGAAGCGCCGCAAGCCGGTTCCGGACGATATGGTTTCGTCGACGACGACCGCATCATCAGGCAGGACGCGGCCGATCGTCGCCATCAGCGCCAGCGGATGGATCGGGCTCCGTTCCGACATGGCGTCGGCCGTGGCGCGCAGCTTCTGCAGGCTCGCCTCGCCCTCGGCCATCGCATGCGCCAGGCGCTTCGCCGCCTTCGCCGCCTGCTGCGCCGAACGCGCTGCCTTGATCGCCCTCGTCAGTTCCGGAAGCGTGGCCTTGGGATCGCCAAGGATCGAGACGTTTTCCGGATAGTTCTTGCCCAGCTCCCACGCGTCCGTGTCCAGATGGACGATGTTGTAATTTTCCGGGACCGATTCGATGTCGGCGGGCAAGGACAAGGTGAACAGGTCCGCGCCGACCGACACCAGCAGGTCGTGCTGGTCCAGGATGCCGCGGATCGCGGCCGGCAGGCGGACGATCGCACCGCGATACAGGTGATGCGATGACGGGAACATCGCCCGCGTCGCCATCCCCTCGTCATAGACCGGTGCGCCGATCGCTTCGGCGAGTTCGACAAACTCGGACAGCGCATTGCTTTGCGCCACGCAATCGCCGGCGAAGATCACCGGGCTGTCCGCCGCCGCGATGATCGCCGCGGCCGTCTCGATCGCCGAGGCATCGCCACGGATCCGCGTCCCGACGCGGCTGGGCTTGCCCAGGTCGAGATCGGCGCTGGCTGTCAGGATGTCGCCCGGAAGCGACAGGAACACCGGCCCCATCGGCGGCGCCAAGGCGGTCTTCACCGCACGATGGATGGCGCGCGGCAAGTCCTGCAGCCGGCGCACCTCCTCCGACCATTTGACGAACGGACGGGCAATGCGCGGCAGGTCCGACCACAGCAAGGGTTCGGTGAAGTTGAACCGCTGCTCGTGCTGGCCCGCGGTCACCAGGATCGGCGCGTTGCCCTTCTGCGCGTCATACAACATGCCCATCGCGTTTCCGAGGCCGGGGGCGGCATGAAGGTTGACAAATGCGCATTGTCCGGACGCCTGTGCATACCCGTCCGCCATGCCCATCGCGGGGGCTTCCTGCAACGCCAAGACGTATCGCAGCTCGGGTTCCGCAGCCAATGCGTCCATCAGAGGCAGTTCCGTCGTCCCAGGGTTGCCGAACAACACCCGGACCCCTTCCTGCTTCAACAATTCCAGCAATGCGCTCTTTCCCGGCATCATTGGCATCGATAGTTTCCCCCCGTTGAACGGCAATCGGTGCTGTTCCGCTACAAGGCGCGGCGCCGCAAATCAAGCGGACGCCAGGCGCCAGGGAAGGAGTCTGAGTTCATGTCTGGTTTGTCGCGCCGTATCGTATTGGGTGGCCTTGCCGCCGCACCGCTCGCCGCCCCCGCCGTCATCAAGGCGCAGACCTCGTCCAAGCCAATCAAGATCGGCCTGCTGTCGGACATGGGCGGCCCGTATGTCGACGTCGGCGGACCGGGCAACAAGGTGGCGACGCAACTCGCCGTCGACGACATGGGCGGATCGGTGCTCGGCCGGCCCGTCGTGATCATGCAGGCCGACGACCAGAACAAGCCGGACGTCTCGACCTCCCTCGCGCGGCAATGGATCGACGACGAGCATGTCGACGTGCTGGCCGACGGCGCGGCCAGTTCCTCCAGCCTGGCGATCCAGCAGGTCTGCCGGGAAAAGAAGGTGCCTTACCTGGCCACCGGCCCGGCCAGTTCCGATCTCACCGGAAAGCAGTGCTCGCCCTATTGCACCCACTGGTCCTACGACACCTATGCCCTGGCGCACGGCACCGGCGGCGCGCTGACCAAGGCCGGCGGGGACTCGTGGTTCTTCATCACGGCCGACTATGCCTTTGGCTATGCGCTCGAACGCGACACGATCAACGCCGTCAAGGCGGCGGGCGGCAAGGTGCTGGGGGCGGTGCGGGCACCCCTGGGCACGTCGGATTTCTCGTCCTTCCTGGTGCAGGCGCAGGCTTCGGGGGCCAAAGTCATCGGGTTGGCGAACGCGGGCACCGATACGCAGAACTCGGTGAAGCAGGCAGCCGAGTTCGGGCTGACCAAGACGTCCAAGCTGGCGACGCTGCTGATGCAGATCAGCGACGTCGAGGCCTTGGGGCTGAAGGCCTCCGCCGGCTTGATCTACACCGACAGCTTTTACTGGGACATGACGGACAAGACCCGCGCCTGGTCGAAGCGCTGGGGCGACAAGATGGGTGGTCGGGTGCCCGGCCTGTTGCATGCCGGCAGTTACGCGGCCGCGTTCCACTACCTGAAGGCGGTGAAGGCCGCGGGATCGACGGACACGGACGCCGTGATGGCCAAGATGAAGGCGACGAAGGTCAACGACTTCTACAACACCGATGTGGAGGTCCGGGAAGATGGCCGGGTGATGCACCAGATGTATCTGTGGCAGGTGAAATCCCCCGCGGAATCGAAGTATCCGCATGACGACTGCACCCATCTGGCGACGATCAAGCCGGAAGACGCCTGGCGGCCGCTGAACGAAGGCGGTTGCTACTTCATCAAGGCTTGATGGGATTGGACGGCTTTCCGCCATGCCGGCATGGCGGAAAGCCCCAACCGGTCAATTGCGGGCGGACAACTCGGTCCCGCCGATCGTGACCCGGTGCATCAGCCGGCGCTCCCCATGGTAGTCGTTCGCCGCGTAATGCCACGTCGCGCGATTGTCCCACAGCGCCATTGAACCCGGCTGCCAGCGGAACCGGCAGGTGAACTCCGGCCGCGAGGCATGGCGGTAGAGGTAATCCAGCAGGGGACGCGACTCTTCCTCGGTCCACCCGTCGAACCGTACCGTGAAGGACGGGTTGACGTACAGCGCCGGACGGCCGCTGCCGGGGTGGCGGATCACCACCGGATGCACCGCGTCCTGGGTGGCGAGTTCCGGATTCTTGATCCGGCTGCTGATGTCCTTGTCCAGATGCCGGCCGGAGCTCAGGCCAAACACGTGCCGGCTGGAATGACAGGCGCGCAGCGTTTCCAGCGTCTGCTTCAAACCGTCTGAAAGCGCGTCATACGCCGCGTACATGCTGGCGAACAGCGTGTCGCCGCCGGTCGGGGGGACCTCCCGCGCATAGAGCGCGGACCCGAGCGCAGGGGCCTCGTCATAGGAGTGGTCGGTGTGCCAGCCGCCGCCGATGTTCTTTTTCTGATCGGGCTCCTTCCGCACCTCGGCGATGTCCGGATGGTCCGGGACATGCGCAAAGAAGCGGTTGACGTTGACGGGCCCGAAGTTGCGCGCGAACGCCAGATGCTGGTCGGGGGTCAGCGTCTGGTCGCGGAAGAACAGGACGCCATGCTCGAACAGGGCAGAGCGGAGCCGGTCGAGTTCATCCCCCCGCAGCGTGCGGGAAATGTCGATGCCGTGGATCTCCGCACCGACCGCGCCGCTGATTGGCTCGATGGTGACCTGGTCGTTCGGCTTGTTGAACGCCGGTGCGACGGAAACGCTCATGGGCGGCTTCTCCTTTCCTTGGGGTTATTGCAGTGCCAGTTCCTCGGCATCGACGGACGCCGGCTGGATGGTGGCGAACGGCTTGAACCGGGGATCGCTTCGGCCATGACTGGCCAAGGCGCTTGCCGTCAGGGCGATCAGGTCCGAAATGAACGTCATGAAGCCGCTGCGCGGAAAGTTGCGCGGCGCAACCTTGTCCCGTTCCCAATCGGCCATGGCGTACATCGCGCCATGGCTACAGGTCTCGAAACGCTCAATGAGTGCCCGGTGCGAGACGCCAGGGAACCACGCCCGGTAAAGACGCCGGCACAGCCGCCAGCCCTGATCGAAGCGTCCCGCGACCGCATAACTCGCGCGCGGGCGGTCGGTGACGAAGACCTGGGTCAACAGCCGCAGGTAGTTTCCACCGTTCGGATCCTTCATCATCAGCTCTGCCAACGGCAGGATGATGCCGGCTGCGATCGCGGCTTCGTCCATCACGATGCCGGCCGCGATGTACTCCTGAAGCAATGCGAAGCGCCGGGCATCGACGGACGAACGGCGGTAATCGAGGATGGCCATCAGCAACGCCTCCCGCCCGCCGATATGATAGCTGAGCGCCGAAACGTTCCGCTGCCCGGCGGCCGTCACCACTTCGTGCAGGGGCACGGCGTCGATGCCGCGGCTGCCGAACAAGGCTTCGCCGGCCAGGATCAGCTTGGTCCTGGTATCGGTATCGGGGTCCCAGTACGCGGTTTCGCCCATGCTATCGCCCTGCCTCTGCCATCAATGATATGGCATTAAATCCGTTAATTGGATAGCATTAAATCGCGGCGGGCCGATCCGACAAGATCATCACGCCCGAAACCTTTGAATTCACGAATGAAGCGGCCGGCAAACAGCCGCAAGTGCAGGAGGATGACGTCGATGACGACCCAGTGGGAGCGGGCGCGGCCATGGCTGATCGTGGTCATGCTGTTCTTGTTCATGACAGTCAATTTTGCGGACAAGGCCATCCTGGGGCTCGCCGCCCTGCCGATCATGCGCGACTTGGGGCTGAACCATGTCGAGTTCGGCCTGGTCGGAACGAGCTTCTTCACCTTCTTCTCGCTCTCCGCGGTCTGCGTCGGCATCCTGGCGAATCACCTTCCGACGAAATGGATCCTGTTCGCGATGGCCCTGTCCTGGGCCTTGATCCAGTTGCCGATGGGATTGCCCCTGGGCGCCGCGGCGCTCGTCGCCAACAGGGTGCTTCTGGGCCTTGGCGAAGGACCGGCCTATCCGGTGGCCGTCCACGCCACCTACAAATGGTTCTCGGCCGACCGGCGATCGTTCCCGACCAGTTTCCTCAACGTCGGCAGCGCTGTCGGAACCGGCCTTGCCGCGCCCGCGCTGGTTTACGTCATCCTGCATTATTCCTGGCATGCCGCCTTCGCGACGCTTGGCGTCGTCGGGCTGATTTGGTGCCTGGCCTGGCTGGTCATCGGCAAGGAAGGCACCATCGCCGACGTCCCCCCTGTCTCCCGCTCCTCGGACGCTCGGCCTGTCCCCTATCGCGCCATATTGACGTCACGCACCTTCGTCGCCCAGGCCGCCACCGAATTCGCGAGCTACTGGCTCGCCATGCTCTCGGTCGTGTGGCTGCCGGCCTACCTTGTCCGAGGTGCCGGGTTCTCGGCCGTGGCCACCGGCTGGATCGTTACGCTGCCAGCGATCGCCCAGATCGTCCTCGTACCCGGGGTCAGCGGCTTCGCGCAATGGCTTCAAGCGCGCGGCGCATCGAACCGCGTGGCGTGTGGCTGGGTGTCCGGCGCATCGCTGTTCGTTTCGGCAGCCGCCACGGTCGCACTGCCGCTGGTACCGGGGCATCTTCTGCCGATCCTCTGTACCCTTGTCGCCTTCTCCTCCGGCGGCATCGTTTTCACCCTGTGTCCGATCATGGTGGCCAGCATCACCCCGACGGCGCAGCGAGGCCTGACGCTCGCGACCGGCAACGCGGTCGCGACGCTGGCGGGCGTGCTGGCGCCGACGGTCATGGGCATCATCATCGACAGCGGGACAAATACCATCGAAGGCTTTCGGTCCGGGTTCGTCATGACCGGCCTGGCGGCGGCGGCCGTCGCGATCCTTGTGACGTTCCTGATCGACCCGGAAGCCGATGCCGCTCGCCTCGGCAGGATGGATACGGCGGCCGACGGATTCCTTGCAGGCGAACTTGCTGTCGTACGCAACGATCCGACGCACTGAACCCGAATCTTCAGCGGGAGGCCATCCGAATGGCCTCCCAAACCCGTGCAGGCGTCGCCGGCATGTCGAAATGCCGCACGCCCAGGGGCGCGAGTGCGTCGTTGATCGCGTTCATCGCCGCACCCAGTGCGCCAACGGTCCCGGCCTCGCCGACGCCCTTGGCACCGATCGGGTTCACCGCGGTCGGAACCTCCCGCGTCGCAAGCTGGAACTCGGGATATTCGTAGGCCCGCGGCATTTGGTAGTCCATGAAGGACGCGGTCAGCATCTGCCCGGATTCCTTGTCGTGGATGATGACCTCGCCCAGCGCCTGGCCGATGCCCTGCACCACGCCGCCCTGGATCTGGCCCGTCACGATCAGCGGGTTCAGCACGCGGCCGAGCTCCTCCACCGCGCTGTAGCGGACGATCTCGGTGACCCCGGTCTCCTTGTCGATCTCGACCTCGCAGACATGCGTGCCGTTGGGGAAGGTCACGGCGGTCGGCACGAACTCGCCGCTTTCCGTCAGCCCGCCCTCCTCGCCCGGCATGATCGGTGCCGCGCGCGCGACCTCGGCCAGCCCGACCGATCGGTCGGTGCCGGCGATGCGGAAGCGGCCATTGGAGAATTCGATGTCCACCACCGCCGCCTCCAGGATCTCGGCGGCGACCTTTCGCGCGGTCTCGATCACCTTGTCGGCCGCCAGCATGACCGCCGATCCGCCGATGCACAGGGCGCCCGATCCGCCATTGCCCTTGCCGCCGGGCAGCAGGTCGGTGTCGCCGCCTTCCCACCGCACCTGCTCGATGTCCACCCCGAAGCGTTCGGCGACGAGTTGGGTCATCGTGGTCTCCAACCCCTGCCCCACCGACATCGATCCGGACCGCAGCACCAGCGTCCCGTCGGGTGCGATGCGCAGGGATGCCTGGTCCCTGGCCGGTCGCAGGAACGGACCACCGGCGACCTCGATGCAGTTGCACAACCCGATGCCGCGCAGCTTGCCGCGCGCTTCCGCGTCCGCCCGGCGCGCCGGGAAACCGCCGAGGTCCGCCATTTCGGCGGCCATGACCATATTCCCCTCGAATTCCCCGCAATCGTATGTGAACGTCAGCGCCGTCTTGTACGGCATCGCGCTGGGCGGGATCAGGTTGCGCCGCCGTAGCTCATAAGGCGAGACGCCGATCTCGCGGGCAGCGAGGTCGATCAATCGCTCGATCGCGTATGTGGCCTCAGGCCGGCCGGCACCGCGATAGGCGGCGGTCGGGACGGTGTGGGTCAGCACGCCGCAGACCTCGGCCGCGATATACGGGATGACATAGACCCCGGCGATGCCGCCGATATTGCCGACACCCCAGCCCGAGCGGCCGGAGACATAGGCGCCAAGGTTGACGTCCCAGCGCAGTTTCAGCGCGGTGAACCTGCCGTCCTTATCCAGGCCCAGCGACGCGCTGATCCGCATCTCCCGCGCCTGCTCGTCCGTCAGGAACCCCTCGGTGCGGTCCGAGACCCAACGCACCGGCCGGCCCAACCGCCGCGCCGCCCAGGCAACCAGCACCGGCTCCAGGTGTACGCCTGATTTCATGCCGAAGGACCCGCCGACATCGCCCGGCACCACGCGGATATCCGTCGGCGCGCAGCCGAAATTGCCGCTCGCCATGCCGTTGCGCAGGGCGAACGGCGACTGGTGGGAGGCATGGACCTCCAGCCGCCCGTCCGCCGCCACCTCGGCCCAGGCGCCACGCGGCTCCATCGAATTGGCGGTGACGCGGGAGACGCAGAAGTCGAGCGTCGTGACATGTGCCGATCCGGCCAGTGCAGCGGCGGCGCCGTCCGCGTCGCCGCGTTTCCACAGGAAGCCGATATTGTCGGGGACGTCGTCCCAGACCGCGGGCGCGCCTTGTGCCATGGCGGCGGCGGCATCGGTCACCAGCGGCAGGGCGTCATAGTCGACCAGGATCGCCTCTGCCGCCTCCAGCCCCGCCGCCCGGGAGTCCGCGACCACCACGGCGACGGGTTCGCCAACGAACCGGACGCGGTCCTCGGCCAGCAGCTTGCGGTCGGTTTTGGGGGCGGGACCGCCGTCGGGGCGCGGAAAGCCGATGCCGCCGGGGATCGGCGACACGTCGGTCAGGTCCGCGGCGGTGAAGACGCCGAAGACGCCGGGCAATGCCCTCGCCGCCGCCGTATCGATGCTTGTAATGCGTGCATGGGCGTAGGGCGAGCGCAGGAAGACGGCAACCGCCATGGCGCCCGGCCGCGCATCGGCGGTGTAGTTGCCGCGGCCGGTGAGCAGGCGGAGGTCTTCGCGGCGGCGGACGGATTTCGCTTGGATCGTGGACATTCCGGCGTCCTTTCCGTTCTGGCGGGGATCACACGGTGATCCGCTTCGACACGGAGTATAACCGGCTTGTCGCCGAGGGCGATGGGGGCACCCCCTGTGCGGCACCGGTCCTGCCGTGGAGGGCACGGGCCCGCCTGAAGGCCTTTTCACCGCCACCACCGCAAGGCGCGAACGGCCGTTCCGTGTGGTCGGGATCGATGAAAGTTTGGGGATGTCAGCGGAGCGTGGACAAGTACGCTCCGGATGTGGCGTCAGGCCGTTGCCCTCGCGCCATGATCGGGCCAAGCCATGGCACAAGGAAGCGCCCCGATCCTTTGGTGAAAACCCTACCCTTTGCCGTCGCTCGCGACGTTCTCACGCAGCCTGACGCGGCCGACCATGAGGGGGCGGGTCGAAGGCACCGCCGATCGGCGCTACTTGATCTTGGCTTCCTTGAACGGGACGTGCTTCCGCACGACCGGGTCGTACTTGTTCATCTCCAGCTTCGTCGTCGTCGCACGGGCGTTCTTCTTGGTCACGTAGAAGAACCCGGTGTCAGCGGTCGAAACCAGCTTGATCTGGATCGTGTTGGTCTTTGCCATCAGAAAAATCCTTGGAATGGGCCACTCAGCCATGGCCCCCAAATTCGAGGGGCGCAAAATGCGCATCCGGAGGCCCCAGGTCAAGCATTATGCCCAGGGGTCGTTATGCCCAGGGTCGCTGTGCCC
>NZ_DASZTJ010000299.1:0-15837 GCF_035548235.1 Rhodopila sp.
GAAGGCGACGGAAAGCTATGACTGGACGGGCGTTTATCCCGAGCTGCATAATTTCTGCGCGGTAGACCTGTCGGCATTTTATTTCGATATCCGAAAAGATGCCATCTACTGCGACCGCCCCGACAGCCTCCGACGCCGCGCCGCTCGGACCGTGCTGGACCAGTTGCACCGCTATCTGTGCACCTGGCTCGCCCCGGTGCTGTGCTTCACCGCCGAGGAAGCCTGGTGCGCCCGTTTCGGCGAGCAGACCAGCGTGCACCTGGAACTTTTCCCGACGCCGCCAACCGCATGGCATGACTCCGCGTTAGCTGACAAATGGGAGACCATCCGCACCATCCGACGCCGCATCACCGTGCCGATCGAGGATGCGCGGAAGGCGAACCTGATCGGCTCGTCGCTGCAGGCGGCGGTCGAACTGCCACTCAACGAAGCGCATGCCAAACTGCTGGATGAAGCTGCATGGGAAGAGATCGCGATCGTCTCCTCCGTTACGATCGTGTCGGGTACGGACGAACCCCTCGCGAAGGTCACGCCCGCCGCCGGCGAGAAATGCGTCCGCTGCTGGCGCGTGCTGACGGAAGTCGGATCGAACGAGAAGCATCCAACCCTGTGCCTGAGGTGTTCGGACGCGGTGGAATCGGGACTGGTGTGCAAGCCGGCATGAACACGCCCGTCCGAAACGCCCGGTTCCGACTTGGAGTGATCATGGCGCTGGCCGTGCTGGTCGCCGACCAGGCCAGCAAATGGTGGGTGCTGAATGTGCTCGACTTGCCGGAACTGCGGCAGGTCGTGCTGCTGCCGGTGCTGAACCTGACGATGGTATGGAACCGCGGGGTGACGTTCGGATTGCTGAACGGCCTCGGGTCCGCGGCGCACTGGCTGCTGGCGGTCCTGGCGCTGGTGATCGTCCTGGCGCTGGGGATCTGGCTGCGCAAGGCGGACAACCCGATCACCGCCGCGTCCATCGGCGCGATCGCCGGCGGTGCAGTGGGGAACGTGATCGACCGGTTGCGCTTCGGCGCCGTGGTCGACTTCATCCACGCCCATATCGCCGTCGGCGGGACGGATTACAGTTGGTACGTGTTCAACGTCGCCGACGCCGCTATCGTCTGCGGCGTCGTAGCGCTGATCGTCGAATCCCAGTTCGGCCATCGCCAGCCCCGCTCAGCCTAACGACCGCCGGGCCACGGCAGCGAGTTTCCGGCCTTACCCGTCCAGCCGGCCGTCCCGCAGCGTCACCACCCGATCCATGCGCGCCGCCAGATCGGGATTATGGGTCGCGATCAAGGCAGCGAGGCCCTGGTCCCGCACGGTCGTCAGCAGTGCCTCGAAAACGTCCTCGGCCGTGGCGACATCCAGATTACCCGTCGGCTCATCCGCCAGCAGCAGTTTCGGCCCGTTCGCCAGGGCCCGAGCGATGGCGACCCGCTGCTTTTCGCCGCCGGAAAGCTTGCCGGGCAAGTGTTTCAGGCGCGCCCCAAGGCCGAAGCCCGATAGCAGCATGGTCGCACGCTCCGCCGCCGCGCGGCGGCTTGCCCCGGCGATCATCTGCGGCAGCACGACGTTCTCCAACGCAGTGAACTCGCTCAGCAGATGGTGGAACTGGTAGACGAAACCGATGGTATCGCGCCGGATCGCGGTGCGTTCCAGGTCGCCCAGGTCGCCGGCTGCTTCCCCCATGATCCGCACGGTGCCGCCGTCCGGTCGGTCCAACAGGCCCGCGACATGCAGCAGCGTGGACTTGCCGGCGCCGGATGGGGCGACCAGCGCCACGATCTCCCCCGCCCGCACCGTCAGGTCGACGCCGCGGAGCACCGGCAGGTCCCCACCGTCGCCGCGATAGGTGCGGCGGACGCCCTGCAGCACCAGCGGCTCATTCATAACGCAGCGCCTCCACCGGATCGGTGCGCGCGGCCCGCCAACTTGGATACAGCGTTGCCAGCAGCGACAGCACGAGGCCCAGGATCACGACCTTGACCACATCGCCCCAGTCGATCGTGTTGGGCAGCTCCGTCAGCATGAACGCCGAGGCGTCAAACACCTGACCGCCGGTGACATGCTCCACGAAATGCTGGATCGCATGGATGTTGCGGCAGAACACGATGCCGATCACCGTTCCGATCAGCGTGCCGGAGACGCCGACGAACGCGCCGCACATCAGGAAGATGCGCATCACCGCGCCCGAAGACGCGCCGATCGTACGCAGAATGGCGATGTCCGCGCGCTTGTCCTTCACCAGCATGATCAGGGAGGACACGACGTTGAACGCCGCCACCAGCACGATCATGCCCAGCACGATGAACATCGTGTCCTTCTGCACCTGCAGCACGCCGACGATGGTGTCGTTGGCATGCCGCCAGTCGCGCGCATAGACCGGCCGGCCGTGCAGCAACTGGGTCAGGGGCCGCGCGGTGACACCGATATCGTCGGGATTGACCAGCCGGATCTCGATCCCCGTCACCGCGTTCGGCTTCTGGAAGAAGATCTGCGCGGCCGGCAGCGGCAGGAACACCACGCCGGTATTATAGTCGTTCAGCCCGGCATCGAAGATCCCCACGATCTTGTACGCTCGTACTCGCGGGATGGTGCCGAATGCGGTCGCGGCCCCCTCGGGAGAAATCAGCGTCAGGGAATCCCCGACGCGCAGACGATAGCTGGCGGCGATGCCCACGCCGATCAGGATGGCGTCGTCTCCCTGGAAATTGGCCAGCGACCCGGCGACGAGATGATCGCTGATCGGATGCAACGCCCGCAGGTCCTGCTGGGTGATGCCGCGCACCAGCCCGCCGCGCGCGCCGCCGTTCTGGGTGCTCAGCAGCACCTGCCCGTCCAGCACTGGCGTCGCAGAGGCGACGTTCGGCAGCCCCTTGATCTGGTTGGCCAGCGCCTCGTACCCGTCGATCTTCTGGCCGGCATAGGCGTCTACGGTGATGTGACCGTTCACGCCCAGGATACGGGAGACAAGCTCGACCTGGAACCCGCTCATGACCGAGGTGACGACGATCAGCGTCGCCACGCCCAAGGCGATGCCGACCAGGGAGAAGATGGCGATGATCGAGACGAACCGTTCACCCTTGCGGGCGCGCAGGTAGCGGCCCGCGACCGTGCGTTCAAAGGCGCCGAACATGGGCAGACGGCGGGCAGAGGGAGGGACGTCGCATGGCGCGGCCGGCTATAGGCGTCCGGGCGTCCGGCCGCAAGGACGGGGGGTCAGAGTAAGCGGCGGCGGCCGCTGAAAGCGAGGGCCTAACCCATCTTCGCCAGCGCGTCCTCAACCGACAGCTCCACCCGCTCGCCTGTCGCACGCCGCTTCAGCTCCACCGTACCGGATGCCGCCCCCCGGGGTCCGACGACGATCTGCCAGGGATGTCCCATCAGGTCCGCATCGGCGAACTTCGCCCCCGCCCGGTCCGTCCGGTCGTCATAGACGGCATTGCCGTCGAGCGCGGCGTAGAGTTTCTCGCAGATCGCATCGCACGCCGTGTCGCCGACCTTCAGGTTCAGGATTGCGGCCTTATAGGGGGCGACGGTATCCGGCCAGATGATTCCGTTGTCGTCGTGGCTGGCCTCGATCACCGCGCCCACCAGGCGCGAGACGCCGACGCCGTAGCTGCCCATTTCCGGATGGACCAGCTTGCCGTCCGGACCGGTGACGGTCGTGTTCATCGGCTTGGTGTATCTCGTACCGAAATAGAAGATGTGGCCGATCTCGATGCCCCGGCCCTCGCGCTTGCGGTCGGCCGCCAGCGTGTCCCAGCGCGCCGTGTCGTGCTTTTCGTCCGTCGCGGCGTAGTGCGTGGTCATCAGCTTGAAAAACCGCTCCAGGTCGTCGGGATTCGTCGGGCTGAATTCGGCCGAGAAATAATCCATCTCCTCAAAGGCCGCATCGAAGTAAACTTGGCTCTCGCCCGTGGGGGCCAGGATAATAAATTCGTGGCTGAGGTCGCCGCCGATCGGACCGGTATCGGCCTCCATCGGGATCGCCTGCAGGCCGATGCGCTGGAACGTCCGCATATAGGCCAGCATCATCTTCCGATAGCTGACGACGGCGCCGGCGTGGTCGAGGTCGAAGGAATACGCGTCCTTCATCAGGAATTCGCGGCCGCGCATGATGCCGAACCGCGGCCGTACCTCGTCGCGGAACTTCCATTGGATATGATAGAGGATCTGCGGCAGTTCGCGATAGCTGCGCACCGCCTGGCGGAACAGGTCGGTGACCATCTCCTCGTTCGTCGGGCCGTATAGCATTTCCCGCTCATGACGGTCGGTGATGCGCAGCATTTCCTTGCCGTAATCGTCGTAGCGCCCGCTCTCCCGCCACAGTTCGGCCGGTTGGATCGTCGGCATCAGGATTTCCTGCGCCCCGACCCTGTCCTGCTCCTCCCGCACGATCCGCTCGATATTGCGCAGCACCCGCAGACCCAGCGGCAGCCAGGCGTAGATGCCGGCGGAGGTCTGGCGGATCAGCCCGGCCCGCAGCATCAGCCGATGCGAGGCGATCTGCGCTTCAGCCGGCGTTTCCTTGAGGGTGGGGACAAAACCGTGGGACAGTCGCATGAAATTCAGGGTCCGGCTGATGTGATGAAGCCTCCCTCGTAACGCGTTTGGCGCGCGACCGCTACAGGTCTGAGGGCAGGATCAACACGCAATAGTTGTAATTCCTAAATGTTATACACGGACGTTACGACAGACGACGTACACTTTGTCTCAACGCAAATATCGGCGTCTGTATCGGCGCCCTCTGATATTTCATTCGAACTTCAAGTGGAAACCGTGTTTCTTAGGTAAGGTTTGTGCGCTGCACAACATTTTCTGGCAATAAACTCGATGTGAGAGGATTAAAAAGCGACAAAACCGCGTGACTCCTATGCAGAGTTTGTTTAACAAGGCGACGGGCTGTTTACCGGTTAGTAAGCAGGTCAGGTTTGGGGAGGAAACGCCAACCGCTCGGTAGGCAATGGACAAGCGTCCACCCTGCCGAGGCGGAGAAATTGGTGGAGCGTCCTAATACATAACAGAAAAAAGCCGGCTTCGCTGGTCTGGCGAGGCCGGCAAACTCTTGGGCGTTTCTTCCCCGCAAGTAAAAATGTCCGGTCCATTTTGGTATCGATACCATATGGACCGGACATTCCCGGCTCAGTTGACCCGGCTCAGTTGAATTGAGCCGCCACGTTACACCCGGATCAAGTGCACATCCACAAGCGGGCGCTTACCGAACAACCGCCCCAGGGCACGTCGCAGCGCCGTTCGTGCCGCATCCTTCAACGCGTCATCATCACGCCGCAGCCCAACCGGCAAATCCCTCAGCGCCTCCGCGAAATCCTCAGCCACCCGCTCGGTTTCCCGGTCCGTGGGTTCCAGCAGGCCCGGCGCGGACACCGACGGCTGGCCGCGCAGATTCCCCGCCTGATCCAGCGCCACGCTGCCCAGGACGATACCGTTGAACAGCATGCGCCGGCGCGCGTTCATGACCTCGCCCCGCAACGGCACCAGCCGCGAGCCATCAGCCACCAGACGTCCGACCGGCGCGCTGTCGGTGACCGCCGGCCGGCCGGGACCCAAGGTGAGGACGTCGCCATCCTCCAACAGGAACGGCTCCGCCCCCGCCTCGCGCGCCAGCTCTGCGTGCGCCGACAGATGGCGCCACTCGCCATGTACCGGCACCGCGTAGCGTGGCTTCACCAGGCGATACATCCGCCGCAGTTCGTCGCGCGCCGCGTGGCCGGAGACGTGCACGAGGTGATCGGTATCCGTCATCAGCCGCACGCCCCGGCGCACCAGCGCGTCCTGCACAGATCCAATTGCCCGTTCGTTCCCTGGGATCATGCGGGAGGAATAGATGACGGTGTCCCCCTCCCCCAGCGCCACGCGCGGATGGTCGTCGCGCGCGATCCGCGACAGCGCGCTGCGCGGCTCGCCCTGGCTGCCGGTCACCAGGATCAGCAGGTTGTCGTCTGGGACGTCGTCGATATCGTCCTCGGTCAAAAACGGCGGCAGCGTCTTCAGATATCCGCACTCCCGAGCGGCGGCGTCCATGTTGCGAAGGGAGCGGCCGACGAGGGCGACGCTGCGGCCGGCATCGTGTGCCGCCAGCGCGATCGATTCCATCCGCGCAACGTTGCTGGCGAAACAAGTGACGGCGACGCGCCCGGTCAGGCCTCGGATCAGGGCGGAGAGACTGGTGCGCACGTCCATTTCGCTGCCTGAATGTCCCTCCACCATCGCGTTGGTGGAATCGCAGACAATCGCCAATACGCCGCGCTGCCCCAACTCCGCCAGCGCGGCCTCGTCGGTCGGCGGACCGATCAGCGGGGCAGCGTCGAGCTTCCAGTCGCCGGTGTGCAGCACGATGCCGATGGGGGTTTCGACCACGAGCGCCTGCGCCTCGGGGATCGAGTGCGCCAGGCGGATGAAGCGCAGCTTGAACGGCGCGACCTCAAAGGCGCCGCCTGGCGGGATGATGGTGATCCGCACCTGGTTGGTCAGCCCCACCTCGCCCAGCTTGCGCTTCAGGACCGCAGCCGCGAAAGGGGTCGCATAAACCGGACATTTGAGCTGCGGCCACAGCCAGGCGACCGCGCCAATGTGGTCTTCATGCGAGTGGGTGATGACAAGGCCGGCCAGCGCCTCACGCCGGTCGGCGATGAAGCCGGGATCGGCCATCATCACGTCGACCTCCGGCAGTTCCGATCCGCCGAAGCCGATGCCGCAATCGACGGCCAGATAGGTCTCCCTGCCGCCTTCCCGCCAGCAGTAGAGATTGAGGTTCATGCCGATTTCGCCCGTCCCGCCAAGAGGCAGGAAGGCCAGTTCGCCGTTTTCCGCGTCCATAAGCTGAGTGTCTGGTCCTTCTGTTGGTGTCAGTCCTGATCGATCAGGCGCGTTCTTTCCCTGGGTAATGTGGGCGCGGGGTTGCGTTCCGCCAACATTCGCAGCCCGTCCAGGGTCAAATCCGGGTCGATATGCTGTATCATAGTGGTGCCTTCGGCGAACAGCGGTGACAGGCCGCCCGTCGCGACCACCTTCATGCGGTCGCCGTATTCGCCCATGATGCGGTTCAGCAGCCCTTCGATCAAACCGACATAGCCCCAGTAGATGCCGGACTGCATCGCCGGCACCGTCGATCGTCCAATCACCGATTGCGGCCGGCCGATACCGATGCGGGGCAGCCGAGCGGCGGCCTGGTGCAGGGCCTCGATCGAAAGGTTGATGCCGGGGCAGATCACGCCGCCGATATAGGCGCCGGTCGCATCCACCACGTCGAAAGTTGTTGCGGTGCCGAAATCCACCACAATCAGCGGTCCGCCGAAACGCCTGTGCCCCGCCATGGCGTTCAGCAGGCGGTCCGCGCCGACCTCGTTCGGGTTGTCGACCTTGATCTCGAACCCCCAGTCCAGGGCGGCACGGGCGATCAGCGGCTCGACGCTGAACCACTCGCGACAAAGGCGGCGGAGGTGATACAGCGCGGCGGGCACGACAGTGCCGATCACCGCGGCGGAAATCTGGTCGCGCTTCAGATCGCAGAGCGTCAGCAGGCTGTTGAGCCAGACGGCATATTCGTCCGAGGTGCGCTGGGGATCGGTGCGGATCCGCCAGACGCCGCGCCATGTCTCGCCCTCACGGACCGCGAAAACGATATTGGTGTTGCCGGCGTCGATGACGAGCAGCATGTCGATGCGGAGACCCTGATCAAGAGTCCGCCAGATGATAGATCGCAACGGCGGCTGTCAACAATGGGCGTCGCCAAGGCGACAGCGGTCCGGTCCCGGCCATCACGCGGCGGCCGGAACGACCTCCCGCGTGAGTAGTTCGACCCCTCGCAGCAGGCGGATCGGCAGCCTGCACCCGGCCCGTTCCGCGACCAGCATCCGGTGAAGGTCGTCGACGCCGGCCACCATCTCCTCGGCGAAAGAGACCAGGACGTCGCCTTTTTGCAGCCCGGCCTGGGCCGCCGGTCCATCCGCCGCCACCTCGGAGACCATGACCCCTGTCGGCTGCGCCAGCCCATGGAAGCGGCGCACACGGGTCATGATCGGCACGGTCTGCGCCGCCAGTCCGAGGCGCGAGCGATGCACCCGCCCGTCGCGCATCAGCCGCGTTGCCACCCAGATCGCCGTGTCGATGCCGATGGCGAAGCAGATGCCCTGGGCCGGCGCGATCATCGCGGTGTTGATGCCGACGACGCGCCCCTCGCCCGAGGTCAGCGGGCCGCCGGAATTGCCAGGGTTCAGTGGCGCGTCCGTCTGGATCACGCTGTCCAGCAGCCCGCCGCCGCGTGTGCGCAGCGACCGTCCCAGCGCGCTGACGATTCCGGCCGTGACGGTGCAGGTGAAGCCCAGCGGGTTGCCGATCGCGACCACCAACTGCCCCACTTTCAGCGTCGTCGACTGGCCCAGCGCCGCCGCCGGCAGACCGGTGCCCGCCAGGCGCAGCACCGCGATATCGGTTGCCGGATCGTCGCCGACCAGTGTCGCCTCCAGGCTTTGGCCGTCGGTCAGGCTGGCCCTCAACCGCGCGGCGGCGCCCACCACATGGCTGTTGGTCAGCACGTAGCCGTCGGGGGTGTAGATGACGCCGGACCCTTGGCCGCTCGGGCGGCCTTTGCCGTCGAAGGCCGTGATATGCACGACCGCCGGTCCAACGCGTTCAAACGCTTGGACAACCTGGGCGGAATAAGGATCGAGGATCGGATCGGTCGCATCGAGAGGCATTGCGCGTATCCTGATTGGTCGCAGGGAACCAGAATTGTTGGTGGAAACAGATGGGTCCAATCACCGAACCGCCCCACCCGGCCAAACGGCGAGGCTGCGTCCCGGTCATCCGCCCGATGGTCCGGGAGGCTCCCTGGCGCCAAGCTGGCCGCACTATAAGGAGACATGACGATGGATCTGATCGAACAGCTGTCCCAAGGCCTCGCGGACCGGGTCGCCGCCGCCACCGCCTTCACCGTCGGCATCCACGGCGCACAGCGGCCGCGCAGCGGCATCCTGTATCGGCCGGACGTGGTCGTCGCGTCCGAACAGGTGCTAGCTGACGACGCCCCCCTCATCGTCCGCCGCGGCCCGGTCACCGTCCCGGCCCGATTGGCCGGCCGCGATCCGGGAACGAATGTCGCGGTGCTGAAGCTGGAGACGCCGCTGGATGGCGCCCTGCCGGTGGCGGCCACGATGTCGCCCCGGCCCGGCAGCCTTGCCTTGGTCCTGGGATCGGATGCCGAAGGCGGCCCGACCGGGCGGCTGGCGATGGTCCACGCGGTGGGGCCGGCCTGGCACAGCATGGCCGGCGGACGCATCGACGCGTTGATCCGGCTCGATACGCGGCTGAATGCCGATGAGGGCGGGCCGGTGCTGTCGCTGTCCGGCGGACTGATCGGCATGTCCACTTCGGGCCCGCGGCGCCGGACCGTTGTCATCCCGACCGCCACGATCGACCGCGTGATCGGGCCGCTGCTGGCCGAGGGCCGTATTCCGCGCGGCTGGCTGGGCATCGGTCTGCAGCCGGTGATGATCCCCGACGGATTCCGTCAGTCCACCGGCCACCAGAACGGCCTGATGGTCGTCAGCCTCGTCAGGGGTGCGCCCGCCGAAACGGCGGGCATGCTGCCAGGCGATATCGTGCTGGAGATTGCCGGCGTCGCGGTCGGGCATCCTCGCGCGCTGGCGGCGGCGATGGGGCCGGAGCGGATCGGCCAGACCGTCCCGGTGAAGCTGCTGCGCGCCGGGACGCTGCAGACCGTATCCGTCACCATCGCCATTCGGCCGGCGGCGTGAGCAGCGCCCTCCGCGTCCGGATCCACGCAGCCGATCCGGTGCGGCGGCGCGGCCTGACCGCCATGCTGGAGGCGACGGGCCACGCCGTGACCGAGGAGACGCCGGACGTCGAGCTCTGCGACGGATCGGCCGAACGAGCGCCGGAGTCCGAGGCACCCGTCGTGCTGCTGACCGAGGCCCCGCCCCCTGGCTCCCCACCCGCCGGGCTGCTGTCGCCGGATGCGCCGGCGGAACAGCTCGATGCCGCGTTGCGGGCCGTCGCCGCCGGGTTGCTGGTGCGCCCGCCGCGCATGCCGCCGCCCCGCACCGGCTTCGCGGCCGCCGACGATGTGCCGCTGCTGACGCCGCGCGAGCGCGAGATCCTGACGCTGCTGGGCGAAGGCCTGTCCAACAAGGCGATGGCGCGGCGGCTGGGGATCTCGGTTCACACGGTCAAGTTCCACCTCGAGGCGCTGTTTGCCAAGCTGGAGGCGACGAGCCGCGCGGAAGCGGTAGCGAAGGGGCTGCGCGGCGGCGTGATCGAACTATAGCCGTTTGACATTCCGCCCGACGGATGCGATCCGGCTACTGAACAGTAGCTGGAGCAGGATGTGAACGACGCGCTACCGCGGGAGGCAAGCCCGCTGCGATCGATCGAGGCCGTCGAACAGGGCCTGGGCGAGGCCGGATACATCGCCAGCCGCCAGATCGCCACCGCCGTCTACGTGGCGCACCACCTGCAAAAACCCATCCTGGTCGAAGGCCCTGCCGGCGTCGGCAAGACCGAGTTGGCGAAGTCGGTGGCATCGTGGATGAAACTGCCGCTGATCCGCATGCAGTGCTACGAAGGTCTGGACGAGTCCAAGGCGCTGTATGAGTGGAAATACGGCAAGCAGCTTCTCTATACCCAGATCCTGAAGGACAAGATCAACTCGGTCATCGGCGAGGAAGACAACCTGGCGCAGGCGCTGGACAAGCTGCATGCGTTTGGCGACGTTTTTTTCTCGCACCAATTCCTCGAACCCCGTCCCTTGCTGCGGTCGCTGGAGGCGCCCGAAGGCGCGGTGCTGCTGATCGATGAGATCGACAAGTCGGACCAGGAGTTCGAGGCATTCCTGCTGGAGATCCTGTCCGACTACCAGGTGACGATCCCGGAGATCGGATCGGTACGCGCCATCGTGCCGCCGATCGTGCTGCTGACTTCCAACAGCACGCGCGATCTGGGGGACGCGCTGAAACGCCGCTGCCTGCATCTGCATATCGGGTTTCCGGACGAGAAGCTGGAAGCGCGGATCATCGCGTCGCGCGTGCCGGGGATCGATGCGCGGCTGCTGAAGCAGCTTGTCGGCTTCGTGCAGCAATTGCGGACAATGGACCTGAAGAAAGTACCGTCGGTCAGCGAAACGATCGACTGGGCGAAGGTGATGCTGCTGCTGCATGCATCGTCGCTGGACGTCGATTTGGTGCGTGATACGCTGAACGTGCTGCTGAAGTTCGAGGCGGATATCGAAGCCGCCGGCAAGCAGTTGGCGGGGATGACGCACAAGGCGGTGGCCGAGGCCGCGGTGGGATGAGGGTGCCACCCCCCACCACGGCCAACTATGCCCTGTCGTCATGGCCCGGCTGCGGCCGATCGTCATGGTTCGGCTTGACCGAGCCGTCTCTTCCGCCGGGCACGGGATGGCCCGGTCAAGCCGAGCTATGACGGGGCGGCATGGGATCGTCCGGCCAGGCCCCATGGAGGGGCACGGCCGGGCCATGGCGTGGGGATGCAGACGGTGACCACTCCTACCCCGGCCAGCGAGCCACTGCGTCGTTTCCTGCAAGTCGCCCGTGGCGCGGGGCTGCGCGTGTCGGCGGCCGAGGGGATCGACGCGGCCAATGCCGTTGACCTTGTCGGCTATGGCAACCGGCAGGTGCTGAAGGACACGCTCGCCCTGCTGCTGGCGAAGACGCCGGAGGAAAAGGACCTCTACGACGAGGCCTTCGAGCTCTATTTCAAACGTGACGAGTTCGCCGGATCGTCCGAGGGGGCGGCGCCATCCGACGACGCCACGCTGCCTGCAGCCTCCCCCGGTGAAGGCCAAGGCGGTGAAGGCTCCGGCGGCCAAGGCGGCCAGTCTCTGGCGCAACTGCTGATGCGCGACGACCGTGCCGCGCTGGCCACCGCCATGGAGCAAGCGGCACGCGACGCCGGCATCGAGAACATTCGTTTTTTCACGCAACGAAACCTCTACGCCCGCCGCATCCTGGACCGCATGGGCCTGCGCCAGGCCGAACGCCAGATCGAAGCGCTGCGCCGAGCCGGAGATGGCAGCGGCGAGGCCGATGTCCTGGAAAGCCGCGTCGAGGCCCTGCGCGACGCGGTGCGCGATTTCGTCGAACGCAACCTGCTGCTGTTCGCCCGCGGCGAGACCGAGAAGTTCCGCGAAGAACTGCTGAAATCCGCTCGTCTGTCGAACCTGGAACGCCGGGACCTCGACCGGATGCGGGTGCTGGTGCGCCAGATGGCCAAGAAGATGGCCGCGCGCTATGCCAAGCCGCGCCGGCGCCGGTTGCGCGGTCAGCTCGACACGCGGCGTACGATCCGCCGCAACATGGGCTGGGGCGGCGTGCCGTTCATCACGGTCTGGAAACAGAAGCGCATCGAAAAGCCGCGCGTCATGGTGCTGTGCGACGTGTCCGGCTCCGTCGCCGCGATGGCGCAGTTCCTGCTGATGTTCATGTACGCGGTGAACGAGGCACTGTCGGACATCCGCTCCTTCGCGTTCGCCGGATCACTGGATGAAGTGTCCGACATCCTGGAGAAGCATCCGGTCGAGGACGCGATCACCCAGATCATGTCGACGATCGGCTACGGTTCGTCGAACTACGGCAACTCGTTCGCCGATTTCGCCGATGGCTGGATGAAATTCGTGACCAACAAGACGACGATCATCATCCTGGGCGACGCCCGCGGCAACCGCACCGATCCGCGCACGGAAATCCTGGCCGAGATGTCGCAGCGCGCCAAGCGCATCATTTGGTTGAACCCGGAATACCGGTCGGCCTGGGGCACCGGGGATTCGGACATGTACCGCTACGCCCCGTTCTGCAACCTGGTGACGGTCTGCAACACACTGCGCCACTTGGAGCGCGTGATCAGCGACATCCTGGAGGACGCCGCCTAAGCCCGGTTCAAGCAGACGGGGACTGATCCTGACCCTTCCTCATCCCGTCGGCCAGCCAAGCCGTCCCCTGACGGAAGGGATGGTCAGGATCGCTGCCGGCTGATATCAGAAGCTCAGGTCGGACGGTATCTGGTCAGGTTTCACGCCATTCAGCGCAAGTCCGTTGATCATCTGCTCACGAATCGTGCCGATGCCGCGATTGAAATCGATCCAGGCGTCTACGACCTCCTTGAACCGTGTGTCCGGCTCACGCTGGATTCCGTAACAACTTGGCAATGACACCGCTGGCGTGGTCAACAGGTGATACGGCCCCATGCTGGGGTTCTTCCCCACCGTCGACAATCCGATCGTCGCCGCCAGTACTTCCGCATCCGCTCGGCCTGACTGCAATGCCAATATACACTCGTCTATACTTTTGTATCCTGTCAGTTGCGCCTTCGGGGTGAAGCGACGGGCACAGGTTTCATGCAAGGAACCAATGTCGAAGCAGACCCGTACATCCGGCTTGTTCAAGTCGTCCCATGTCTTCGGGTTGAACCCCGCCTTGGCGAGGCAACCGAACGGCGCGGTGATATAGGGACGGGTGAATCCGATCGCCAAGGCACGCTGCGGCGTGGGGTTCAAGGCAAAGGCAATGTCGATCTTGTTCGATTGCAGGTCCAGTACGGAGTTGCCCCAGGTCGTTTCGACGAAAACGAGCTTGGCGTCCCATACGCTGGCGATGCCCTTGGCCATTTCGACGGCGGCACCGCTCCAGGCGCCGCTGACCATGTCTTTCACGAAATAAGGCGGACTCGCGGATACCACCGCCATGCGCAGTTGCTTGCTGCTGGTGACGCGGTCCAAGGTGCTGCCCCCGCTCTGCGCGCGCGCGGAACCGATGAAGAAGAAGGCGGGCAGGACAGCGGCGCCGGTAGCCAGGCCGCGTCGGGTCGAACGTAGGGTCATGGCGTCTCCTGTTGGATCGATGCACGCCCGCCCCAGCAGTCGAGGCCAGCGCAGATAGTCTCAGTTGTAGGCAATCAGCGTGCCAAGGCGTATGGCACGCTGATTGCCTGGATCACGACGTCGCCTTGGGGTTGAACCGATGACTCGCCGACGGATGCGCCTGGTCGCCTTCCTGCTCTCCGGTCCCACCGCTCATCATCACGGCATGTGGCGCCATCCGGAAACGGACAACGCGTTCCTGACACCCGAGTATTACGAACACATCGCGCGGGTGCTGGAGGCCGGATTCTTCGACGCGCTGTTCTTCGCCGATATCCTGGCGCTGATGGACTTCTACAAGGGCAGCTACGAAACGGTGCTGTCGCACGGTGGCCAGATGGGGTTGCTCGACCCGATGCCGATGGCCGCGCAGATGGCGCGGGTGACGAGCCATATCGGCCTGGGCGTGTCGGTCTCCACCAGCTTCCAGCACGCGTTCCAGATCGCACGCACCTTCGCGACGATGGACCACCTTAGCGGCGGCCGGATGGCATGGAACATCGTCACCACCTCCAGCAGCCCGCAATGGGCGAATTTCGGCCTTCCCGCCACGCCGCGCGACCAGCGCTACGACATCGCTGACGAGGTCGTTGAGGCGTGCACGAAACTCTGGGACAGTTGGGACGCGGATGCGCTGGTCATCGACAAGGCTTCGGGCCGCTTTGCCGATCCCGAGAAGGTCCACCGCGTCGATTATGCCGGTACCTATGTTCGCACGCGCGGCCCATTGACAGTGCCGCGGACCCCGCAGGGATGGCCGGTGCTGATGCAGGCCGGCAGTTCGCCACGCGGGCGCGAATTCGCCGCGCGCTGGGCTGAGATCATCTTCACCTTGCAGCATGCCATCCCGGACATGCAGGCATTCCGGTCGGACATCCACGCGCGGATGGGCCAACGCGGCCGCCGGCCGGAGGAATGCCAGGTCCTGGTCTCGGTCGATCCCGTGGTCGGCGAAACACGCGCGATCGCGGAGGAGAAAGCCGCCTATCTGAGCGAGCTTGTGAACCCTGAACTGGGCCTGGCGCTGATCTCGGCACATATCGGGATGGACCTGTCGCGGTACCCGCTGCACCAGCCGCTGGAGGACGTGGCGATCGCCGAAGGCTCCCGCGGGTCCTTCGACGTGATCCTGCAGGGGACTCGTACGCACGGCCTGACCTTGGGCGACGCTGCCAAACGGTTCGCGGTCAGCGAGCTATGCCCGCAGGTGATCGGCACGCCGTCCGATATCGCCGACCAGTTGCAGGCCATGTTCGACAGCGGCGGCTGCGACGGGTTCGTGCTGACGCCGACGACGTTTCCCGGCTGCTATGAGCAATTCAGCCGCGCCGTCGTGCCGGAACTGCAGCGGCGCGGCCTGGTGCGGACGCGCTATGAGGGCCGGACGCTGCGCGACACCCTGCGGGCCTGAGGTCAGTCGGACCCCACCAGTTGCGCCGGACGCGGCGACAGGCGGCGGGACAGCAAGGCCCGCATCGGCTCTTCGTACCATTTCGCCAGCGCGACGGCCAGGACGAGCGTGGCGGCGGCGGCGAGGGTCGCGACCGGATAGCCCGCGCCATGCGTGCCGCCACGCAGAAAGATCACGGCGCGCAGGATCGGCACATGCAGGCAGTAGATCGGATAGGAGATCCAACCGAGGAAGCGCGCGATCCGGATCTCCAGCCCCTGTCGGGGTTGGAGATGCGCGCCGATGAAGATGATCGCCGGCACGATGGTCGCGACCGCCAGCAGCGGATAGAGGCCCCGGAATGTGTGGGGGAATGCGAAAATCCCCAGCAGCGCGGCGTAGAGCAAGAACGATGCATACGGCACCCTCCGCACCGCCCTGATCACCCGTTCGCCGACGCCGTCCCGCACCAACGAATACAGCAGGATGCCCAAGGTGAAACCGAAACCGACACGCGGGAAACCGCCGAGGATACCGCGCG
>NZ_DASZTJ010000300.1:0-10411 GCF_035548235.1 Rhodopila sp.
TCCGGCGCGTGGAACGCCGTCCCGCTCCAGCGCAGGCGATTGGCCACTTCTGTCCCTCCTGCAGTGAAGATCCGCTTGATCGCCACGCTTGCGTCGATCACGCAGGCGGCAATCAAACTTGCCCGTCTCGTGGAAAAACCGATACAACCGCTGCTCGCGCAACCAGTCGCCAGAGGGAGGATGCACAGCATGAATGACAAGCATTGTCCGCGTGCCCCTTGGCAGGCCCTGCGCCAATTCGTCGCAGGGCGGGCACCGTGGTACGGCTGACGCGCCGTTCTGATCCTTTGGACCCGCTCTGACTGACGCAGCGCGCGGCTGACAGTGTCGGCCGCCGATCCCGTGCGACTGTCATGCGGCCTCACGCCCTCGGCGTGAAGTGCCCGAAAGCGGGTTACGCTCATGCGCCCTTTCACCAAAGAGTGGGTCACGGAAGCACGTGCCCTCGGCGGCATCTCCGTTTCCGTAACCATCACCATGCTTGCCCAACTTGTCATCTCAGCCGTGGAAACCCTGGCCGTCGCACGGCTGGGCATCACCGTCCTCGCGGGGGTTACGCTGGCACTCAGCATCTATCTCCTGATCTTTCTTTTCGCCCTCGGCGTGGTCACCGCCGTGACGCCGATTGCGGCCCAGGCGTGCGGCCGCAATGACGAAGAGGGCGTGCGCCTCGCAGGGCAGCATGCCCTCTGGGTCGGTCTGACGTTTTCGTTGCCAGGCACGGTATTTTTGCTGGGAGGCGCCATTCTGCTCCGACTCCATGGCGTTACCTCGGAAGCGACGGCCACCGCGGACTATCTGATAGGGGCCGCGTGGGGATTGCCGGCGTGGGTGTGCTACGTCGCCGTTCGCAGCCTTGCCGTCGCGACGGGCCGGGTCAATGTCACGACAGCCGTCATGCTGGCGGCGGTACCGCTTCATGCCGGCCTGACCTGGTGGTTGGTGTTCGGCGGGTTGGGCCTTCCACCGCTGGGTGCCACAGGAGCCGGCTTGGCATACTCATTGGCCGCCGTACTGGCATGGGGCCTGCTCGTCATCATCGTCCGCGCCTCAAGCAGCGACGCATTCAGCCGTTCCCTCTCCTCTCCGTTTACCTGGCAGGCTCAGCACTATCAGGAGATCGTGAGGCTCGGTATTCCGTTCGCCTGCCGTATTGTCCTGCGCGAGGGCGTTCTTCCGGCCGCGGCCTTCATTGTCGCGCCGTTCGGCGCCTCGGCGGTCGCAGCCCATGCAGTGGCCGCGCGGATCGTGGATCTTCTGGGTGTCTTCTCGTTCGGCTTCAGCGATGCGGCCAATACCCGTGCCGGCGTCGGGATCGGCGCCGGCAACCTTCATCAAGTCAGCTCTGCCGGTTGGGTCTCGGTCCAACTGTCCGCTGCTGTTAACGTCCCCATCGTCATTCTGCTGCTGAGCGAGCCAGCGCGGTTGGCATCCTGGTTCCTGGGGAGCGCCGACCATTTTGAAATCGTGCCGGCGGCGGCCGTGCTTCCCGTTGCCGCCTGTGTCCTGATCCTGGAAGGCATCCAGTCGGCAATTGGAGGCGCGTTGAGCGGGATGCGCGATGCAAAAGGTCCACTGTTCATCGCTGTCCTCGGCTTCTGGGGTGTAGGGCTGCCAGTTGGGTTTCTGCTCGCCCACAAAACCGCCGTGCCTGCCCTGGGTGTCTGGATCGGTCTGCTGTTCGGCGCTTGTGCAGCGACGCTTCTCCATGTGATCCGCTTTCGAAGACGGCTGCGGCGATTGCAAGAAGCGGCTGCCCGTGCCGCCGACGCCGAAGCTGCAAGGCCGTGCCCGGATGGGCCGTTCGCGAAGCCCGAAACCGGGGCGCGCTGAGTCAGGCCGCGTGCCCGCCTTCCAGGTATGCGGCCCGGATTTCCGGCCGCGCCAGCAACTCCGCCCCGGTGCCGGACATGGTGATGGTGCCGTTGACCAGCACATAGCCGCGATGGGCCAGACGCAGCGCCTGATACGCGTTCTGCTCCACCAGCAGCACCGTCAGCCCCGTCGAGCGGTTCAGGTCACGGATCGCCCCGAAGATCTGCCGCACCACCAGCGGTGCGAGGCCCAGCGACGGCTCATCCAGCAGCAGCAGCGATGGCCGGGACATCAGCGCGCGGCCGATCGCCAGCATCTGCTGCTCGCCGCCCGACAGCGTGCCGCCGCGCTGGCTCATCCGCTCCTTCAGGCGGGGGAACAGGGTGAAGACCTCGTCCAGCAAGGCGGGGACGTCGGTGCGGCCGGCGACCTCTGCGCCCATCAGCAGGTTCTCGTGAACCGTCATGCGGCCGAAGATGCGGCGGCCCTCGGGCGCCTGGGCAATGCCGCGGCGCATGATGGCGTGGGTCGGCCAGGCGGTGATGTCCTGGCCGTCATGCACGATCGACCCGGTCCGTGCACGCGGGTTGCCGCAGATCGTCATCATCAGGGTGGATTTGCCGGCCCCGTTGGCGCCGATCAGGGTGACGATCTCGCCTTTGTCGACCATCAGGTCGATGCCCTTCAGCGCCTGGATCGCGCCATAGTACGCGGTGACGCCGGACAGGGACAGAAGCGCGGTCACGCCGCCTCATCCTCATCGCCCTCGCCCAGATAGGCGGCGATCACGGCGGGGTCGGTACGGATCTCGGCCGGCGTGCCGTCGGCGATCTTCCGGCCGTGGTCCAGCACCACGATGTGGTCGGAGATGCGCATCACCACGCCCATGTCGTGCTCGATCAGCAGCAGCGAGCAGCCGCCATCGCGGATCTTCAGCAGCAACTGGTTCAGTTCCTCGGACTCGCGCGGGTTCAGCCCGGCCGCCGGCTCATCCAGGCACAACAGCACAGGGTCGATGCACATGGCCCGAGCGATCTCCAACCGCCGCTGGGCGCCGTAGGGCAGGGCGCCGGCGGGGTCGTCGGCGCGGTTGGTCAGGTTGATCGCCTCCAGCCAGGACCGGGCCTTCTCGATCGCCGCCGCCTCGGCCTTCGGGTAGCGCGAGAGGCCCAGGACCGCGAGGATGCCGAACCCGGTCGAGGCCATCAGCGTGTTGTGCTGGGCAACCAGCAGGTTTTCCAGCACCGTCATCCCGGCGAACAGGCGGATGTTCTGGAAGGTGCGGGCGACGCGTGCGACGGAGGCGATACGGTGACCCGGCATGCGGTGCAGCGCGTGCTCGCCCAACGTGATGCGACCGTGGGTCGGCTTGTAGAAGCCGGTGATGCAGTTGAAGACGGTGGTCTTGCCCGCGCCGTTGGGTCCGATGACGGCGGTGATATCGCCGGCCTTGGCCTCGAAGGACAGCGAGTCGACCGCTTTCAGGCCGCCGAAGATCATTGTCAGGTCGGAGACGTTCAGCATCGCTCAGCCTCGTCCCTGCGCGACCAGTTCGGCCGAGATCTCCTTGGCCTTCGTCAACGCCACGGTGGGCGTCCGCCCGGACACCAGCCCGCGCGGCCGCAGCACCATCATCACCACCAGCGCCAGGCCGAAGATCAGCATGCGGTACAGCGGCAATTCCCCGGCGATGCCGGCAAAGAACGGCGAGTTCATCTGATCGCCCAGGAATGACAGGAAATCGCGCAGGGATTCCAGGCCGCCCACCATGACGATCGCCGCGAGCGCCACACCCAACTGGCTGCCCAGGCCACCCAGCACGACGATCGCCAGCACGGTGGCGGATTCGATGAAGGTGAAGCTCTCGGGGCTGATGAAGGCCTGGCGGGTGGCGAAGAACGCGCCGGCGAAGCCGCCGAACATCGCGCCGGTGGCGAAGGCGGTCAGCTTCGTGTTGCGGACGTTGATCCCCAGCGAGCGGCAGGCGACCTCATCCTCCCGCAGCGCCTCCCACGCGCGGCCCAGGGGCAGCCGGCGCAGGCGCAACGTCGCCCAGTTGGTGATCAGCGCCATGACCAGGATGACGTAATACAGGAAGATGATGCGCTGGATCACCGCCGGCTCGATATCGAAGAAGCCGGCGACGGTGCCGGGGCCGCCGTCCATGCTGAAGGCCAGGCCGAGCAGCGTCGGACGGGGAATGCCGACGATGCCGTTGGGACCGCCGGTCAGCGACACCCAGTTGGTCAGGACGACGCGGATGATTTCCCCGAACGCCAGCGTCACGATCGCCAGGTAGTCGCCGCGCAGGCGCAGCACCGGGAAGCCCAGCAGGATGCCGGCGAAGGCCGCCAGGATCCCCGCCATCGGCAGGCAGGCCCAGAACCCCAGATTGAACGTCGTCGCCAGGATCGCGAAGGAATAGGCGCCGACCGCGTAGAAGGCGACGTAGCCAAGGTCCAGCAGTCCCGCCAACCCGACCACGATGTTCAGTCCCCAGCCGAGCATGATGTAGGTCAGGACCAGGGTTCCGAGGTCGACGTAGTAGCGCGACCCGGTCAGCGGCAGCAGGACGGCGATCACGATCAGCGCCGGCGTCAGGTATTTGCCGGCCCGCGTCACTGCCTCGGCGAAGGCGCGGTTCGCCTGGCGCGCCTCTTTCGGCGTGCGGCCGCGCCAGGACAGGATCAGCAGGCGGCCGAAGAAGACCAACCCGACGACAACCAGCGTGGCGATCGGACGGACGCTGAGATACAGACCCTTCTCGCCGCTGTCGGTGACCAGACCGACCATCGGCGCGAACAGACCCAGGGCGACGATGGCGGACAGGAACGCGTCTCGTACCGCGCCGGCCACTTAGACTTTCTCCACTTCCGCTCGGCCCAGGATGCCGTTGGGCATGAAGATCAGCACGATGATCAGGATGGAGAACGCTGCGACGTCCTTGTATTCGATCGAGAAATAGGCCGACCAGAATACCTCGATCAGGCCGATCAGCAGGCCGCCCAGGACGGCGCCCGGCAGGCTGCCGATGCCGCCCAGGACGGCGGCGGTGAAGGCTTTGATGCCGGCGATGAAGCCGATGTAAAAGTCGATCACTCCGTAATACAGCAGGAACATGAACCCGGCGACGGCGGCCAGGGCGGCGCCGATCACGAAGGTCAGGCTGATCGTGCGGTCGGTGTCGATGCCCAGCAGGGCCGCCATTTTCAGGTCTTGTTCGCAGGCGCGCATCGTACGGCCCAGCGGCGTCCTGGTCACCAGCCAAGTGAAGATGCCAAGCACCGCCAACGTGACGATGACAATGCCGATCTGCATCCAGGACAGCGTGACGCTGAAATGCCCTTGATTCATCAACTGGATGCCGCCGGGAATGATCTGGTCGATCGGCTTGACCCGCGCGCCCTGGCTGACCTGCACGAAATTCTGCAGCGTGATCGACATGCCGATGGCGCTGATCAGCGGCGCAAGACGGAAGGAGCCGCGCAGCGGCCGGTAGGCCACTCGCTCGATCGTCCAGCCGTACAGGGCGGCGAAGGCGGCGGCGAAGATCAGCGCCAGCGCCAGGGCGATCGGCACCGCAGTGATACCCAGCACCGCCAAGCCGAGCAGGGCGATCAGCGAGAGGAAAGAGCCGACCATGAACACGTCGCCGTGGGCGAAGTTGATCATGCCGATGATACCATAGACCATGGTGTAGCCGACGGCGATCAGCCCGTAGATCATGCCTAGCGTGACGCCGTTGATGAGTTGCTGCAGCGCGTAGGCCATCCGACTCCTGAATCCAGTCCGCTGCGCAATGCAACCATGCAAACTCGGTATGGCGCAAGGAGGGGCCGCGTTGGCCGGAGATTTGTATGGCTTCGGTGGGTATCGCAGCGACCGGGAGCTTGATGATGAAACTGAACCACTTCGCCAATCGGGTGGAATCGCGGCATTTCGACACGGTGGTGGAGATGTTCGTCTCCCGCCTGGGCTTCGTGGTGCTGCGGCGGACGGAGCGGTCGCTGCACATGCGGCAGCCGGGGACGAACGTGGACGTGCAGTTCAGCCGCACGCAGAACGATCACCGGGACGAGGACAAGCGGCGGTCGCAGATCTCGTTCCTGTCCGAGACGCCTCGGGCGGACCTGGAGGCGCTGGCGCGGTGGTTTCAGGAACACGGGCTGGCGGCGAGCGTCGGGGCGTATTCGGATCGGGAGTTCTTCCTGGACGTGCCCGAGGCGTTCATCGATTTCGTGATCGAGGCGATGCTGCCGGAACTGGCGGAATATGGGGTGGAGGTTTGAGGCAGGATCTTTGCCGTTAGGGCGGGGGGCGCATCTGGCGGCGGGTTACGCTCTCTGTGCCTCTACCTGACGGCCTCTATGTTGTGTCCGTCCGGATCGGGAACGAAGGCCCCATGGTAATCCTTGTGACAATTGAGGTGGATGTCGTAACGGTGCATGAATGACAGCCAGGCACGCAAATTGGCGTCGGGGTTAGAGGCGCTGCAGGCCCCTCCGCGAGTTGGCACGTGCGGCCGCATCCAGGCGGTGATGAAAACGTTCAGTATGAAACAACTTCGCACGCCCCAACAGCCCGCGCAGGACCGCCGATCGGCCTCGCCGGAACGCATCCGAACCGAACGCCGGTATATACTCACCAGCACGGCGGCGGCATTCCGCCAAATTGCAAAGCCCGCTCCGGCGCGCTAAGCCGTTCTGATCGGAACGTTTCGATATCCGCCGGCCGCTGTTCGCCGATCCGACTTGCCAGCAGTTTGAAGGATTGCGCCATGAGTGGTTCGTTGAAGGGGCTCACACAGGATCAAGCTGCCTGGACGTCGAACTTCGTCCATGTACCCATCGAATCGATCACCGCCGCCAGCGGTTCCGGCGATCCGGGCATGGTGTCCTATCCGGGTGAACCGGACGACGCCGGTCAACTCGACCAGGACACTGTCGATGCGCGCCCCGTCTTCGGCCCCAAGGAAGGATGGACCTTGGAGACCATCGTCATCACGCCGGAGAATCCCTCCCTGGTGGTCGAGGGGAAACAGCAATTCACGGCGCGCGGACGATACGCCGATGGACATGAGCAGGACGAGACGGACGCGCTGACCTGGACCTCCTCGGATACCGCGATCCTTGCGTTCGACGATTCGAAAAAGGGGCTCGCCGTCGCGGGCACCTCGACCGGCGTCGTGATGGTCGTCGCACGCGATCCCAACGGCAAGGCTTCCGCGCAGACCGAGGTCAATGTCGAACCGAATACCTCCGACGCGCCGGACGACATGGTGGACGAGGGCGAGGCCTATCGCATGGGTCTTGCCGACGGCAAATATGATGACGCGGTCAATTGGCAGACAAAGTTCCAGGGGCGGGACGATCTCCAGTCCGCATACGCGGAGGGCTACAAGAAAAGCCACGACGAGGCAGACAAGGAGTGGGACAAGGTCGGCGCCGAGGTGGACGAGGCCAACATGCCAAAGCGGCCGGATGGCGGCGGCGGCGTCCCCGTCGGGCAGATGCTCGACGGCGCGGGGATCGTCGGATCGATCATTTCCATCATCGAGGCCAACGGTGCCCGAGCGTTATCGCGCGGGGTCGTCGGCACGACGATCGGGGCGATTCTGCTGCCGATCTTCGCATTCAAGCTGGGTACGGACATCCGGGAGAAGCACGACGAACGAAAGAAGGCGAGGCAGGATTTCCTCGACAAGTTCTGGACGATTACCTTCACCGATGCCCTGACGCGGTGCCGTGCCATGTTGAAGGCGGCCAAGGTCACGAGCACCGATCTCAACGATGACGGCAAGGTCGCGACCACGACGCGATACGAACATGATCGCGGCGAATTGCAGGACATGTTGGAATCCTACCTCGACGATGACAAGAACGAGGAGGCGTATATCGCGCTCTACAAGACCTGGGTTCAGCGCCTCGCCAAGGAATGGGCGAAGTTTGCGGCCAATCCGCGCTTCCACGGGTGATTCCGGTACGATTGTGACCGATGGAGGGTTCCACCGGTCACACCGCTGGGCTCAGTCGGCTTCCGCTCCCGCCGCCTCGTGATGCATGGGCATCGCCATCGGATGGAACGCCGCATATTTCGCGCAGTAGAACAGGATCCCCGCGACCGCCAGATACGACACCGCCAGCGTCGGAGACTGCCCGATCCCCAGCCCATCCGCCCCATGGATGAAGCCGAAGAACGTCAGTACCGCTCCTGCCAACGCGAAGCAGGCGGCCTTCTCGAAGGCCCTGTCGATGATGTAGACGGTCACGGCGCCCAGGATGATCCCCGCCAGCGTGGCCCCGCCGCCCAGCGTCGCCAGCCCATCATACAGCACGCCGACCTGCGCCATCTTGCCGATGCCGACAGCGGCGGCGCTGGTGCCCGCGGCGCCCAGCGCACCGTCGATCATCGTCTTGCCCCACTCGGCGATCTGCGGCAGCAGCGCCAGTACGATCGCCGGCGCGTGGCGGTGCGGCGATTCCTGGAACGCCTGCGAACCGATCAGCATGCCGATGTAAAGCAGGATCGGCAGGATCGCGACGAGCGGGATCATCGCGCTGATGACGGCAACGACGCCGAACCAGGTCAGCACCAGGATCACCAGGCCCGTCACCGCCGAATAACCGATCCGCCCGCCCATCGCCTTCCAGCCCGGGTGGCCGATATAGACGGCGTTGATGAACGGATTGCCCATCAGGCAGCCGATCAGGCTGATCACGCCGTCGGCCGTCAGCACGCTGGTGGTCGGGAAACTGTCCCCGGCGGCCGAGGCGCTTTCGACGTTGTCCAGCGCCTCGATCAGGTCATACATGCCGAACGGAATGGCCGTCACCAGGATGACGCCCAGGAACTTGAACCCCTCGAACGTGTAGCCGAAGGCGGGGATCGGCACCGAGAAGCCGAAATTCGACACGGAAGCGAACAGGTTGTGCAGGCTCAGGTCGCCGTAGCCGAGGCCCAGGGCGGTCGAGCCCCAAGCAATCACCGTGCCCACCGCGATCGCCACCAGCCCGCCGGGGACGTCGCGGAAGTATCTTACGCCGCCGAACCAGTTGGCGAGGATCACCGCGAAGCAGACCACGCCGATGACAGGCGTGGTGAACACCTGCGCCGCCGGGCGCATCGAGATGAAGGTGATGGAAATACCGGCGAGGGAGCCCAACAGGGCGGCACGGGGCGTGATCCTGCGGATATAGGGACCGATGAAACCACCGGCCATCAGCAGGAAGCTTTGGATGAACACCCAGGTCAGCCCGGCTTCCCAGGCCTGGACCGGATCCTTCGTCGCCAGCTTGATCGGCAGCATCACCACGAACGTCACGACGAACATGTGTGGGACGCTGATGCCGGACGGCAAGGCGCAGACATCGGACCGGCCAGTCTTGCGCGCCAGGTTCCATGCCAGGAAGGCGTAATACCCTGTACTCAGGCACAGCATCAGACCCAGTGCCGGCAGGATGCGCCCGAACACCAGTGAGTCGGGCATCTGCAGCACGAAGCGCAGCAGCCCGGTCAAGACCAGCACGTTCACCAGGATATTGGTGCCAAACCCGAACAGAGCGTTCCAGTCGCCTGGAACCCAGAACTTCGGCCTGAAGCCGACTGCCGCACTTCCGCTCATTCTGCCGCCCCTTTGAGCATGTTTAGCCCCGTGATTGCCGAAATAATGACCTCCGATGGTGTCGTCCAACCGAAGATGCCGCCTTGCGCGGCTATCATCTTCAGCCCTATTTCATGGAATTCGGGGAAATAGGACCCGCAGCAATCGGTCACGACCAGGCAGTCATAGCCGCGGTCGTTTGCTTCCCGGACCGTTGTGTTGACGCAGACTTCTGTCGTGACGCCTGTCACCACAAGCTGCGAAATACCGCGATTTTGCAGGATCGCGTGCAGGTCGGTGGCGAAGAACGCGCCCTTGCCGGGTTTGTCGATCACCGCTTCGCTCGGCGTGGGATACAGTTCCGGAATGATATCGTGCCCCGGCTCACCGCGCACCAGGATGCGGCCCATTGGCCCCGGGTCGCCGATACAGGTCGCGCTGCGGCCTCGGACTTTCTTCGCCGGCGGCAGGTCCATCAGGTCGGGACGATGACCCTCCCGCGTGTGCAGGACCGTACCGCCTGCGTCCCGCCACGCGGTCAGCAACCGCTTGTTGGGCTCGATCGTCCGGCGGAGCTGCGATACATCGTTGCCCAGCATTTCACCGAAGCCGCCGGGTTCCAGGAAGTCGCGCTGCATGTCGATGATCAGCAGCGCCGCCGACCCGAGATTCAGGCTGAACTCGTGGGGTTTCGCCTCGATCAGCATGCTCGTCCCTCAGCAGGTTGGTGTTGGCCGTGTATGCAATCCACAGGCCAATTGCATGCGAGACCGAGATGAAGTGATCACGAAAACGTGATCTTGGTAGGGCGTCGGCTCGGCGCTAAGACAACGGCGGGCCGTTTCGCCGAACGAAACAAGGCGGAGCGGCCCGATAACACGACCGGGCATGTCTTCGGTGGCGCTCGACGACGTCGCGCGCTTCACCGCCTCCCCTGGGCGTTGCCCGCAGCCGGACCAGGCTGATCGTGGACAACGACCGGCGGGCGCGGTGACC
>NZ_DASZTJ010000301.1:0-2432 GCF_035548235.1 Rhodopila sp.
CAGCGTCACCTTGCGCGCCGTCACGGTGTCGTCCGGCTTCACCAGGTAGACGTAGGTGCCGAGGCTTCCACGCTGGATCGCGGCGGTCGGCAGCACGGTCACGCCGTGCAGCGTATCGACCAGGAGCGCGGCGTTGACGAACTGGTTCGGGAACAGCGCCTCGTCGGGATTGGGGAAGTCGGCGCGCAGCTTCACCGTGCCCGTGCTGATGTCGACCTGATTGTCGACGGTGGCCAGCGTTCCGCGGGCCAGCTCGGTCTTGCCGCTGCGGTCATAGGCGGTGACCGGCAGGGCCGCGCCGGCGAGCATGCGCGCGCGCACCCGGCGGGTATCGTCTTCCGGCAGCGTGAAGATCACGCTGATCGGCTTCATCTGCGTAATGACGACCAGGCCGTTGGCGTCGCTGGTCTGGACATAATTGCCGACATCGACCTGACGCAGGCCGACCCGGCCACTGACCGGCGCGGTAATGTGGCAATAGATCAGGTTCAGCTTGGCGGTGTTGATCGCGGCCTGATCCGCCTTGACGGCGCCCTGGTACTGACGGACCAGCGCGTCCTGCGTGTCGAGCTGCTGCCGGGCGATCGAATCCTGCTCCACCAGGGTCCGATAGCGCGCGGCGTCGACCTGGGCGTTGGTCAACTGCGCCGCATCCTGGGCGAGCTTGGCCTCGGCTTCCTCCAATTGCAGCTGGTAGGGGCGGGGGTCGATCTGGGCGAGGAAGTCGCCTTCCTGGACTTCCTGGCCTTCCTTGAAGCCCAGCTTGACGAGCTGTCCGGCGATCTGTGTGCGGACCGTCACCGTGGCGAGCGGCGTTACCGTGCCGAGGCCTTGGAGCACGATCGGCATGTCGCCGCTCTGCGCCCGGACGGCCGCCACCGGCATGGCCTGGTCGGCGGCACCGTGCCGCGCGCGGCGGTTCGCCGCTTCCTGGGACGGATGCGGCTTGAGGATCGCGAACGCGATCGTGCCGGCCAGGGCGAGGACGACAGCAATCCAGACGAAGCGCCGGGCGGCCGACCGGCGGGCCGGCGGGGGATCGGCGATGCTCACGAGGGCCGGGCCTGTCCGGCGATGGTCGATGTCACGCTCCGATCCCCGACGATGCGAATGATTCCCAATCCAGCAATGCCTTCAAACGCCAAGATTGTGGCGAGATTGCGGGTTCTGCACGGGCCGCCGCGTCCGGCGGGAATACCTGGCTTCTACGGCACGCATACCATCAACGATAGAGCAAAGCGGGCCGCGGCCTCTTCCGGTGCGGGGTGGCCCCGCATATCGTCGGTTGCGGAACGCGCGCCCGGCCATACATCTTTTCCATCGGTTCGCGTTCGGGGATCATTGCGGCACGCGCCGCGTCCGCCGCGGGGCGAGGGGCCGCCGGGAAATCGACGATGCACGACCATTCGGGCCACGCCCATCACCATGGCGACGATCACGGCGGCGACGCGCGCCGGATCGCGTGGGCGCTGGCGTTGACGGTCGGCTTCATGGGCGCCGAGGTCGTCGCCGGCTTCGTGTCCGGCTCGCTGACCCTGCTCGCCGATGCCGGCCATATGCTGACCGACGCGGCGGCGTTGGGCATGGCGCTGACGGCGATGCGCGTCAGCACCCGGCCGTCCGACAAACGTCGCTCGTTCGGGTATCACCGGCTTCCGGTACTGGCCGCCCTGGTCAACGGCCTGGCCCTGTTCGCCATCGTCGGCTGGATCGCGTTCGAGGCGGCCCAGCGCTTCCTCGCCCCGGTTCCGGTGCTGGCCGGCCCGATGCTGATCGTCGCCGTTCTCGGCCTGCTGTCGAATATCGCGGCCTTCGCGATATTGCGGTCGGGTAGCCGCGACGACCTCAACATGCGGGGCGCCGCGGCCCACGTCGTGGGCGACCTGCTGGGTTCGATCGCGGCCATCGCGGCCGCCCTCGTGATCCTGGCCACCGGCTGGACGCCGATCGACCCGCTGCTGTCGGTGCTGGTCGCGCTTCTGGTCCTGCGCAGCGCCTGGGCCGTGATCCGGCGCGCCGCGCACATCCTGCTCGAAGGCACGCCCGAGGGTTTCGACGCCGGCCAGATCCGCGATGCGGTCGCGGTCGCCCACCCGGACGTCCACGACGTCCATCATGTCCATGTCTGGTCGCTGACGCCCGAACGGTCGCTGGCGACGCTTCACGTCCGCGTGCGGGGCGACGCCAGCCCCGGGCCGGTGCTGCGCGCCGTCACGCGGATGCTGGGCGACAGGTTCGGCCTGCACCACGCGACCGTGCAGATCGAGACGGAGAATTGCCCGGAGGGCGCGGATTGCGCAGAGCCGAGCGGCACGCCCCTGCGCCCGGCCTGATCTTCGGGCGCCGGAGCCGCCGACCGTTTCATGGAAAACGGGAACGATCTTTGACGCATGAAGCCCGCCGGTCGGAATCGACCGACATTCCCTCAAGCG
>NZ_DASZTJ010000302.1:0-16564 GCF_035548235.1 Rhodopila sp.
CGTCGGCGCCGGCGAGCCGGGCCTGGTGCGTACGGCGCTGGCGGTGGAAGCGCGCGACAACGGGCTGCTGCACGTGTTCTTCCCGCCGCTCTATGCCGTGGAGGACTGGCTGTCGCTGACAGCGGCGGTCGAGGAAACCGCTGCCGAACTCGGCCGCAAGGTCGTGCTGGAAGGCTACCTGCCGCCGGAAGACGAGCGGATCCTGCATTTCTCGGTCACGCCCGATCCGGGGGTCATCGAGGTCAACGTCCATCCGGTCGACAACTGGGCGGACCAGGTGCGCATCACCGAGGAACTGTACGAGGAAGCCCGCCAGGTCGGCCTGGCGACCGAGAAGTTCAACCTCGACGGCCGTCATGTCGGCACCGGCGGCGGCAACCATGTGGTGATGGGCGCGGCATCCCCGACCGACAGCCCGTTCCTGCGGCGGCCGGACCTGCTGAAGTCGATGCTGGGCTTCTGGCACAACCATCCCAGCCTGTCCTACCTGTTCAGCGGCCAGTTCATCGGCCCGACCAGCCAGCATCCGCGCATCGACGAAGCGCGCCAGGACAGCGTGGCGGAGCTGGAGATCGCCTTCTCCCACATCAAGCCCTACCAGGAGACGGCGCCCTGGATCACCGACCGGCTGTTCCGCAACATCCTGGCGGACATGACCGGCAACACCCACCGGACCGAGTTCTGCATCGACAAGATGTACGCGCCCGGCGCGTCATCCGGCCGCCGCGGCCTGGTGGAAATGCGGGCGCTGGAAATGCCGCCGCATGCTCGGATGTCGGCCGCGCAGATGCTGCTGATGCGCTCCACGTTGGCGGCGTTCTGGGACCATCCGTATGAGCGCCGGCTGGTCCATTGGGGCACCCGCGTCCACGACGATTTCATGCTGCCGCATTTCGTCGAGGAAGACTTCAAGGACGCGTTGGAGGAGCTGTCATCCCTGGGCTACGGCCTGGACCCCGCGTGGTTCTCGGCGCACCTGGCGTTCCGCTTCCCCCATGTCGGCACGGTCGCGCTGAAGGGGATGGCGCTGGAACTGCGCAACGCGCTGGAACCCTGGCACGTCCTCGGCGAAGAGCAGACCGCCCTCGGCACCGCCCGCTACGTCGACAGTTCGATCGAACGGGTGCAGGCGCGGGTGTCAGGCTGGGTGGACGAGCGCTACGTCCTGGCCTGCAACGGATCGGCGGTGCCGCTGACGCGGACGGACCGCGAAGGCGACTACGTCGGCGGGGTGCGCTTCAAGGCGTGGAACCCGCCAAGCTCCCTGCATCCGCTGATCCATCCGCAGAGCCCGCTGGTGTTCGATATCTACGACCGCTGGAACGGGCGCAGCCTGGGCGGGCTGACCTACCACGTCGTGCATCCGGGCGGGCGGAGCTACGAGACCTTCCCGGTCAACGCCAACGAAGCCGAAGCCCGGCGGCGGGCACGCTTCTTCCCGTTCGGCCACACGCCGGGACCGATGCCGGAGCCGGTGGTGGAGCGGTCGCGGGAGCACCCGAGGACGCTGGATTTGCGACGGGTTTAAGGGGGGAAGGGACCACCTGCCGGTTGCGGGCCCATTGCCCTGGCCGGAACAAGCCAGGCCGCGCCGGCAAGGGAGCCGGTTCGAGCTCCCTTTCACGACCACGCCCTGCCTGTCGACAACCGGTATCAAAAAAAGCCGCTGCCATTCTATCCTGCGGTAATCGATTGTCCGCTTGTTTGAAATCGTCAGCTAGGAATAAGGCTTCGGGTATCGGTCTGGCGGGCGTGGTCATACGGGCATCAAGACATCAGCCATTGCCTCGTAAAGCGAAGCAGCCTTCATGTATACAACTTATACGTGTTCAATGACGGCTTCATACAACGGCATGCTGATCGCGTCCAGCAAAATCGACAGGGGGAACCAGCTATGAGCGTCTTGCGGGTCACGGACATCGGCAGCTTCCATATCGGCGGCCACAACGTCTCGCTGGCCGGCCTTCCACCCCGGACGCTGGTCCTGACCCGAGGCGCGGAAGCCCAGGCCTTTTCCGCTGACGGCGACTACGAGACCGGGCAGCTTTACGCGCAGTATGTCCGGCTGGCCGATCCGAAAGCGCGCTGGCCGCTGCTGCTATGGCATGGCGGCGGCATGACCGGCACGACGTGGGAGACGAAGCCGGACGGTCATCCCGGCTGGCAGTCCTGGTTCCTGCGCGCCGGCCACGACGTCTTCGTCTCCGACGCCGTGGAGCGCGGCCGAGCGGGATGGTCCCGATATCCGGAGATTTATGCGGAGGGACCGCATTTCCGTTCCAAGCAGGAATGCTGGGAGCTGTTCCGGTTCGGCGCGCCCGAAGCCTATGCCACGCGCCGGGGTTTTCCGGGGGCGCAGTTCCCGATCGATTGCTTCGATCAGTTCGCCAAGCAGGTCGTCCCCCGCTGGGGGATGAACGACGCCCCGACCCAGGCGGCCTATGACGCGCTGGTCGCCAAGGTCGGTCCCAGCGTCATCGTCACGCACAGCCAGGGCGGCAATTTCGGCTACACCGCCGCGCTGCACGCACCCGGCCTGGTGCGGGCCGTCATCGCGGTCGAGCCGTCCGGCGCGCCCGACCCGGAAGGGCTGGACCTGACGGTGCTGCGCCAGGTGCCGCACCTGCTGGTGCTGGGCGACTACCTGGACGGCAATCCGTTCTGGCAGGGCATCATGGCGCGCGTGAACCGGTACGTCGCCGCCCTGCGCGCCGCCGGCAGCACCGCCGACGTGCTGGACCTGCCGGCGCTTGGCATACGCGGGAACTCGCATTTCCCGATGATGGACAGGAATTCCGACACGGTGGCCGAACGGGTGCAGGCCTGGATGACGCGGGTCGGCCTGATGCGGTAGTGCCGGCTACGGCAGCACCTTGCCTGGGTTCATGATCCCGCGCGGATCGATCGCCGCCTTGATCCGCTGCATCAACGCCAGCTCCGCCCCACCGCGCCAGTCCGGCATCATATAGGGCTTCAGCTTGCCGACCCCGTGTTCGGCCGAGAAGCTGCCGTCGAATTCCCGCACCACCTCGTTCACCGCGTCCATGATCGCGTGGTCCTGTGCCAGGAACCAGGCGGCGTCGCTGCCTTCGGGCTGTTCCAGGTTGAAGTGGATGTTGCCGTCGCCCATGTGGCCGAACGGCACGACGCGTACGCCGGGCAGCAGTTTTTCGCAGGCGGCGGTGGCCTTTTCGATGAAGGCCGGCACTTTCGACACCGGAACCGAAACGTCGTTCTTCACGCTGGCGCCCTCGCGCTTCTGCGCTTCCGAATGTTCCTCGCGCAACTTCCAGATCGCGGCGCGCTGCGCGTCGGACTCGGCGATGGCGGCGTCCAGGATTGTGTCGTCGCCCAGTGCGGTTTCCAGGATCGTTTCCAGCATCGCACGCAGCCCGGCCTCGGGCCGGGGAGTGGCCAGCTCGACCAGGACATAGAACGGCGCCGCGCTTTCCAGCGGCAGCACGGCGCCGGGGATGTGGCGCAGCACGAACGACATGCCTTGGCCCGACATCAGCTCGAACGCGCTGATCGAGGCCGCGTCGTGCGCCTGGAACCGGGTGAACAGCGCCAGCGCCGCCTGGACCGACGGCACGCCGCACAGTGCGACCGCGACCTCCTGCGGTTGCGGCGCGAGCTTCAGCACTGCGGCGGTGATGATGCCCAGCGTGCCCTCGGCGCCGACGAAAAGCTGGCGCAGGCAATAGCCGGTGTTGTCCTTGCGCAGCCGGCGCAGCCCGTTCCAGGTCGTGCCGTCGGGCAGCACCACCTCCAGCCCCAGCACCAGGTCGCGCGCGTTGCCATAGCGCACTGTGTTGTTGCCGCCGGCGTTGACCGCCAGCACGCCGCCGATCTGCGCGGTGCCTTCCGAGGAGATCGACAGCGGCAGCAGGCACCCTGCCTCGGCGGCGGCCATCTGGGCGGCTTTCAGCGTGACCCCGGCCTCGATCGTCAGCGTCATGTCGGCGGTGTCCAGGTCGCGGATCCGGTTCAGCCGCGCGGTGGACAGGATCAGCTCCGACCCGTCCTCGGCCGGGACGGCACCGCCGACCATCGAGGTGTTGCCGCCTTGCGGCACGACCGGCGTGCCCGTCTCGGCGCAGAGCTTCACCACGGCGGCCAGTTCCTCGGTGCTGCCCGGGCGGATCACCGCCGCCGTCCTGCCGTGATACAGGCGCCGCCAGTCCTCGGAATAAGGGGCCGTGTCGCCGGGATCGGTCAGCATGCCCTTGTCGCCGACAATGGAGCGGATCGCGTTCAACAGGCTGGCATCGGGCATGGAGGTTTCCTTTCTCGCCCTGACTTAGCCCGGCTTCCCCCTCGGGTCCAAGACCGCCGGGTCCAAATCTTGCCGTGGGAGCCGCAGGCCGTAATCTTTCCCGGTCACCAGGGAGGGACCCTCATGCGCCGCTACGACTGGGACCACATCCACTACCGGACCGCCGATGCCGAGGCGATCGCGACCTTCTTCGAGCGGTTTTTCGGCGCGTCGGTGAAGCGCGACGTCTATCCGCCGGGGACGCTGTATCCGGGGCAGAAGCGGATCGCCATCGATGCCGGCGGCCAGCGCATCCTGCTGGCGCCGAAACACCCCGACGACCCGACCGCCGCCGCGCCGCCGTTCCCGTATTTCGGCCTGGAGCATGTCGGCTTCACCGTCGATGACGTCGACGCCGCCTGCGAGGAATTGCGGGCGCAAGGCGCGGACATCGCGATCGGGCCGCTGACCCGCAGCCCGGGGCTGCGGCTGGCCTTCGTGCGGGGACCGGAGGGGATCATGGTGGAGATCGTGCAGAAATAACCGTCAGCGCACGGTCACCTGCGTGAAATCCTGCGACCAGCTCTGCGCCGGCTGGAAGTTCTTCACCTTGGCACTCATCGCCCGCGGGTTCAGGTCGTGGCAGATGAAAAGAAACGCCGCCTTGTCGACGATGATCTCGTGCTGGCGCTGAAGAAGTTTCAACTGTTCGGTCTTGTCGAACGTCAACTGCGAGCGGGCCGCCGCGTCGTCGAACTCGGGATCGGTGAATTTGCCCCAGTTCTGGCCGGCGGGCGGAAAGCAGGAGCTGGCGAACAGGCGGAACATCGTCGACGGGTCGGCGAAGCCCAGGCTGTTGTTCAGCCCGTCATCGCCGTGTGACGTCTGCTGGCTTTGCGGGCTGCGCCGAGCGATGATCATCGTACCCCATTCGACGACATCGAACTCGACGTTGAAGCCGACGGCGGCGAAATTCTGTTGCAGGAACTCGTTCATCGGGATAGGCACCATCTGCCCCGACCCCGAGGTCGAGATCATGATCTTCGCATGCGCCGGCTTGTCGGGTCCGTACCCTGCCTCGCGCAGCAGCGCTCGGGCGCGATCCGGATCGTGGCCGTAACGGAGGGTTGGCTTGCCGAAGATGGGATTGTCCGGCGGATAGAAGCCATACGCCGGCTTCGCCGTGCCGTTCAGCATCGAGCACAGCCCGTCGCGATCGATGGCGAAATTCAACGCCTGCCGCAGGCGGACGTCGTTGAAGACCGTGCCCGGCGCGCAGTTCAGGACATAAGGATAGCAATGCGGATACGGCCACAGGCTGATGTCGAAGCCAGCCTGCCGCAGGGACGGGATGGCGTCGGGCGGGGGCACTTCGATCCAATCCACCTGGCCCGACCGCAGGGCGGCGAGGCGCGTGGTCGCCTCGGCCATCGGATAGACGATCATACGCTCGATCTTCGGGATGCGTGCCTTGTTCCAGTAATTTTCGTTGCGTACCATTTCGACATACTGACCCGGAACGACGCGGCTGATCTTGAACGGACCGGTGCCGGACGGGGCCTTGGCGAAGCCGGCCCAGCTTTTCCCCATCTTGTCCCATTGCCGCGGGCTGGCCATCAGGTTGTAGGTCAGCATGTAGGGGAAGAAGCTGAATGGCGTCTTGGTGAAGATCGCGATCTTCCCATCGTCGATCTTTTCCCACCGATCCAGCACGTTCACCACCGATCGCACGATCGGCGACGATTGCGGATCGAATTGCGGCGCGTCCTTGTCCCAGACCCGCCGCAGGTTCCAGACGACGTCGTCCATGACCAGGGGCGAGCCGTCGTGGAACGAGACGCCCGCGCGCAGCTTGAAGATCCAGCGGGTGGGGTTGCCCGGATCGATCGTCCAGGATTCGAAGACGCCGGGGGTCACGTCGGCGAGTTCGTTGGGATGCGCGTAGTCCCAGTTCACCAGCGCGTCGTAGACGGGGTAGCCGAGGAAGCGATAACCCTCGCCGCCGTTGTTCGGGATGCCCGTCACCGTCGGCAGGTCGGCCGCGGTCATCGCGATACGCAGCACGCCGCCGGTGGCGGCCTCGACGGGCAGGGGGGCCGCCATGGCGGCTGTCGTGAGGAGGAAACGGCGTCGGTCGAGCATCGGCATGACTCCCGCGAACGTGTGTAGGACGGAATGTCCATACGAAGGGGAAGGCGCTGCAATCGATATGCCAAGGGGCGGCAGGACTTGGGGGCAGGGTTTGGCGGCAGGACTTGGGACGGCTGGCCTCCCGGACGCCTTCCCGTCATGACGGCCGGAGGGCCTCGCGGATGCCGTCATGGCGGGCCTGCACCTGCCATGACGGAAGGCCGGTGCCGCATGACGGGTGTCTCAGCGCGCGTGGTCCTTCGCCCGCCATGACGGGTGCGGAACCTCCATGAGGCGCAGGTCCGTCACCACGACCGGGCCGTGGCATGGCAGGGTCCAGCAAAAAGGGGCATCATCCCCCTGGAAAGCCAACCGTTTCCTCGGCAGATTGGTGCAATGGACGCGAACGAACACCTGACCCAGGCGGCCGGCGCGGCGCGGGACGCGAGCCGTGTCCTCGCGCGCAGCCCCGCGACGGCCCGCAACGCCGCGCTGCGTGCCATGGGCGACGCCCTGCGGGAGCGGATGCACCCGATCCTCGCCGCCAACGAGGCGGACGTTGCCGCCTATGCCGGCACCGCCGCCTTCCGCGACCGCCTGACGCTCACCCCGGCCAGGGTCGAGGCGATGGCGAAGGGCCTGGAGGACGTTGCGGAGCTGCCGGACCCGCTGGACCGGACGCTGGCCGACTGGACCCGCCCGAACGGGCTGCGCATCCGGCGGATCGCCGCGCCGATCGGGGTCATCGGCATGATCTACGAAAGCCGCCCGAATGTCGGGGCGGACGCCTCGGCGCTGTGCCTGAAATCCGGCAACGCCGTCATCCTGCGCGGCGGGTCGGACAGCATCCGCAGTGCCGCGGAGATCAACGCGGCCCTGCAGACGGGCATCGCTGCTGCCGGCCTGCCGCCGGCCGCCGTGCAGACCGCCCCCAACGCCGATCGCGCCTATGTCGCCGCGATGCTGGCCGGCGCCGGGCTGATCGACCTGATCATCCCCCGCGGCGGCAAGTCGCTGGTCGAACGGGTGCAGCGCGAGGCGCGCGTCCCCGTGCTGGCGCATGCCGAGGGCCTCTGCCACACCTATATCCACGCCGCTGCCGACCCCGCCATGGCGCGCCGGATCGTCGCCAACGCCAAGATGCGTCGCACCGGCATCTGCGGCGCGACCGAGACGCTGCTGATCGACCGCGCCATCGCGCCCGGCCTGCTGCCGTCCATCGTCGACGACCTCCGCGCCCTCGGCTGCGACTTCCGCGCCGACACCGCCGCTCGGGCCATCGTGCCCGGGTTGACCGCGGCGCGGGACGCGGATTTCGACACCGAATGGCTCGACGCCATCCTGTCGGTCGCCGTCGTCGACGGCGTCGACGGCGCGCTGGCCCACATCGCCCACCACGGCAGCGAGCACACCGACGCCATCATCACCGAGGACGCCGCCGCGGCCGACGCCTTCCTGCGTGGCGTGGACAGCGCGGTGGCGCTGTGGAACGCCTCCACCCAGTTCTGCGACGGCGGCGAGTTCGGCTTCGGGGCCGAGATCGGCATCGCCACCGGCCGCATCCATGCCCGCGGGCCGGTGGGGCTGGAGCAACTGACGACATACCGCTACGTCGTCACAGGCACCGGACAGATACGCCCCTGAACCTCGGCCCCATCCCCCGTTTCGGCGACCGCCGCCGCATCCGGGTCGGCCTGCTGGGCGGGTCGTTCAACCCGGCGCATGGCGGCCATCGCCATATCGCCGAACTGGCGCTCCGGCGGCTGGGTCTCGATCAGGTCTGGCTGCTGGTGTCTCCGGGCAATCCGCTGAAACCGGTCGACGGCATGGCGCCGTTCGCGCAGCGGCTGGCCGGCGCGGCCAGGATCGGCGGACAGCGCCAGATCGTCGCGACCGGGATCGAGGCCGCGTTCGGCACCCGCTATACGGTCGACACGATCCGCGAGCTGCGCCGCCGCTTTCCGCGCATCCGCTTCGTCTGGATCATGGGCGCCGACATCCTGGAGCAGCTTCCGCGCTGGCGGCGCTGGGTGGATATCGCCCACAGCCTGGGCTTCGTTGTGCTGCCCCGGCCCAGTTATACGCATCGCGCGCTTGCGGGACAGGCGGCGCATCGGCTAGGCCGCTGGCGACGACCGGTGCGGCAGGCCTGCCTGTTGCCGAACCGAGCGCCGGGGTGGGTGTTCCTGCCGGAGCGGCAGGATCCGACTTCGGCGACCGCCATCCGCCAAGCCGCCAAAGGAAACGTGCCATAGCCAAGACGACAAAGCTCTCGCCGTCCCCCGCGCGCCACAAGCCGGCGCCGCGCAAGACGGTGGCCAAGCCGAAACTGCCCGAGGCCGGGAGCGCGCCCGGTTCGGTGCGCAAGAAAGCCGTCGCGGCCGGTCCGAAGACGCCTCGCCCCAAGCGCGTGAAGGCGGCGCCGTCGGAGCTTGACCGGCTGCAGGGCGTGATCGTCGCCAGCCTGGAGGACGACAAGGCCGAGAACATCGTCACGCTGGACCTCGCCGGGAAGGCGATGTTCTGCGACCGGATGGTGATCGCGACCGGCCTGGCCGACCGCCAGATCAGCGCCATGGCGCAGCATCTGAGCGAGAAGCTGCGTGAGGCCGGCCTGAAGCGCGTGCTGGTCGAGGGCGCCAACGGCTCCGACTGGGTGCTGATCGACGCGGGCGACATCATCGTCCACCTGTTCAAGCCCGAAGCGCGGACGACCTATGCGCTGGAGCGCATGTGGGGCGAGGACCTGGACGAAGCGGTCTAGCGCTTGTCCGGCCGAAGCCGCCGCGCGGCCCGGTCATGCAGGCAGGATGGCCCGGTCGCGCCAGGCCATGGGACGGAGCTTCCCGGTTGGCGTGAAGCGGCCCTAGCCGTGCCGCTCCGCGATCATCTGCTTGATCGACGCGATCGCCTTCGCCGGGTTCAGCCCCTTGGGGCAGGTATCCGTGCAGTTCATGATCGTGTGGCAGCGGTACAGCTTGAACGGGTCTTCCAGCTCGTCCAACCGCTCGCCGGTCGCCTCGTCGCGCGAATCGGCGATCCAGCGATAGGCCTGCAGCAGCACCGCCGGGCCGAGGTAGCGGTCGCCGTTCCACCAGTAGCTGGGGCAGGAGGTCGAGCAGCAGAAGCACAGGATGCATTCCCACATCCCGTCCAGCTTGGCGCGCTCTTCCTTGCTTTGCAGCCGCTCGCCATCCGGGGGCGGCGGGGTGTCGGCCTGCATCCAAGGCTTCACCGACTGGTACTGGGCATAGACCTGCGACAGGTCGGGCACGAGGTCCTTGACCACCGGCATGTGCGGCAGCGGGTGGATCTTGACGGTGCCCTTCACCTCCTCGATCGGCTTGAGGCAGGCCAGCGTGTTGCCGCCGTCGATGTTCATCGCGCAGGACCCGCAGATGCCCTCGCGGCAGGAGCGGCGGAAGGTCAGGGTCGGATCGACCTCGTTCTTGATCTTGATCAGCGCGTCCAGGACCATCGGGCCGCAGGCGTCCAGGTCGATCTCATAGGTGTCGGTGCGCGGGTTCTTCCCGTCGTCCGGGCTCCAGCGGTAGATCTTGAACTCCCGCACCCGCTTGGCGCCGGGCGGGGCCTTGAAGGTCTGCCCGTTGGTGATGCGGCTGTTCAGGGGAAGGTTGAAAGCGACCATTTTATTCCTGCCGTTCCATGACTTGCCGTTCCATGACTTGCGCCGGCGTCTCGTTCATCGCGGGTACCGACCGTGTCGCGTCCGAGGCCAGGTCCGGCCATGACGCGAGACGATCGTTCGCCCCCGCCTCCTGATCAGTAAACCCGCTTCTTCGGCGGGAACACCGACACCTCGTTGGTCAGCGTCTGCATCTTCACCGGGCGGTAATCCAGGGTCACCGACCCGTCGTCGCCGCACCAGGCCAGCGTGTGCTTCATCCAGTTGGCGTCGTCGCGTTCCGGATAGTCGTCGTGCGCGTGCGCGCCGCGGCTTTCCGTACGGGCCTCGGCGCCGACCATGGTGACCATGGCGCTGCCCATCAGGTTGTGCAGCTCCAGCGCCTCCATCAGGTCGCTGTTCCAGATCAGGCTGCGGTCGGACACGGACATGTCCGTCATCCCGCTCCAGACCTGCTTCATCTTGTCCACGCCCTCGACCAGCGACTTCGAGGACCGGAACACCGCCGCGTGCGTCTGCATGGCGCGCTGCATGCTCAGCCGCAGTTCCGCGACCTTGGTCCCGCCCTTCGCGTACCGGGTGCGGTCGAACCGCTCCAGCGACGCTTCGCCGGCCTTCGGCGGCAGGGGCGCCTGGCTGGCGCCTGGCTTGATCGTCTCCGCCGCCCGGTGCGCCGCCGCCCGGCCGAACACGACCAGGTCGAGCAGCGAGTTGGTGCCCAGCCGGTTGGCGCCGTGGACCGACACGCAGGCCGCCTCGCCGACCGCCATCAGGCCGCGGATCACGGCGTCCGGGTTCTCCTTGGTCGGCCGCAACACTTCCGTATGCACATTCGTCGGGATGCCGCCCATGTTGTAGTGCACGGTCGGCAGCACCGGGATCGGCTCCTTGGTCACCTCGACCCCGGCGAACACCTTCGCCGTCTCCGAGATGCCCGGCAGCCGCTCATGCAGCAGGTCGGCGCCGAGATGCTCCAGATGGAGCATGATGTGGTCCTTGTTCGGCCCGCAGCCGCGGCCCTCGGCGATCTCGATGGTCATGGAGCGGGAGACGACGTCGCGGCTCGCCAGGTCCTTGGCGGTCGGGGCATAGCGTTCCATGAACCGCTCGCCGGCGGCGTTGGTCAGGTAGCCGCCTTCGCCGCGCGCGCCTTCGGTGATCAGGCAGCCGGCGGGGAAGATGCCGGTGGGGTGGAACTGCACGAACTCCATGTCCTGTGCCGGCAGGCCGGCGCGCAGCACCATGCCGGTGCCGTCGCCCGTGCAGGTATGCGCCGAGGTGCAGGACAGGAAGGTGCGGCCATAGCCGCCGGTCGCCATCACCACGGTCTGCGCGCGGAAGCGGTGGATCGAACCGTCTTCCAGGCACCAGGCCATGACGCCGCGGCAGGCGCCGTCCTCATCCATGATGAGGTCCATGGCGAAATATTCGATGAAGAACTCGACGCCGTGCTTCAGGCTTTGCTGGTACAGCGTGTGCAGGATGGCGTGGCCGGTGCGGTCGGCGGCGGCGCAGGCGCGCATCGCCGGCTCCTTGCCGTAGTCCTTCATGTGGCCGCCGAAGGGGCGCTGGTAGATCTTGCCGTCTTCCGTGCGGCTGAACGGCACGCCGAAATGTTCCAGTTCGTAGACCGCCGGGATCGCCTCGCGGCACATGTATTCGATCGCGTCCTGGTCGCCCAGCCAGTCCGACCCCTTGACGGTGTCGTACATGTGCCAGCGCCAGTCGTCCTCACCCATGTTGCCCAGCGCGGCGCCGATGCCGCCCTGCGCCGCCACGGTGTGGCTGCGCGTCGGGAACACCTTGGTGATGCAGGCGGTGCGCAGCCCCGCCGCGCTCATGCCGAAAGTGGCGCGCAGGCCGGAGCCGCCGGCGCCGACGACCACCACGTCATAGGTGTGATCGACGATGTTGTACGCCCCGGAGGAGGGCAGGGTGATGGCGTTCATGACGGAGCCTTACAAGCCGATCTTCAGAACCGAAACGATGCAGGCCAGCGCCAGCAGCACGCAGACCGCCTTGTTGGCGACCAGCGACGCCCACTTGATGTGGTCATCGTGGATGTAGTCCTCGATGACGTTCTGCAAGCCGAGCTGCAGGTGGTGGAACATCGTTCCGACCAGGGCGATCATCAGGGCCATGGTCCAGGGCGACTGCATCCAGGCCACGACCTGGGCATGCGAGGCGCCCGACAGATGTATGACGGAGAAGATGAACCAGATCGTCAGCGGAACCAGCGCGACGGCCTCGATCCGTGCCGCCAGCCACTCCCCGACTCCGTGCTTCGCCGCGCCCGCCCCACGGGCTCGGCCCAGCGGCGAACGGTAGATGTCGATATGCGGGTTTGCCATGTCCGGCCTCACCAAACCGACAGGCCGACGGCCCAGACCAGGACCACCGCGACGGCGGTGGCGATCAGGACGGCCTTGCCTGAGTTGTCGTAATGCGGCGCCTCGAACCCATAGCCCAGGTCCCAGGCCAGGTGGCGGATGCCGCTGAAGAAATGGAAGATCAGCGCCACCGACCAGCCGAACAGCAGCAGCAGCCCGATCGGCGAGCCGATGAAGCCCTGCGCCGCGTCGAAGGCCTGCGGCGAGGTCGCCGCCGCCACCAGCCACCAGGTCAGCAGCAGCGTGCCGACCCCCAGCGCGATGCCGGTCGCGCGGTGCAGGATCGACAGCGCCATGCTGATCGGCCAGCGATAGATTTGCAGGTGGGGAGACAGGGGACGGTTGACCAGCTTACCGTCCGTGTTGCGCGCCACCATCAGCGCATCGCGTACGTCTCTCAACGACGGCTCCAGTCGGTTCAGTGTAGGATCGTCAGGGTCAATAGTCCCCGTCCGGCAAGGGGTCAACAAGCCGTCCCGCGCGCCGCCCCGCTTGGGAGGGTTGCGGCGGCGGCATGAAACACCGATCCGTCCAGGGGACGGCGAACCGGATTATTTGGGCGTCGGGATGGTCTCGATTCGGCCGTCGGCATGGATCACCGTGCTGGTGCCGTTCCCGTTCGGCACGACGATCGACTGCCCGCCCCCCGGCTGGATCGCCGTGTTGTAGCCGGGGCCGCCGCCGGTCGTGACCGACGGGCCGCCGGGCGTCTGCAGCACCTTCCCGCCCGGCACCGCCGCGGGCGGCTTGGCGGCCGGCGCGGCATAGCTCGACAGCGGCGGCGCCGTCGTGGCCGCCGGCGGCACCGCGCTCCCGCCCGGCGGCGGCGTGGAACTGCCCTGGCTGGGCGTCTGCGGCAGCGATGGCGGGAACTCGCCCCGGCTCAGCGGCGAGCCCAGGGTCGGCAATTGCGGCTGCGCCCCGCCGCTCTCACGCTCCAGGTCGCCCAGCGTCGGCGAGGGCGGCAGCGGCCCCGGCCAGATATTGCCGGCTTCGGGGGCGATGGGCGTGGCGTTCACCTGGTGTCCCAGAACGCGCTGGACGTTCTCGCTGTCGGTGTCCGGCAGGTTGGGATTGGTCCCCGTGGTGAACGGCGGATCGGACCAGGTCTTATAGCCGCAGCCGGACAGGCACAGGATCAGACCAAGCAGGGCGACGCGGCGCATCGAACAGGCTCCGTTGAAAATCAAGCCATTGCTGGCGCGGCGGACTTTGCACAGCAAAACCGTGGCGCTCAAGAACTTGATGACCGAAATCATCCGTCGGTCCAATAGGGGAAAGGCCGGGATCGGCCCGTCGCCACGGCGAAAGCCGCCGTTCCGCCCCCGTTCCGCCCCGGTCCGCGGTCTGGCCAGCCAGGGGGAATAGCGCTTCCATGGACGTCCAAAGGCCCGACAGGCGCCAAGGGAGGACACATGGACAGCACGAACACGGGTAAGGTGGCCGACGGAGAGGCCGAGTTGGAGCGGGAGACGCTGCGCCGGGTGGCATGGCGCCTGATCCCGCTGCTGATGGCCGGCTACTTCGCCGCCTATCTCGACCGGGTCAATGTCGGCTTCGCCGCGCTCAACATGAACAAGGCGCTGGGCCTGACGGCCGAGGTCTTCGGCATCGGCGGCGGCATCTTCTTCTTCGGCTACTTCCTGGCGGAGATCCCGTCCAACCTGATCCTGGAGCGGGTCGGCGCGCGCCGCTGGATCGCACGCATCCTGGTCACCTGGGGCCTGATCTCGGCGGCGACGGCGTTCGTGCAGGGCGCCTGGTCGTTCTTCGCGATCCGCTTCCTGCTGGGCCTCGCGGAAGCCGGATTCTACCCCGGCATCATCCTGTTCCTGACCTGGTGGTTCCCGTCGGCCTACCGCTCGCGGATGATCGGGATCTTCATGACGGCGATTCCGATCTCGATCGTGTCCGGCTCCATCATCTCCGGCCAGATCCTGACCCTGGGCCCGCGTTTGGGCCTCGCCGACTGGCAATGGCTGTTCATCCTGGAGGCCGCGCCGGCCGTCATCGTGGGCTTGATCACCTATTTCTGCCTGACCGACAGCCCGGCCGACGCGAAGTGGCTGCGGCCGGACCAGCGGGATTGGCTGATGCGCCGGTTGGCGGCGGAGCGGACGCACAAGGAGTCGATCCGGCGCTACGAGTTGAAGGAGGCGCTGGTCAATCCGCGGGTCTGGCTGCTGACGCTGGTGTATTTCGGGCAGAACGTGACCGGGTACGGGCTGGTGCTGTTCCTGCCGCAGATCGTCCAGCGGTTCGGCGTCGGTCCCGGACTGAACGGCCTGATCAGCGCGCTGCCCTTCGCCGCGGGCGGCGTGGCGATGGTCCTGTGGGGCCTGCACTCCGACCGCACGGGGGAACGGCCGCTGCACGCCGCCGCGGCCTGTTTCCTGAATTTCGCCGGGCTGGCGGTCTGCGTGCTGCTGCATGACCCCATCCTGATGATGGTGGCGATCATCCTGGGCCAGATGGGGCAGGCGGCGATCGCGCCGACCTTCTGGACCCTGCCCACGGCGATGCTGTCGGGCACCGCGGCGGCGGGCGGCATCGCCCTGATCAACGCGGTCGGCAATCTGGGCGGCTTCCTTGGCCCCTTCATGATGGGCAGCATCAAGGACGCCACCGGCAGCTTCACCCTGGGGCTGCTGTCGATCGCCATGGGCGCGCTGGTGAGCGCGATCGTCCTGGTGGCGCTGGGTCACGACCGGCGGCTGGAGCGGCACGGCGCCGCGCTGTCGTCGCGGTAGGGGAACCCGCCGGGTGCCAGGCCGTTACCCCGGCATGGCACCCATCGTGGCTCCTATCGACGACATCAAGGGCGAGACGCCTGCCGGCGGGACCTCCGGCACGCCGCCGGCGGACGAAGGGCGCGCCGTCGGTCCGGAAAGCGAGACCCGGGGCGGCGGCGAGGCGCCCGACAGGACGCTGCCCGACAGGACGCTGCCCGACAGGACGCTTGACGAGACGATCGTGCCGCCCGACGGCATGCCGGGTTGCCGAGCGGCGCTGCCGGCGGGGTCTTTGCCGGGTCCCTACCTGGAGGCGCAGGGCGACGAGGATCGTGCGCCGCCGCCCAACGCGCCGTCTCCGGTCACGCCGGCGGTGACGGTGGCGTCCCCGCGCGGGGACCGGTAGGCCCGGGGGTACGAAAACATGTGACGGGGACCGACCGCAGCGGATAGAAAGGGCCACCCCTTCCCGACAGCGATGATGCCCCGCGCGTGACCAGCCCTTACGAAACGCTCTCCTCCCGCATTGCCTATGCCAATCGCTGGACCCGCCTGCGGGAGGACAGCATCCGGCTGCCCGACGGGACCGAAAGCGTATTCGGCGTCGTGGAGCGCAGCGACTTCGTCATCGTGGTCCCCCTGCGCGACGGCCACATCACCCTTGTCGAGCAATTCCGCTACCCCATCCAGGCTCGGATCTGGGAATTTCCCATGGGCATGTGGGACGAGCGGCCCGATGCCGACCCCGCGCTGGTCGCCGCACGCGAACTGCGGGAGGAGACGGGCCTCGTCGCCGGCGCGATGCACCACGCGGGCGTGGTCTTCCAAGGCCCCGGCTACTGCAGCCAGCGCGGCCATGTCTTCCTGGCCACCGACCTCTCCCAGCAGGAGACGGAGCGGGAGATCACCGAACAGGACATGATCAGCCGTGAATTCCCGCTGCCGGTGTTCGAGTCGATGGTCCGCGACGGCGTGGTGAACGAGGCGATGACGCTGGCGACCTTCGGCCTGCTGCGCCTGAAGGGACTTCTGTAGCGGCGTTCCGTATGGACGGACGCCGGCGCGACTGCGCCATGGACGGACGTCGGCGCGACTGCGCCATGGACGGACGCCGGCGCGACTGCGCCATGGACGGGTGCCGACGCGGCTGCGCCATGGACGGACGCCGGCGCGACTGCGGCCCGCTCAGGCGGCGTAGCGGCTTTCCGGCACGTCCAGGCCCAGGTTGTCCCGTAGCGTCGTTCCCGCGTATTCGTGCCGGAACAGGCCCCGATCCTGCAACTCCGGCACCACCAGGTCGACGAAGTCGTCCAGCCCGCCGGGCAGCGTTGCGGGATGCACCAGGAACCCGTCGGCGCCGCGACCCTCGAACCACGCCTGCATCTCGTCGGCGATGCTGGTCGGCGTCCCG